>JAUXAB010000053.1 GCA_030615025.1 Phycisphaerae bacterium | reverse complement strand
ACTTGGTCTATATATTGTGCATGCGCAGGGCTAAACGTCTGGTAGATTTTGACAGGCTGCTGGGCCAAACACCCTGTCCAAGATAAGTTACCCATTTTGCTGACACCCGAAAACCTAATCTTTGAAAGCGGCTTTTCTCCTATCTTGACGGTATCATCATTCTTAGCCAATAAATGACCACTGGTACAATCCCTCAATATGGAGCTATTTTGAGAAAGCATTGACCTTGTTTTGGCAATTAAAGACGATAAACTAACCAAAGTACCTCCTCTAAGTATTGCTCAGTACGTTTTACATTTGTTATAAATCATTCCATCTGGTGAATTATTTCTTATGTCGGCAGCTGGACTTGATACAGCAATAAACTTTAGTAACAATAGGTAAGCAGGGACCAAAGCGGCTGCGAAAGTGAAATCGAAAATCTCCCAGTGAGATAATCGTTTCAAGAAAAATGAAAGCAGACAAAAGTATAATGGGACAAAGACAGCAAGTTTATCCCATCCACGACCATAAGTTACACTAGCCAGAATATCAACAGGCAACAATACAGAGAAACCCATTCCTCCAATATAAGAAATCATTTTCCCATCTATCAATGAAGCAAAAAAACTAATATAAGCATAAGCAGTAAACATTAACAAAAACAAATTCTTAGGATTTCGTTTCTGCCATATGAATATGCAGCCATAAAAAAAACCGAAATTGCAAAAAACAAAATTATAACGTAAAAATTTAGACCATAACGAACAATCCCTAAGTATTTGAAGTAAATCCCAAAAATAATCAGCAAATACAACAGAACCTTACATAGAAACTCCCCCCTAATGTTGTCCTTGAAAACAGCCATCATAAACACAAAAGGTACCCGAAGCAATTTTGCTCTAATCGTAACTTTACCTGGCTTTGTACTTTAATATTCGGCTGTCTTTGCAAATCAGAATCCTTTACATCTTGTTCTTGCCACTGGGACTACTAAAAGGCTTAGAGTACTCATTTCAACTCATTTTTTGCAAACGGCAGCCATGCGCATGCACTTTTGCTCCCCGTTAGTATAAAGATAGTAGGAGATGTATACTTTCCAAAACCAATAATTAAGCCGATGGTTAGTCAAAATGAAATGTTTCCCTCTGTTCCCCATCAACCTGTGCCAAAATCCCATTACCTTAGACCTAGGATCAAATGGAATAATAGTGATTTCATGAAAATGCTTGCTTAGCAAATCATGTAATTGTTCCGCCTTGAAGTGCTGATAATGTTTGCTTGGCAGAGGCGTGTTAATATGTGGCACTGTTAATACCAAGTATCCTTTTTGATTAATAAGGTCTGACACAGCCTTTAAAAAAGACGGGAGGCATCCGGTCGGAATATGTTCTAACACCTCAATCAAAGTTGCGGCATCAAATCGCTCTGAAATGGAATTCTGTAATATGTCCGTGGCTTTATATTCCAGTCCTGGGTTTATGGCTTCAGCCAGTTGAATTGCTCTTTTTGAATGATCAATCCCGAGAACACGAATTTCGGGATAACGTTTAGTCAAATCCTTAATAAATCTTCCGTCTCCGCAACCGATATCTACAAGAGAATTAAAAGTAATTTTTTCAAGCTGTTCAAAAACAACCTTGTGTCCTGCAAGATACCGAAATCCCCAAGGCCAGTAGCAAACGCGTGAGAATTCACCATCTTCTATTCTGGGGATGTAATGATAAGGGTACTCGTACCGCGCCTCTTGGATTTTTTGTTTACCCTCTAGTGCTTGAGACATCTATGATTTCCTGCTCATAATTTAATAGTATAGGAATTTGTTATTTAGGCAATATAGGCAAAATGGGCAACTAAAAGTCCCCGGCGAAGCCGGGATAAGTTCACATACTAAAGACAGTGCAAGATGGTATATTTTTTTAGAAAAACGATGTACCATAAAGGCCCCAGCTGTGTCCTCAGCAAAAAGAAAGACTTGGTCAAGCATTTCCCTGTGCTGGGCTGTAACACATACATGTTGGTCAAAACCAGGGTGTTCTTTCATTGCCAAGACCAAAGGACAAAGTTTGACCGCCTCCGGCCGTGTACCAAATATAAAAGAAACCTTTTTCATTTCAAAGCTGTCCTGTTCGCACAAGGAGCTTAACATTACAGAAGCAAAAACCTCTACAGTCCTATATGCTGTTTTAATTTAAAATGCTGCATTTCCGCATTATTAGATTCACTTTCGGACTGTTATCAAGATGATCCCGTCAGCGAATCTAATTATCGGTAGCACTTCTGCGAAGCACAAATTAGCTCTTCTGAGCAGACTCTAACAGGAAAGCAACAAATGTCACAGTCGTTAACAGCATTACAAATGTGATAGCAGTTTTTTTCAGTGTACCTCTTGCAAGTGTGTAAACTCTTGGCTTTTGCATGATCGGAGCACTTGCAGATATTCTGTTTTCTATCTTCTTAATATATGAATTCAAATAATCCTTTAGTTCCTCCTTTTCATAACCGCCAATTAAATCAATCAGGAACAAGCGGAATTGCTGAATTGTGTACTGGGAAGACATTTTACCCTTTAACTCAGCTAATAGCTTTTTGTTTAAGGCAAGTAAGTCTTTATAATGATTATATGTTTCCTCATTTGCCGCGATTTGTTCTTCAAGCTGTACTGTTTTTGATTCGGTGGCCTGTATTTGATACTCTACGGGGAGGTATTCAGTCTTCCCGCTAATATCAAACTGTAAAGCAATATTGGTTTGCCTTGTATCTGAAGTTTTGGTCTTTATACTTTTCAGCTTTGCTAAGACTGCTTTGCTTGTCTTTAAGACAAGCTCCTGATTAAACTTGTTTTCTTCAATGCTGGCCATCTTGCCTCTACATGCTCTTGCACTTGAACTCAGTTGATTCTGTACCATATACACAGGCATTATATTTTCAAAGTTATCTCTTATCACCGAAGATATTTTGGAAATATTATTTTTAGGTCTTCCGGTTATCGTCATATTAAGCAATTGAACTTCTAATTGTCTTATCTGTTCTAATTCAAATGGGTTTGTTATTTTTGTCTTGGAAAGGTCCATATATGAAGGCGAAACTTCAAAGTTGACCGCTTCCGGATTATATCCCTGCAATTTGGCTTTGATTTTATTTGTATTTTCATCGCTGTAAAACCTGCCGAGGAGTATTTTGTAGTTGTTTTGGTTGAGGTTCCAATTGCTTACATCATAGGCATCCTGGCCTTTAAAATCATAGGCATCCTGGTCTTTAACATCATAGGCATCCTGGTCTTTAACATCATAGACATAGGTTACTTTGTAGTTTCTCGGCAAGAAGAAAAGGATTAGGCCAACGATAAACGCCGGCAAGACTGAGCCAAGCAAAATAAGGCTTTTACGCTTCCAGAGAACTCTGAAATAATCCATTAGATTAATTTCGTCTTCGTAGATTTTCTCCCTTTCCTGAGCATCAGTTGGGACTGGTTGGCTCCTTGGAGTGTCGTTTTGCGAAACCGCCATATTATTATTCTCCTGATATAGCTATAAAGAAAAACATGAATGTTCTTAATGCTAAACAGTGCACATCATAATACCGCTGTCAATTTAGACTCCGTCCCCGTCGGGTGCAGTGAAACGCCTTTCGGGTAAAAAGCAACTCTCGCCACCAAGTAATCAAAACATCAGAGGCCATGTTAGGTATCAACTGTCTCAATCAGAGTACCAAATGGATTATTTACGAGGTTGCAAAGCAATAAATTTCCTGTTTTTAATACGCTGTAAGACATGGAAACCCCCATACACAGTTTGATAATTTGAAAGACCTGCTTGGGATTTTTAAACAAAAGTTGTAGAGTACTACGCAGCATGACAAAGGCAAGGGTTCCCACAGCCATATGCACATGCCAAGAAAGCAGGAGAAGTAATTTCCAGACAGCGGCGACACAAAATGATACGTAGTTAAGCAGACAGCCAGCTCTTATAGTCAGTTTGTAGCCGATAGCGGTTGCATCAGGCGGATAAAATTTATTTACAACGAATGTTTTCATAATCCGTCAATCAAATATTTCACCCAATACCCTTAAACGCTTCCATTCTCAGGTTTTTAGGTTGCCACTATAACGGAATTGGCCAGACAATTCAACTACTTTTTGTAAGTGTTTGGTTTTCCGGCGGCAGTTCACCTGTTTGTCGGAACTTCTGAACCCAATAACGGATCGACCATGCCGAAGCCACCAGCCTGTCGGCCGCTTCTGCAAAAGAATAGCCCTGTTCTGTTACCAGCCGAGCTGCCTGCAATTTAAAGTCTTTACTGTACCGTTTCTGCTTTGCCATCCTGGACACTCCTTTCTCTGCGGGGCATTATAACCTCCCGCCGAGTGTCCGTCATTCGTTTAGCACCTCAAAGCCTTACCCCATTCTCCTTGTGATAGTGATATCGCAACGTAAAAAATCTTGCCAAAGTATAGTTTGCATAATGTG
This sequence comes from Phycisphaerae bacterium, assembly GCA_030615025.1. Taxonomy (GTDB): domain Bacteria; phylum Planctomycetota; class Phycisphaerae; order Sedimentisphaerales; family Anaerobacaceae; genus CS2-K091. The sequence goes on along the minus strand of JAUXAB010000053.1, from coordinate 22,953 downwards.
GATCCAGGGTCGTTCTTCGCCAACTTAAGGCCAGTAGCTTCTCTCCGGAACAGTTCAGCTTGGAATTTCATAAAAGCACCTCTGCAAGCTGTCGATATACTGAACAAGTATATTTTATTTATGGGGGCAAGCCAATGATTAAATCCAAGCCCTATAACCGCAGAGATACCCGCCACATTGCCCAATGGCAACGGCGACTTTAAGTCATGTCCGAATCTGCTCCACCTGAATTCGTTAGTGGTCCTAAAACTAAGGTCATAACCGCTTGGATTGCTTGAGGTATACATAGGTGATCAAAGAAAACTTAAAACAAAATAATTATCTTGCCCAGTTAGCTTCGATAAATACTTATAATAAATTCAAGTGTTTCCCTGAATTACATACTGTCTACTATTCTCAATGACTCTATCAGTTTGTTCGGAAACGTCCTGTACGTATCTTGTTGCCATTGTTAAATCAACATGACCGAGAAGTCTTTGAACTGCAAATGGATCTCCTGATCTGGCTGCTAACGTGGCCGCAGTTATCCGAAGCGTGTAGAAACCGGTTCCTTTCGGTGCATGGATCTCAGCTTTTTTCAAAAGCTTCGAAAATCTTGAAGTTACGTAATTAACGGTCGTATACTTGCCATCTCCATTTTCTCCAGTTTTAATCAAAGTCCTGATCCAAGGATGTCCCGTCGATGTATAAAATACTAATTTCCCTAATTTCGGCACTTTTTGTAATACCTGTACTGTCTCAGGCCACATCGGTCAGGTCAGGCAACTATCACGATACTGGAATCAGGTGTCGCGCAGAAAGATGTTTTGGCTTCATTCTGGCTCGTATCAGCGAAGATGCAGAAGAAATTCTCTGGCACTGTCCCATCTGTGGCCACAATGGTGTAATACGAAACTGGCAAAGCACAAAGTGGGATCAAAGTAAATCGTAGCGTCCGCATGTGAGACTAATCTCTACCAGCGGCCAAACTTCGCCTGCATAAACCGCAGGAGGTCTAAAGAAAGCAACGGATATATAATCCGTTTGTCTTTGCAGCGGCAATCGGATGTTCAATCCTATTTTCAGTTGAAATTTCTTAAAAATTTGCATTTTTCAGCGAAAATCTAGGCTTCAATGCCTGCAGAGATGCTTTAACGACTATCATCTGACTGGGTCGAAACGCCCCGAAGAGGACATTGAAAACGTTGCTAAATTTTCACTTTTTTATAACTCACTGCAAACGCAGGGCTTATGGGGTGTGAATTTTTGTGGAATTGGCAGATAATGGGTTTTTGGGTTGTAGTCGGGTTGTATGCTGCGATTGATTGTAATATTGATAAATCGATCAAAAACTTTCCTATATCTTCAGCAAGGAAGAAAGGGCTGCAGGCAATGCTCACAGCCCTTTAGTCGGTAAATGATATGGACGGTTAGCACCGGGGCCTCTTGAAGCAAGTATCTGCTTATTCATTTGCATGTTTTTTGTGGGGTTTATTTGAGTATTTCAAATCGGTGCGAATCAATAGGGCGAAATATTAATCGCCGGTCGGATTCAACATACTACCTATAAGCTTGAAAAACAATATCTGCAACTTTTGTCCGAATGTGTTTCGACGTTCCTTCATCGTGAGGATGAGATTTGTTTGTAAGAATAATAATGTACGTCTTGCTGACCGGGTCGCAGACTATGGAAGTTCCCGTGTAGCCGGTGTGGCAAAATGTGTTTTCCGGAGCATACGAACCCTTAACCCATGAATAACCAGAATGTACATCAAAGCCGTAAGCCCGGCCGTGTGATTGGACAGTTGTCAACATACCGACAGCTTTGGGGCTGATGACCTTTACTCCGTTCCAAGTGCCGGAATTTAATAACATTTGGCAGTAAAACGATAAGTCGTAGGCCGTAGAAAAAAGCCCGGCATTACCAGATATTTCTGCCATTAATCTTGCCAGAGGGTCGTGGACCGTGCCTCGAAGCAATTGTCCCTCTACAATCTGTGTGGCGGCGATATCCTTCTTCCAGGATGCCGGAGGATTATAGGTGGTGTGCTTCATTCCCAGTAACGAAAAGACACTTTCCCTGGTGAAATCATCGATGTTTTCGGCGCTGACTACTTCTACAATTTTCGCCAGCACAATATATCCCAGGCAACTATAGCGAAAGTCTTCTCCGGGTTTGCTCAAAGCTTTCATGCCACATATTTTCTCTATCACTTTATCAGGGCAAGGAGTTCCAAAACCTTTCTTTAATTCGTCTGCATTTGTATAAGCCGGCAAACCGGAAGTATGAGTTAAAAGGTGTTTAATCCGGACTTCTTCTTTGCCGTGGCAGGCAAAAGCAGAAAGATATGTACCGGCAAAATCATCTAACTCTATTTTTTTCCGGTCACTCAAAATCATTGTCGATGTTGCAGTGGCAATCGGTTTGGTTAATGAGGCCAAGTCAAAGATAGTATTTTTTTTCATTTGTTTCCGGAAAGGCTCTATTACTTGGTCTCCAAAGGCCCGCCAGTAAAGAATAGCATCTGCCTTTCCTATAAGAACGACCGCACCGGGGAAGTTGCCTTTCTTGATTTCTTCCTTAACCACGCAATCGATCTCGTTCAGGTCGTATTCATAGCTCTTTTTCTCAACGAAATGGCAGCTTATAGTTGTACAGAATAGCAACGTAGGAAATATAATGATGGCTCGTATCAATTTCATATTTGGTTCCCATTTCCGGGAAAAACTTGATGAACACCACAGAGAGAGTATATTCTACCATATATAATACGCTCTGTCGCTTCTATTATAATGAGGGCAAAGGATGAGACTGGCAAAATCATCTATAATACTGATTTCAATAATATTGGTATCGGGTTGCGAAGCTTCGGTCAAAACCGGATTAGACAATATCAGCTCGTACAAGCATTTATTCCAGGGCAAGCGCGTCGGCATCATAACCAACCACACCGCTTATAACAGCAGCGGACAATATATAGTGGATGTGTTCAGGAATATGGGTAATGTTACAATCACTGCGCTTTTTAGTCCGGAACACGGAATCTATGGTATCGAAGAGGCTGGAAGGGAAATTAAGAGCGGCACCGAAGCCACCTACCAGCTTCCCGTTTATAGTTTATATGGCAAGGCACGTAAACCTGCACGTGAAATGCTGGGAAACATCGATATACTGGTTTTTGACATACAGGATGTCGGAGCACGATTCTATACCTATATTTACACTATGTCTTTGGCGATGGAAGCCGCAGCAGAATGCGGCAAACGGTTCGTCGTTCTGGACAGACCGAACCCTATAAACGGTATCCAGGTCGAAGGCAATATTCTCGAACGACAGTATGCCAGCTTTGTTGGTTTGTATCCCATTCCTGTGAGACACGGCATGACCGCTGGAGAGCTTGCCAGAATGTTCAATGAGCAAGGCTGGCTTAAAAATGGTGTAAAAGCCGACCTGGTGGTTATCACAATGAAGAACTGGCGTCGGAGTATGTGGTACAACCAGACGGGACTATCATTCATAAAACCATCACCGAATATGGCCAGTCTGGAAACCGCTGCTGTCTATCCCGGCTTATGTCTTTTGGAAGGGACCAATGTTTCAGAAGGCAGAGGCACGCTTCTGCCGTTCAGGCAATTCGGAGCCCCCTGGATTGATTCGGAAAGTCTGGCTGCCAAACTGAACAGATTGCATTTGCCGGGCGTTCGATTTGAACCAACTGCTTTTACACCAGTCCGTTCAAAATACAAGGGTCAACAATGTAAAGGCGTTAAGATTATCATAACCAATAGAGACTCGCTTGAGCCATACTGGAGCGGTGTTTTAATCATCAATGAAATCTACCGGATGTATCCGGACGCCTTCCAATGGAGAGCACAACATTTCGACCGTTTATGTGGAACCTCAGTGATTCGCGAAGCCATCACAACTCAATCGTCATTAGAAAAACTCAGAGAAAAATGGCAAGTCGGCTTGAAAAATTTTCTACGAATCAGAGATAAATATCTTATGTACCCAAATTGAAAGGTATGGAATGTTAATAGCCGGCCTGGCGCATCAAGTTTTTTTACCCTCCAGGCCGATGCGTTCGATGGCCAGGGCAACAGGTGATGGAACCTCTTCGACCTGTTGTGAGCACGATTCCACCTCTTCCATTGTCTGGTGTAGCACGGTGCACGCCTCCTCGTAGCTGCATCCTGTCAGTTGAGAAATCAGACGTGAGCCTCGGTCTATGAGTTTCTTGTTGCTGGGTGACAGCCAAACCATCGCATTACCTACAACTCGGCCCATCCGCACCATGGTTGCGGTCGAAATTGTATTGAGAACTAATTTGACAGCAAGATGGTGCCACAGTTGCAGTGGTGAATTGGGCAAGTCCCACTTAAACTGAAACAGCTCATTTGTGCTCGAAGCGGCGGTTGAGGGGCCTATGATTATTGATGCAGTTTTTTCATATTGAGAGCCAAACCTATCCAGGGCAGCGCATATCAGATAATCCGCCTCATCCCCAACCGCAATCACAATTAGTGCTGAGTTGGGAGCATCAGTGCGTGAAGGTTCTGATTCGTTGCCTATTCGGAATTTGTATATCTCATCGTTACCGAGCCGGGGTGGCGTGGCCTGTAATGTGGTTGGGGCGTTCAATTCTTCATATACCTTTGTCCCCCATTGCAGGCCGCGTGGCTCACGCTGCAGCATATCTCGCCACGCATCCTGGGTGGAACGGAACGGATTCTTGACGAAGGCCCAGGACTGCGGAGAGCAGTCGTCCCCATATTTACGAAAGGGTGGCACCATGAACGTGGGTGAGCGCTCGGTCGTATCGGTTAGCACATCAAGAAGACCTGAATCAGCCATATAGGTTATCAAGCCATGTTGGTGATAGATATCTTCCTCAAATTTCGTTGCGCGAGCCATTGTGTCAACCGATGTGGTATGTGAAAGTTGCTTCAGCAGGTCGGCAAATACCCGATGGTAATCCTGGGCTGAGCGGGGGCTGAGATTTAGTCTCGCCCATTGCGAGACAGGTAAAGTGTTTTTCAGGAATTCCAATAGTGCGCTCTCGAGGGCAGTGCCAATGACCAACAATTCAGTTGTTACGGCCTGCATTCTCGTCGAGCCGGTAATGGCCATTGGTCCAGTTGTCAATTCCAGCTTTCTAATGCGTGGCTCCTCAATTACTGCGCGGGAACGCCGGACCTTGTTGCACAGTATATCAGTGGGATTGTTGTATATAAAAAAAACCTGTGCTCCGGCATCGAGTCCCTGCCAGGCGGTGCCAATCACAAAAGGGGTTTCTCCACCCTCGGTGATAGCAACGACGACATCGCCAGAGCTAACACCAGCTTGTTTTAACTGGTATCGGCCAAAGTCTGGAAAATCCTCGAACCCTTCCACGGATTTGATCAAGGCAAAATCACCGCCGGCCATAATACTAACGGTACAATCCTCCGCTTCACGGTTTTTTGTGGCTACATCCGGATGCTTTTGTTTGAGCTGGTGCCAGAACCGTCGCCAGGCTGCCTCCAACAGTATGCTCAGACGTCCTGTAGCTCCACAGCCCGTAAAGAAAATTCGCCTCCCGGCGTTTAGGGCGTTAACGAAGGCCTCGACGAGTTCTTGGAATGTTTCTTGATGAAAAATCTTTTCCACGGCCGGAGGAATTTCTTCATCCACCGATTGCAGCAGCTGAATACCGGCGGAAAGGTTGGCTTTGCTCGTTTCAGAAAGGGCTCGCGTTTTGGGATGAGACGATTCCGTTAGTAATTTTCCCAACCGGAACGCCCTCTCTTCATTTAAGAACTTTTTAGCTTTTGTTACGGCATCTGACATTACGTCTCACTAATTCCGATTTTGTCATGGTTTTTTAATTCATCCTTATAGATATCCGATGTCTCTTCACTCGAATGCCTGTTCGCCCCTTTATTCATATCATCTTATATGAGTAATGTAAATGCGTTTCTCACTCAGCCGGCGTATTGCGAATCGACCGAAATATATATATAATTCGTCCACATGCAGCCCGGTGCCTTGTGTGCCCGTTGCTCTCAAAATCCGCCGAGGCGGACAACCGGACCTTGCGAAAAGCTGTGAAGGAGATGATATGATCGCAGGTACTGCCATTTTGGGTTTCGCAGGGACCCTGGGCGGAATGGATATTTCTATCGTTGTTGTGGCGGTTTTACTTCTCTTTGTTATCTCCTATGTCTTTGGGCGCGAAGAGAAAGATACCAACGACTTTTTTCTCGGTCGCAGAAGGGTACCCTCGATTGTTGCCTGTCTTTCTTTTGCCGCTGCCGAGATCAGCGCCCTGACCATAATCGGCTTTCCGGCGACGGCCTACGGCGAAAACTGGGAATACGTCCCGTTTTTTATTGGCCAGGCCTTGGCACGTGTTTCAGTGGCGTTTCTCTTTCTCCCGGTGTTTTATAAGTATGACTGTACGAGCATTTACGAGTTTCTCCGGCACCGATTTGGACGCGAGACTCAATACGCTGGTTCGATATTCTTTTTCGTCACCCGTTTGATTGCCTCAGGCGTGAGGCTATATGCCGCTTGTCTCGGCGTAAGCCTGATAATGGGCTGGAGTCTGGTGCAAACGCTTCTGATGTTCACCGTTGTTAGCATCATCTTCATTGCGTTCGGAGGTATCAAGGCCGTAGTCTGGGCCGGCGCATACCAGGCGATTTGTTTCCTCGCGGCCGGCATCGCCTTGTTCATCTACCTTATCTATCAAATCCATGACGGCTTGGCCGAGGCCTGGCAGATTGCTGACCAGGCGGGGCGTTTGAGTGCGTGCAGGTTTGATTTTAATCTAAACGACCCCACTACTTTCTGGGTTGGCAGTGTCAACGGCTTTTTTATTGGAATGGCGTCTTTCGGCACCGACCAGGAAATGACCCAGCGTCTGCTCACCGTCAAAACTCACAAGGCAAGCCAAAGAACTCTCATCTCAACGATTATTACCGTGATTCCCATTATGTGTCTCTACCTGGCGATTGGGACATTGCTTTACGTGTTCTATCAACAGAATCCCGATGTCATCCGACCGGCTGAGGCCAAGGAGGTCATTTCTCATTTTGTTGCCCATTCCCTGCCGGCAGGCCTCAAAGGCTTGCTTCTGGCCGCTATCATTTTGGCCAGCATCGATTCTCCTCTGAGTTCGCTTGCCTCTTCTTTTATAACAGATATTTACCGACCCCTGACCAAGAACAAGGCCACTGAAAAGCATTATTTGCTGGTCTCTCGGGGCGGCGTCGTTGTTTTCGGTTTGATACTGGCATTGATTGCTTTGGCCTGTGAACCGGTCAAGAATATACTTTGGTTTGCCTTTAAGATATTCTCTATAACCGGCGGGGCGATTTTAGGGGTTTTCCTGCTGGGATTGCTGACCAGGCGAAAGGCAAATAAGGGAAATATCATCGCTATGGTTGCAAGCACCCTCTGCACATTAGTTCTTATGCTACTTTCACATTTTGGTGTGATCCGCCTGGCCTGGAGTTGGTTGATCGTTATCGGCACTGGGACAACAATGTTTTTGGGATATCTACTTGGACCCATCACGATCAAATCTGAATTACCAAAGTAGGGTGTGACAATGTTTGAACTACGTGTTGTAAGTTGAAGCTGGAAACAAATTTCTTGGTTGTACATCACTAATAAGTCTGCTTCATTCGGGACAACATCTGCTAATAGGACATTGAATCCGAAATTCGCTGAAAATTTTCTAAAAATATTTGTTTTTCGACAAGAATCTGATGTTTGGCTTCTTTATGGGTCACCAGATTCTGCATCTTTGGAGACAAAATGGCGACATGAATTTGCCGAAGAATCATGACCTTTTACGACTCATGGGAAGGGTGACTTGTCGTACAATTTCTTACTTAAACGCTTCAGTCAAGACCCGCGGATAAGAAGTCCGTTGCTCTCAGCCAAGGCTTTCCTGCGGCGCAAGTGGTCGGGAAAGTATGTTGAGGTACATATAAGTAATTCAGTGCAAGCTTTTGGACAGCGAAATCTGGAAGGCGATGCTCAAAGAACTTGCTTTTCCTGGACAAATTTGGCAATATTGAGACAGTGAATTTGAAGGAACACAGTGGAATCAATGGTAAATGGTAAATCTCAGCCGATATGTTAAAAATGCACCTGAACGGTTGTCGGAATCACCACTCGACTTCCGAGGTATAGTCGAAATGAGACGTTTATTAGAGCAATTGTTCGTCATCGTCGCATTTATCGTTGCATCTGGTGTGCCGGGAGTATGCCGAGGCGGGGCTGCGGTACGGTTGCCCAAAGGTGTGAGGGCTGTCTGGGACGTTGAGAAAGCGTATCGCCGGTCAACACCCACGCGCGAGCGGATATGCATCAATGGTCTGTGGCTCTGGCAGCCGGCCGACGAGGACACGAACGCCGTGCCCACCGACAGGTGGGGCTACTTCAAAGTCCCGGGGAGTTGGCCGGGAATCACCGATTATATGCAGAAGGACTGCCAGACTGTCCATTCCCATCCGAGCTGGAAGGACCGGAATCTGCGCAGCATCACTGCGGCCTGGTACCAGCGGGAGATCACCGTTCCCGCCGAATGGGTAGGCCGGCGCATCACCGTCCACGCGGAGTACCTGAACTCCCACGCGACTGTCTACGTGGATGGTCGCAACATAGGGGCCATCGTCTTCCCGGGCGGCGAGCTCGACATCACGGCCGCCTGCCGTCCGGGCGCCACGCACGTTCTCAGCATCTTTGTCGTAGTCATGCCGCTAAAGGGCGTCATGCTCTCGTACAGCGACACCAACGCAGCCAGGAAGGTGAAGGGTTCGGTGGCGCGGCGCGGCTTGTGCGGCGACGTGTACCTCGTCAGCACGCCTATGGGCGCGCGCATCGCCGACGTGAAGGTGGACACATCCGTGCGCAAGTGGAATATCACGTTCGACGCCGCTCTGAACGGCCTCGCCGCGGACACACAGTACGCTCTTCGTGCGCAGATCACGGACGATGGCCGCAGCGCAGTGGAATTCACGAGCAAGGTTTTCAAGGGAGATGACCTCAAGGACGGCCGCATCGCATTTACGGAGAACTTCAAGCCCAAGAGACTCTGGGACGTCCATACGCCTGAGAACACGTACCACCTCAATCTCTCGTTGCTGGAGGCCGATGGCAAGGTGGTGGATACCGGCCAGCCCGTGCGCTTCGGGTTCCGCGAGTTCTGGATTGAGGGCCGGGACTTCTTCCTGAACGGCAGCCGCATCTTTCTGTCCTCTGTTCCACTGGACAACGCTCAGGTGGGGGCTGCTTGGGCGAACTATGGGGCAGCCCGTCAGAGCATGGAGCGGCTCAAGAGCTTCGGTATCAACTTCGTCTATACGCACAACTACGGCTGCGAGCCGGGCACCCATCTAAGTTTCACAGAGGTCCTGAACGCTGCGGACGACGTAGGGATGCTCGTGGCCTTTTCTCAGCCGCACTTTGGCCACTACGAATGGGAATCGCCCGACGCCGATGAGACCAACGGATACGCTCGCCACGCGGAGTTTTACGTGCGGGTGGCGCAGAACCACCCCTCGGTTGTGTTCTACTCCATGAGCCATAACGCGACCGGGTACAGCGAGGACATGAATCCGGACATGATAGATGGAATACAGAATCCCCGCGACACGTGGTCCTTGAGGAACTCCAAGCGTGCTTCGCGCGCCGAAGCAATCGTGAAGGGCCTCGACCCAGGCCGCATCGTTTATCACCACTCATCGGGGAACCTGGGCCCCATGCATACAAGCAACTTTTATGCGAACTTCGCACCGATCCAGGAGATGTCTGACTGGTTCGAACACTGGGCGACGGTTGGCGTGAAACCGATTTTCACGTGCGAGTACAGTGTGCCGTTTCCCTGGGACTGGACCATGTATCGCGGGTGGTACCAAGGCCAGCGGTCCTTCGGGAACGCGAAGGTGCCGTGGGAATTCTGTCTCGCGGAGTGGAATTCACAGTTCTTCGGAGACCGAGCCTTCAAGATCAGCGAGATGGAGAAAATGAACTTGCGCTGGGAAGCGAAGCAGTTCCGGGCTGGCAGCCTCTGGCACCGATGGGACTATCCCCACTCTGTAGGTTCGAACATCTTCGCCGAACGGCAGCCTGTATATGCAATGTATTTCACCGACAACTGGCGCGCTTTTCGCACGTGGGGGATGTCGGCGAACTCCCCATGGTCCCACGGGCACTACTGGAGGCTGCGAGACGGCGTCGACAAGAGCCGCAAGGAGTTCCAGGTTGACTGGGAGAACCTACAGCGGCCGGGATTCAGCCCGGATTACATCGAACAGCGATATGAACGGGTGGACCTGGCCTTCGAGCACTCGGACTGGATTCCAACGGTCGCAGCGCAGGCCCTGATTCGCCATAACCAGCCGTTGCTGGCTTACATCGGCGGCAAGCCGGCGGCCTTCACGAGCAAGGACCATAACTTCCTGCCGGGCGAGACGGTCGAAAAACAGCTCATCGTCATCAACAACTCCCGCGAAGCCATGACGTGCAATTGCGAGTGGTCGTTCGGCCTGCCCCGGACAGTCGCCGGTCAAAAGGAAATCACCGTGCCGATTGGGGAACAGGAACGCATCCCGTTGCGCTTCGAACTGCCTGCCGCCCTGGCCGGCGGCAAGTATGAACTCAGCGCGACCTTCAAGTTCGGCAATGGCGAGACCCAGACGGACTCCTTCTCGATCGACGTTATGCCTCACCCACCAACTCCACGGGCGGACGGGAAGATTGCGCTCTTCGACCCCAAAAGGAAGACCGGGAAGCTATTGAATGGGATGGGGCTCCGGTGCCGGCCCGTGGATGCGAAAGACGATCTGTCATCATACGATATCCTCATCGTGGGCAAGTCCGCCCTGACGGTGGAAGGCCCGGCGCCGGATATCGCGCGCGTGCGCGACGGTCTAAAGGTGCTTATGTTCGAGCAGACGTCGGATGTGCTGGAGAAGCGGTTCGGTTTTCGCGTGGCGGAGTACGGCTTGCGGTGGGTCTTCAAGCGGGTACCCGATCATCCGCTCCTGACCGGGATCGAGGCCGAGCACTTGCACAACTGGCGCGGCGAGGCGACGATTCTGCCGGCGCGTCTCAAGTACGAAATGCGGCCCCGTCACGGCCCAACGGTCAAGTGGTGCGGCATCCCTGTCACGCGCCTCTGGCGATGTGGCAATCGCGGCAACGTTGCCTCCGTCCTCATCGAGAAGCCCGCACGCGGCGATTTCCTGCCGATCCTCGACGGTGGCTACAGCCTCCAGTACAGCCCGCTGATGGAGTACCGCCAGGGCAAGGGAATGGTGCTCTTCTGCCAGGTGGACGTGACCGGGCGCACGGAAGATGATCCGGCGGCACAAACGCTGGTCCGCAATATCCTCCACTACATATCGGCCTGGCAACCGACTCCGAAGCGGAAGCTCGTCTACTTCGGCGATCCTGCCGGGAGGCAGCACTTCGAATCTGCAGGTGTATCCCTGACTTCCTACGACTGGGGGAACCTGTCCGCCGACCAGGTCCTCATCGTGGGATCCGGCGGAGGGCGGAAGCTTGCGAGGGACGCCGCAGCCATCGCCGACTGGCTGAAGGCGGGCGGTAACCTGCTGGCGGTCGGGCTCGACGAGCAGGAGGTGAATGCATTTCTGCCGCTGAAGGTTCGCATGAAGGAGGCCGAGCACATCGCTGCCTATTTTGAGCCGTTCGGCTTCAACTCCCTGCTGGCGGGAGTCGGACCGGCGGATGTGCACAGCCGTGAGCCACGGAAACTGCCCCTCGTCTCGGCAGGAGTTACAATCATCGGCGATGGCGTCCTGGCCAGGGCGGAGAATGCCAACGTCGTCTTCTGCCAGCTCGCACCATGGCAGTTCGACTACAAGGAGCTCTACAACATAAAAAGAACGTTCCGCCGCACCAGCTACCTCCTCACGCGCCTGTTGGCCAACATGGGAGCGACCGGGTCAACGCCTCTTCTGGAGCGCTTCGGCAGCCCCGTGGACACGTCCAAGGCCGAAAAGCGATGGCTGGAAGGCCTCTACATGGACGTGCCCCAAGAGTGGGACGACCCTTACCGATTCTTCCGCTGGTAAGGGTAAATTGCCCGAAGATCCGTCCTTCCTTGGACGGAATAAGTTGATGTTTCCTTTGACTTTTAAGGTCTTTCTAACCGTTTTTATCGTTATGTAAGTTGGTGTTTGTAACGTAGTTATTAAATTCTCACAGATTCTCGTTGCTTTTGAGCTGGGTGCTTGTCTTAAATAGGAGCCATCGAAAGAACCTCGCAACGCCCGCCAAGATTAGAACTATACCGGGCACACCTATCGTAATGTTGATCAGAGCTGTAAAGAATGCGTGTGTCTCGCCGTCCCCAAACCCGCGGCCGATGATTAGAGGAACGTACACCCTGGCCAAACCAGCAGCAGCTAGCAGCGTCCCGCCGATAGCCAACGCCACATACGACGGCAGCTTGTACGCCCATGGGAAGCACCCAAGGACGAGGAAAACCATCCCCGTCACCAGAATCATCGGAGTAGCGGGGGAGTCACGGAAGCCAAGGAACCCGGAGAAGAGGATGAACAAAAGCCCCACAGCGTTTTCGATTACATGATGCGCTCGCAGCTTCACACCGCTTGCATGAAATAGAAGTGTCAACCCTCCGATCACCAAGAAGACCACACCGAAGACAAGAAAAAAAAGCACGAGCAGCGGGTGCAAGACAATGCACACCATGCCGACCCCAACCAGGGCCACCCCCACTACGAAAGTCAAAAGTGATGGAAGTTTACCTGCCATATGTTGCTGGCCTGTCTCTCGATAGTTCATCGGGACAATGTAATCTCTCGCGAGAAACGCCTAACTATGTATATATCGTTTCCGTATGAGAATCCAACTTTTCTGATAGCCATCCTGTTTATCTTCATGTGTACTTACATGGCCTTTCTGCCGGAGACTCATTCACCCATCTACTCATCCACGCATATACTGTTTTTATTGTTTCCGTATAACATCCCGAACATCTCGTCGTTCAAAAGAATCCTATCCGCTGCAGTGCCTTCAAAAAACACAAAAAAATCCGACCTGTCAAGAAAGAATTGACAAACAGATAGCTGGTTTCTTATCGCTTGATACAGTGATTTGACTTAGGCGACGGTTTACTGAACCGTAATTGGTTTTATGTAACTTCGTACAGACACCACAGCTAACAAATTTGCCCAGAGTCTGGCCGCGTCTAAGTCGTTTTTCTGTTGTAAAACATGCCCGAAATTTATGTTGCAAGTTATCCAGACAATGCTATCATATAGAGGCGAGTTTTAGTGATTGATACGGATCACAAAAAACATGTCTGCTTCATAAAACAGAGCTTACTGCCGGGCGCACTGGATTTTTGTGATTCGTATGAGACGCATTTTGTGGTGAATAGTTGAGGTTTATCCGCCAAATGTTCTAGAGCAAGAGGCTTATACGGAACCATATAAACATTGTTCGCATTAAGATAGATATGGAGAGTAATACGATTTATTCAAAGACAATAACATCCTCAGTGTTGGTTATGTTTTGCATATCTTTGTTCTCAGAACAAATTTGCTTGTCCGACACGAAAGCCAAGATGATGGTTACCTCAGAAACCAAGGTCCAATTTGAAAACGGCATCAATATAGAACTTGTTGCGGTCTCAAACTGGCAATGGGAACAAGTTTGGGAAAGGCATCTCAAGGCATTGGGGGTCGCCAAAGATCGCGGCGAGGATTTGTGGTGGCGACCCAATGGCACGCTTATGGAAAATGTTGATTTTGAAAGGGGGCGTCAGGCAAGTGGAAACACAAGGGCGTTTAATTTCCTTATAAAGGCCACTGGTATTAAGGATGGTAATGTTGTTGCTACCAAGCAGGTTCATGGTGACATTCATAAGAACTATAAGGGTAATATTCGTGACTTACAAGGCAAGCCCTTAAAGGAATATCATGTATTTTACATTCGTGATTTTGAATATCCGCTGACCAAAACATCTCTATTTGTAGGTATTGCAAGTGGGGAGTGGCATGTCGTTGAAAGTGATAAACATAACTGGGCAAAGTATCAACCCGATGACATCAAGTGGGTTTTCGACAGCGCCCTGGCTGGAAAATGGCCCTATCAAAAGGGCAATCATGTTAAAGTAGAGTTGAGCCACACCTATGTGAATGCACAGACGCGACTAGAAATGATTGATGATAAGGGCAAAACACATATTGCCAGTCAAGACCAAAGAAGTTCCGGGTTGGGTATTGTAAATGTTCATTATACGTTTAAAAATACGAATCTTAATGAAATCAATGAAATTAGGTTTATGAAACGAGACTATACGCAATGGATTGAGTTTAAAGATATAGTCCTTGCCTTCGACGGGATAAAGCCCTTTTATACATGGGGAAGGCTATTAGAGCTTAAGGGAAAACCTGCTCCTGAATTTGCTCAAATTCAACAATGGAGTACAGGCACTCCCTTGAAGATCGCTGACCTTAAAGGCAAGGCTGTGTTACTTGATTTTTGGCATACTAACTGCCCGCCATGTATAGCAATGTTTCCTAAGTTAATGTCATTACATGATAGATATCACAAAAGTGGATTAATGATTATTGGTGTGCATGCAGACATTGGTGTATCGACAGTTCAAGCGCAAGAAAAAATAGCAGTGTTCAAGGACAAGTTCTGGCAAGGTCGTAATATTCCCTTCCCGATTGCTTTTGATGGCGGTGGTGATACTAAACGCCCAAATACGACTGCAAAATCATGGGGAGCGACAAACGCAGCATATGCAATTACATCGTACCCCACTTCCATACTTATTGATAAAAAAGGACATGTTTTTGGTGAAATAAACCTGTACGAATCAGGTTTTGAAAAGCACATAGAAAGTCTATTAAAACAGTAGCGGATTAAATAGGGTGCGTCCCTATTATCCCTCAAGGAAAAAGGAAATTGCGAACAAGCGGTTTCAGGAGACTCCGCTGACGGGTCGCTCCTGAACCGTGTCGTTAGAAGTTTCGTAATTGAACCCTCAAGAGATGAGACCGGTCTTTTGAGGGTTTCTTTCTTTGAAAAGGGTAATTAAAGGTGTCCGGTACTTTTTTAGCCGTTTTTTTGTTCCTTTTGTGCATTTTGTGCCTTTTTGTGGCTAATAAAACACCTTTTTCGCCAGCTTCCCAAATGGGGTCCGGCTTTAGACAGAACGCCAAAGCTGGCAAAAACAAAATCCGCGTAAATTCGCGCAATCCGAGTCTAATTTCTCTTCGTGCCCTTGTGTCTCTGTGGCTCAATTCATCAGCGTTAATCAGTTTACCCCGTGAGATAGCGAAGCGTTATCTAATGGGGCGATAATCTGCGTCTAATAAAAGCCCAATATTTTTAATTATTTACTTTACATCTAACATTTCCTAATGTATAATATATATCAAACTGACAAAAACGTGAATACTGAATAGTAAATTAGGAAAACTTATAATGGCTTCAAAAGCCCGAATTTATGCCCTAAGTACCTTTGCCTTAAGTACTTATGCCATCTACATCTGTCGTGATTCCTTTACAATTGTAGAGAGTCCTCTACAAATCAGACTTTTTATGCAAAACAAAGCCAAATTTCGAAAAAGTCAAATGAACGTAAATAAGGTATTAACAAGGGATTATGAAAAAAAGACACTTGGTGAACGTGGGAAAAAACAAAGCCAAACAAACCCAAACAAAGCCAATTTCCAAAAAGCCCAAATTTTCGTAACTACTTTCCTGACAAAGGATTATGAAAATAAGTCAAATTGGGCACTTTATGAAAACAAAGCCAATACAAAGCCAAACAAAGCCAAAACAAACCCAACTTGTCGCGGCGTAGCCCGACCGAAGTCGCAGATCCGCCCATGGCGGGCCGGATCCCCCCCAGCCACCGTTATGCGTTTATCAATCCGAATAGCCCTTGTCCTGTTAATTGCTCTGACAGCGTCAGCCCGAGCGCAGCGCCAGATGGAAAACCTTACCCGAGGGATTGTAGCCGTCAAGCAGCCTGACGGGGTAGTCTATGTCGGCTGGCGATTGTTCGGGACAGATCCCGAAATACTTGCCTTCAACCTATACCGTCTCGCTGCCGGCGGCACACCGGCCAAGATCAACAAGAAGCCTATCACGGGTGCCACAAACTACGTCGATCGCGGCGCCGACACTAATCAGCCGCTTCAGTATTTTGTCCGGCCTGTGCTAAATGGCAAGGAGCTGGCCTCCTCCAAGGCGGTGCCTGCCTGGGACAAGAATTACCTCGAAATCCCGATCAAACGTATCTCCAGATACCGGCCCGGCGATGCCTCAATTGCCGATCTGGACGGCGATGGTGAATACGAGATCGTTCTGCACCTGGTCTCGGGTGGCCGGGACAACGCATTTGCGGGCATCACCGGAACTCCCATCTTCGACGCCTATGAGCTGGACGGCACGCACATGTGGCGCATCGACCTGGGCATCAACATCCGCGACGGCGAGCACTACACACAGTTCATGGTCTATGACCTCGACGGCGACGGCAAGGCCGAGATGGCTTGTAAGACCGCCGACGGCACAACGGACGGGACAGGACAAGTCATTGGTGACAAGAGCAAGGACTGGCGTACCTACAAGGAGGGCGACCGGACCCATGGCCGTATTCTCGATGGCCCGGAGTACTTCACCATCTTCGACGGCCGGACCGGCGCGGCCTTGAAAACCGTCGACTATATACCGAACCGCTACCCGATTAACGGTTGGGGTGGCATCGGCGGAAACGGCGGCAACGACAGCTACGGTAACCGCTGCGATCGCTTCCTGGCCTGCGTTGCCTACTTGGACGGCGTGCGCCCCAGCGTGGTGATGTGCCGCGGCGTCTACGGCCGCACTGTCCTGGCTGCCTGGGACTGGCGAGACGGTAAACTGACCAGCCGCTGGGTCTTCGATTCGGGAATCAGCTATCCGCCCTTCGAGGATGCCTCGCCCTATTCGGGCATGGGTGGCCACTCGCTGTCGGTGGCTGACGTTGACAACGACGGGAAGGATGAGATCGTATATCACGCGATGGTAATTGACGATAACGGCAAAGGACTTTACTCCACACAGTGGCGACACGGGGACTCCATGCACATTAGCGACATGTACCCCGACCGTCCCGGCCTGGAAGTCTTCACTATCCATGAGAACGAGGGTGACACCGTCCGGTTCCAGAGTCCCGGCACCGCGATACGCGACGCTCGCACCGGTAAGCCAATCTGGAAACACAGCCCGGGTGTCGACGTTGGCGCTGGAATGGCGGCGGACATCGACCCGCGCCACCGAGGCTATGAAGCGTGGGGTGGGCCGGGAGGCTTGCGCGACTCACGCGGCAGCGAAATGGGGCACTGTCCTCGGTCGGGCCGTTTTGTGATCTGGTGGGACGGGGATTTACTGCGCGAGCTGCTTGCCGGTTCGGCTGTCAAGAAATGGAACTGGGAAACAGGTGTGGAAGAGGAACTCTTCACCACCAAAACTCGAGGGGGTGGACGCGGACCCAATATCGTGGGCGACTTCATCGGAGACTGGCGAGAGGAGCTGCTAATGACTTCCCCTGATGGTCAGGCCCTGCGGCTTTACACAACAACGATCCCGACTGAGCACCGCATCTACACGCTGATGCACGATCCCCAATACCGGCTGGCGATTGCCTGGCAAAACGTGGTCTATAACAAGCCGCCACATCCCGGCTTCTTCCTCGGTAACAAGATGGCGCCTCCACCAAGACCCAATATCTACCTCATCGGCAAGGGCGAGGCGATTGCTGGTGTCAGAGCGAAGAAGTGACCAGCTCATGTATAGATACGAGCCAAGGTGAGTAAAGGTGGACTCTTGAAGCGCACCTCAATTGGTGCAAGCATTTGCCGGAGGCTGGAGCAGAATGTGGGTGGGCCTGTCTCGGTCGCATGTGAGCCAGCCGTCTTTGAATTCAAGTTCTACCACCTGAATTGAGCTTCGCCTCTGCTCGTATATATCTTTGTTCGCATCACGCCCTCGTCTTCCGGGATGGGTAAAATAGAAGAGATGTGCCCTCTCCCCACTGACTACGACATCTGGATGGCCTCCTTTGACTTGATCGTCCGTGCCTTTTCCCGGCTTTTCAAGCAGATTATCCTTTTGAAGTTGCCAAGTCAAAGCATCCTTGGAACGATACACGCTCAGGCCGCTCCAGACATCCACGACCATCCAGATGTGTCCTTTCCAGCGGAAAACCTTTGGTCCCTCCCCTCTGGCTCCAACGGCTTTGCCCTTATCATGCCAGACATATAGATCTTTGCTGTCTGCATAGTAGATGGATTTTCGGTCTGTCTCATTGTTGTACCACATTCGCCATGTTCCGTCAGACAACTGCATTACGCACGCATCAATGACTCTGCTTGAAGAGAGCTTGAGCGTAGACTGATATTTCCATTCCAGCAGATTCTTGCTCGTCAGATGGAGGATATCCCGCGGTGCGTTCCAATCCTTGAAGATTCCTGGCACATACGTTAGATACATATGATATGTGCCATCATGCTCAATCACTTCCGGCGCCCAGTATGTGTCTTTACCTTTCTGGTAGTCTATTTGTGCTGTGGTTCGATATTTCCAGGTGGCTCCGCCGTCAGAGGATTCTGCTATGCCAATCGCAGTTCCATGCACCCAGCTTACTCCAACAGTATCAGGCACGTTCGCTCGGCGGTTTGTGTAGAACATGAACCATTTCTTCTTCTTCCTATTCCAGCACAATACAGGATCTGCCGCACCGTCATAAACGGGGTCGCGAAACAATGGCTTATCGGCAATCTTGCCCTGCGTAGTCTTTGCTCTCGGTTCTCCAATCAACTTTGTTTGAGCAAATATAGAAGGACTGACGCATATCAAGGCTAAAAACCAAATCCGGAAAAAAGGAATTACCATCTTAAACACAGTTGTTCTCCTCGGGAAAAAGACAATTTCAATTGTAATCTTTACAGCATACTCGACATGGGCCATATTGGCAAGGAATTGGCCCATAGAATAATTTAGTGGTTCTAAGACTGTTCAATTCCCCTCCAGTTTCTTGATTCTTCAAGATTTGAGAGTTACAATTCACTATCATAAAATCCTTTGTATGATGAGTTTTTGGGCTTTACGGGACGACCATTAGAAATCCCGGATAAGATCTTAAACGTGGGCGCAGGTAAGGATACAAGAAATGTCATCACCAAGTCTATATAATTTCATCCTACAACAATGTATGAAAGGCAGGTGAGCCAAGTGCACAGAATTTCCAGAAGAGACTTTGTCAAGGCCACGATTGCAGGCAGTATCGGAGCAGCTGTCCTGCCTGACATGACAAAGGGTCAAGATACCAAGCAAACAGAAACTCGTTACATCGCAGCCTATGATACTGAGTTGCCGGCGTGTCTTGCGGCATGTCGCAAAATAGTCGAGGTTCACAAGCGATTTGAGATGCCGGCGACATTCTTCATCCTGGGTAAGACACTCGACGCCAATCCGGCCGAGTATCGCAAGCTCTTGGACGACCCGCTTTTTGAAATTGCCTCGCACACCTATACACATCAGATGTTGCGCGACAACGACTTTTGTGGCTCGGCTGTCTCGATGGACGAGAGACGAAAGGAAATCTTCAAAGGAAAAGAGGCTGTCGAGCGCGTCTTCGAACGGCCCTGCATCGGTTTGCGGCCGGGTTGCGGCTTCGACAACGCCCTCAGAGGCGAACCAGAAGTGTTGGAACTGATCAAAGAGGCGGGCTTTCAATATGTAAGCAGTCTTCTCTGGGGACCCGACTATTCGCTCCCGGCCCTGTTGCGTGAGCCCTTCAACTATGATGCCGAAGGTTTCCCTGATATATGGGAGCTGCCCGGCCACGGCTGGCATGAGAATCTGCTCAAGGACCATAACCGGTGGGGACCGAGAAGACTGACGCTGTGGCCTCCGCCTTTTCCTGAGGCCATACCACACGGATTCTGCAAGACCCCAAAGGATGAATTTGATGTGAACAAGGTCTTTCTGGATAAGGCGATAGACACAGACAAACCTTTCGTCTCTCTGATCTGGCATCCGTGGTCGCTGGCGAAATTCGACCCTGATATGAAAATGCTGGAGTTGACGTTTACTCATGTTCGAGGGCTGCGACTGAAGGCCTGTACATATGCCGAACTGCACAAATACGTTTGCGATTCGGGCGAGTTATTATGATGGGAGGACAAGATTAATGAGAAAACATCGTCTATCTCGAATGGTTCTAATCGCAGTAGCCGTCTGTGTCATGCTTACAACCATTAGCCGTCTCTGCAGTGCAGCCGATGGCGTGTTTAGTGTACGTCACTACGGTGCTGCAGGCGACGGCAAGAAGGTCGACACCGTTGCTATTAACAAGGCCGTCAAGGCCTGCGCTGAGGCCGGCGGCGGACAGGTCCGATTCAGCCCGGGCAGGTATATCTCCGGAACCATTCACCTCAAAGACAATGTAACACTTTTCTTCGAGGCCGGCGCCACTCTGGTGGGCACGACCAAGTTGGACGACTACCAGTACTTCACGCCGCCAGCTAACACGCCCGAGGCGAGATTCGGCAAATGGCACAGCGCGCTGATTCTTGGTGTCGGTGTCAAGAACGTTACCATTGCCGGGTCCGGCGTCATCGACGGCAACAAGGTCTTCAACCCGCGCGGTGAGGAGAAGATGCGTGGACCCCATACCATAATCCTCGGCAACAGCCGCGACGTCACTATCCGCGACATCGCGATCAAGGACTCGGCAAACTATGCCATCATGATAGAATTCTCCGAACATATCGATGTCCGCGGCGTCAAGGTCACCGGTGGCTGGGACGGTGTACACTTTCGGGGCTGGATCGACAAGCCGTGCCGCGACCTCACAATCACGGACTGTCAATTCTTTACGGGCGATGACTCTATTGCTGGACGCTACGTCAACCACCTGCTTATCAAGAACTGCGTCGTCAACAGCTCCTGTAACGGTATTCGGATCATCGGCCCGGTTACGAACATGATCGTCGAGGACTGCCTTTTCTACGGCCCAGGACTACATCCTCACCGCACCTCCAACCGCAACAATATGCTCTCCGGCATCATCCTCCAGCCTGGCGGCTGGGACAAATGCGATGGGGCTCTCGAAGACGTTCTAATTTCGGATGTCACTATGAAGAATGTCGCTTCGCCTGTAACGGTCCTGCTCAAGAGGCACGGGAACACCGTCGACGATATCACCGTTGTTGGTCTGAGGGCCACGGGGGTTTACCGTGCAGCCGCCTCGGTCGAGAGCTGGTGCGAAACCGCATGCGGACGGGTCGTTTTCCGTGACGCCAGCATCGAATACGAGGGCGGTGGCACCGCCAAACAGGCCAAAGCCCCCGCTCGAAAGCCCGGAGTCGATGCCCGAGCTCTGCCCGTCTGGGGCTTCTATGGGAAAAACGCCAGAGACATCGTTCTCGAAAACGTTCGTTTTTACTGTGCAAAGAAGAACCTTCGTCCGACTATTATCTGTGAAGACGTCGACCGCCTTGTTCTTGACGCCGTCTGCTTTCCACAAGTCCCCCACGCGGCCAGCCCCGTAGTTCTCAGAAACGTCAAAGATGTCAAGACTCGTGATGTGGATGTATCCATCCCTGCACCCGGCGACAAGAGATAAGCCATATCCGGCGCCAAAGCCCTATACTGCTGATGTCGCAATCCGTGCGGAACGTGTATACTTCACCGCCCATCTTTGCCCTTCTTGAGAGTACAAAGAAATCTGTATCAGTCCAACACCTATCAACTTCCCTAAGCCGGATAACCCACTGTCTGAGCGAAGAGCACACGCTGTTCAGGCCGCAACTTAAACTCCTTGGCTGTGTTTACCTTGTCGCAATTGTGAAAATGAGCGGCCAAGCCTTGCGAGGCTGCGAACAAGTATACATTTTGGGCAATGAGGCCTGTAGCGACATAGTAGTAGGACCTCTGTATCTCCGGATCTCTCAGACCTGGTTCCTGAAACGGTGCTTTGCTGTATTTGGCAATATCCACAACATAGAAGATATTAACCGGGGCCCTGGCTGCGGAACGCCTACCGGACCTCCTCCGAAAGTCCCCGGAGACAAGAGGCTTCAGACGGTGGCCAAGCGCCTCATAAAGATAGACTCCTTCGGGCAAGGCAACGTACAGGTCAATTTCCTGTGAGTTACTGGCCGATGCGGCTGTTCTTCCAGGCCCTCTAAATGATCCATTCTCCCTGTTTACTCCGAATGCTGCCCAAAGCAGATTGGACAGCACTTGCGGGGGAAGCTTCTCCGCACTGATGTTGCGGTTAGTCCTTCTTTCCTTCAGGGCTGCCAGTACCGACTTACCCCCATTTGCCTGGGGCTTCATCAGTGTGATCGGCTGCAGATCCTCGGCGAAGGTGGATGCTGTGCCAGCTAAAAAGGTGAACGCCGGCACAGTTTTCAGGAATGTTCTACGATCCATCTGATTCTCCAATCAAGTCTAACAGTTTGCATTTGAGCAATGACCCACAATATCATACCACAATTTCAGCGGGACTGGAACGTCATTGGTCTTAAGCCAAAGCCCGGCCAAAGCATCAAAGATGTTGACAATGTCGGCGTTTGCCGGGTTCACATCATAGGGGCCGTAGTATATTTTGGGGGCGGGGGGATTGGGTTTGTATTGGCTTTGTTTTCCCCGCGTCTGCTAAGTCGTTGGTTTTCATAATCCTTTGTGAATACTTTATTTACGCTTATTTTGGCTTTTTGCAAATTGGCTTTGATTGGGTTCGTTTGGGTTCGAATTGGGTTCGTTTTGGGTTTGTTTTCACAAATTGCCCAATTTGACATATTTTCATAATCCTTTGTTAATACTTTATTTACGTTCATTTTGGCTTTTTGGAAATTGGCTTTGTTTGGGTTTGTTTGGCTTTGTTTTTTCCCACGTTCACCAAGTGTCTTTTT
>JAUXAB010000124.1 GCA_030615025.1 Phycisphaerae bacterium | reverse complement strand
CCATTATGAATTTTACTCTTTGCTCCATAACACAGGTCTCTTTCCAGGGCATAATTAGCCTCCTTTCGAAGGCCATTATAACTGCCTACTGTTACCCATGTTCTTAGCATAATCTGTAACCTATCTTACCGGTTTGTACCTAATTATGACCCCCAGCCGAGCTGGGGGCTAACCGATATTGAAGCGACGTGAAACGTCGCGGTTTTTATAAGAAAAACTGGGGGGCTAACCGGTACGGAAAACCCTGGCTGTGCCAGGGTTTGTTTTTTAATTGACCCCCAAATAAAAATAAATTTGGGGGCTAAACATAAGGACGAGAAATCCCCCCAGCACAGGGGTGGGCAAAAATGGGTCATCGCGAGGGATTTTCAATTGACGAGTTCGGATTGCCGATTTAGAATTGTGTAGTAGAGATTGCTTCGCTGCGCTCGCAATGACGAAAAGGACGGGATGACAGTTAGCGATTTGGAGAGAAATATTATGATTGAGGTGATAGGAACGAAAGCTATAGCCGGCGTGGGTAATGCAGGACGGTTTGGAAGGTTCGTCTGGCAGACGATAGTTGCATCCGCACGAAGCTGTGTTACGACCAGGACGTATCCTTTAATCTGGACGCAAATGAATTTAATCGGCGTTCGCAGTGTGCCGATAATAATGATAACGGGAGCGTTCGTCGGGATGATACTTGCGGTCCAGGCATACGACCAGCTTGCGAGCATGGGTCTGGAAGAGCGATTAGGTGTTTTGATTAATATCTCAGTTGTGAAGGAATTAGGGCCTGTGCTTGCGGCGGTTATGTTAGCAGGGCGTGTCGGAGGGGCTTTGACGGCTGAACTGGGGACGATGAATGTTACTGAGCAGATTGACGCGGTCAGGAGTATGGGTACCGACCCGATTCGGTATCTGGTTGCACCGCGGGTTGTGGCGTGCTTGCTGCTGACGCCTGCCTTGATTATCTATGCGGATTTGTTAGGTATTTTAGGGGGGTATTTTGTAGGCGTTATTCAATTCGGGATTAACAGCTGGGCGTATCGGAGCTATAGTGCCGCCGGCGTAGAGCTATGGGATGTGGTGGTTGGGGTGATAAAGGGGTTTTTCTTTGGAGCAGCTATCGCGGTTATCAGCTGTTATAAGGGCTTTACGTGCAAGGAAGGTGCGCAGGGCGTAGGACAGGCCTGCACGGATGCGTTTGTGGCCAGCTTTATTTCGATACTGGCGATGGATTATGCACTGGCGGTGATTTTCAAAGCGATTTACAATACATTTTGGCCAATCAGAAGTCTGGTTTGATGATGGCGTATAGAAGAGAGCGCAAGGTGAAAAAGGGCGGTAAGAGAAGCGGGACGTCGGTCAGTGACAGGGACGGTATAATTGCCCTTAAGGACCTTACGAAAAAGTTCGGTAACAATGTTGTTCTGGATAATATTTCTTTGACGATAGAGAAGGGCAAGACGACTGTTGTTATTGGGCCGAGCGGATGCGGAAAAACCGTCTTAATAAAACATTTGATAGTGCTGCTGCGGCCGAGCTCGGGTGAGGTTTATTTTAAGAAACGACGAATTGATAATCTGGATGAGCATGAATTAAACAAAGTACGTACCCGTTACGGCTTTCTTTTCCAGGCAGGAGCGTTGTTTGACAGTCTTAGCGTTGCTGAGAATATAACGTTTCCGATACGTCAGCATTATAAGATAAAGGATTGGAGTGAGGTTGAGGAGCTTGTAAAGACCAAACTGGCTATGGTTGGCCTTGATGGTTTTCAGAATTTTTATCCAGCTAATCTTTCTGGCGGTCAGCGCAAGAGGGTGGCATTAGCAAGGGCTATCGCATTAAATCCGGAAGTGGTTTTGTATGATGAGCCGACTACCGGGCTGGACCCTATTCGTGCGGATGTTATCAACGAGCTTATTTTGAAGCTGCAAAGAGAACTTGGCGTGACAAGTGTTGCAGTTACACATGATATGACGAGTGCCTACAAGATAGCTGACCGTATCATTATGCTGCATCACGGCAAGATTATTGCCGATGGCAATGCCGAACATATTCGCAATCATCCCCATCCTGTCGTTCAGCAATTCATCAATGGCCAGGTTAACGAGGACGACCTTGCAGTTCTGCGGGCAAGCGGAACTATTTTCCAGGCCCAATTCCTTCCTCGTGATTTTGAGGAATAGCGGAAGCGATGCGTGAGAAGCCGGAGCAGATTGCGGCCGATTTGGCCAAAGTTGTCCGAGGTGATGTTTTTGCTGATATATTGCACAGGGCTGCTTACAGTACCGATGCCAGCATTTACAGGATAGTCCCCGGCTGTATCGTTGCGCCGCGTGACACTGCGGACGTAGTTGCCGTTGTCAAATATGCCGGTGCCAGGGGTATACCGGTGGTTGCTCGTGGGGCGGGAAGCGGGTTGGCAGGGGAAGCGTTGTGCAGCGGTATAGTCTTTGATATGACGCGGTATATGAACAGGGTTAATAGTATCGATGATGACGGAAAAAGAGCGGTTTGTGAACCTGGCGTAGTGCTGGACGATTTGAATGATTGCCTGGCCGGGTACGGCAGGAAAATCGGGCCCGACCCATCCAGCAGTAACCGGGCGACAGTAGGGGGGTGCGTTGCCAATAATTCCACCGGCGCTCATTACCTTGAGTATGGTTATATCTGTGACCACGTGGAAAGTATCGAAGCGGTTTTGGCTGACGGCAGTGTGGTTGAATTCAAAAACGATTTTGACCCGGCTCAAACAGATGACAACAGAGCTGCTTCAGTTGCAAAGAGCTGCATATCCATCCTTTCGGGCAAGGAAGTGGTTATCACTGAGGCATCGCCTAAAGCCGGGCGAAATCGTAGCGGCTATAATATAGCTGGGATTTGTCATAACGGGCGAATAGATTTAGCCCGGCTGTTAGCAGGCTCGGAGGGAACACTGGCTATTTTTACGAAAATCGTCCTTAAGACTGTCGCAGTACCGGCGGCAAAGGCCTTGTTGCAGCTTGAGTTTGGTTCTCTTGAGAAAATGGCGCGGGCTGCCCCCATCATAGTTAAGAGCGGAGCCTCAGCATGTGAGTTAATGAGCAAGGCTGTAATTGATATGGCGTTTGAGGCTCTTCCGGAATATCGTAACGTTTTGCCAGCAGGTGCTGCCGCAGTTCTTTTGGTTGAGCATACCAGCCAAACACAAGAGGAAGTGAGAGAAAAAATAGAAAACACTAACTCGGCAGTTGGGGTGCAGGCTTGCGGGCGCAATATTGTCTTTGACGCCAAACAGCAGGAAAGATTGTGGAAGTCGCGGAGAGATGCCGGGCCGCTGCTTTATAGAGGAAGAGGCAGGAAACACCCGGCAGAATTTATGGAGGATGTTTCCGTTGGAAGCGAGCGGCTCGGAGAGTATATATCGGGCCTGCAGGAGATTGGGAAGCGATATGATATTGAGATGTCCTATTTCGGTCATGCCGGTGACGGTTTGCTGCATATACGACCATATATGGACTTGAGCGAGCCGGCCGAGGTGGAGAAGATGCGGTCGGTGGCAAATGAGGTCTTCGAGCTGGCCTGGTCGCTGGGCGGGTCAATTAGCGGTGAGCATGCCGAAGGGCTGGTGAGGGCGGCTTTTGTAAAACGGCAATACGGTGATGAGTATTATGAATTGCTTTGCAAGATTAAGGAGACATTCGACCCCGATGGTTTGATGAATCCCGGCAAAATCATCAACAGCGACGCTGATGTTATGGTCAAGAACCTGAGGGCGAAGCACAAGTTTTTGCCGGAGAGACTCAAAACGGATTTGCTTTTTGACAAAGATGAGCTTGCCTTCGCGCTTGAGCAGTGCAATGGTTGTGGCGTTTGCCGAAGCAGAGAGCCTGATTTGCGGATGTGTCCGGTATTTCGGGCGATGGGTGAAGAGATGGGAACCTCACGGGCAAAAGCCAATATACTGAATTTCTGGGCGACGGGACAGTTGAAGGAAGAGGACTTTGAATCACCGGAGTTTGGAAAGTTTCTTGATTTGTGCGTTAATTGTAAGGCCTGCCTGCTGGAATGTCCCTCAGGGGTTGATATTTCCAACCTGATAGCTGTAGCACGAGCAGAGTATGTCAAAAGAAAAGGACTGCGGCATGCGGAGTTTGTGTTAAGTCACAATCGTTATCTGAGTATGTTAGGCAGTGTTTTTTCGCCCGTCTCGAATTTCTGTATGCAGCTGCCGACTTTCAAGTGGCTTTTGGAGAAATCTGCCGGCATTGATAAGCACAGAGGTATGCCGCTTTTTAGGCGCAGCTCCTTCTTGAAAGCAGGGCGTGAATATCTGGCAACACGAGCGCCGATAGAAAAGCCGATCGATAAAGTGGCTTATTTTGTGGATACCTATGCGAATTACAACGACCACGAACTGGGATTTGCTGTGCTTGAAGTTCTGCGGGCAAATGGGATTGAGGTGATTTTGCCAAAGCAACGGCCAGCGCCGCTGCTGGCGATTGTGTATGGCGACGTGAAGAGGGCCTGCAGGGACTTGTCGTTTAATGTCAAGCACCTGGCCAAAGCGGTTCGCGATGGTTACAAAATTGTGTGTTCTGAGCCGAGCGCTGCGCTGTGTCTGAAAGAGGAGCTGCGGCATTTTGTTGCAGGACAAGATACGCAGCTTGTATCGGAAAATACGTATGAGTTGATGAATTATCTATTGGAGTTGCTGACGCAGGGCAAATTGAAACCTGTCGAGCCTTCGGGAAAAGAGAGATTGCTTCGTCGCTGTGCTCCTCGCAATGACGGAAGGAAGGACGCTACTCGAAATGACAGTGAAGCCGACTTTGTTTATCATTTGCCGTGTCATTTGTGTGCTGTTGGAGATGGGACAGCGAGTATAAAGCTGTTGCAGGAACTTTGCGGCGTCAATGTTGTTGACCTTAAGGCCGGCTGCTGTGGCCTTGCCGGGACGTTCGGCATGCAGCAGAAGAATTACGATTTGTCGTCGAAGATTTCTGAGAGCCTAAAAGAAGCCCTGGAAAGATCTCCAACCAAAAACGTTTTAACCGAATGCGCCGCCTGCAAGATGCAGATTGAGCATATAAGCGACAGCATAGTGAGACATCCTGTTAAAATCATAGCTGAGTCTTATGGGTTTTCACAATGAGATTTATTTGGGGAACAGTACCGCAGGATCCGGAGTTTGACCCGAAGAATCAAGGATGGACATCTTTACGTGAGCCAGGGCCAGGCAAGATTCAACTAATAGCGATTGTAATGGCGGTGTTCGTAGGCCTTTTGCTGCAATTGTTATTCTGGCTTGCTGGA
>JAUXAB010000082.1 GCA_030615025.1 Phycisphaerae bacterium | reverse complement strand
GGCAGGTAATCATTCGCGGACAGAATTTTTATCGCGGCGGCAAAAGCCCCGGGATATATAAAGAAGGCGCTGTCGTCAACATCGCAACATTCCACAAGAGCATTACCGGCGGAAATTTCGACAATCCGACTGTTGCGCCGAGTGTCCGCAGCAATCTTGTAACAATCCTCGGCCGAACCGCTGCCTACAAAGGCCGCAAGATAACCTGGAAGCGGCTTCTCAGGAGCCAAGAGAAACTTGACGCCAACCTTAAAGGTTTGAAAGCGTAGGGAATTGAGCACGAAAATATCGGGATGGTTTTTATAGATAGCCGTGCTGGTTTTTGTATGTCTGTGGAGGTATGAAAATGAAACGGTTACGCATGAGTCGTCGTGAAATGATGGTGAATGGGGCTTGTGCTGTTGCGGGGCTTGCACTGATGGGCTCGTGTCGCTCCCCTGAACGTGCGGGTTTCAAAATTGGCGTCTGCGACTGGACAATAGGTAAGAGGACTGACCCTGCTTCGTTCGAGATGGCCAAGCGGCTGGGACTCGATGGTGTGCAGGTGAACTTTGGAAGTGGGCGAGATGACTTGCCCCTGTTCAATCCGGAGCTGCAGAAGAAATTTCTCCAGACGGCGAAAAAGCACAATGTTGAGATTGCGTCACTGGCCCTTGGGGTTCTTAACGGTGTCCCCTACAAGAGCGACCCTCGCGCCGAGCGATGGGTCGCCGAGAGCATTGACGTCTGCAAGGCGATGGGGCTCAACGTTGTTCTCCTCGCCTTTTTCGGCAAAGCTGACCTGCGAAACGACAAGGAGGGCGTTGACGTCGTCGTCGAGCGGCTCAAGAGGGTGGCGCCGAAAGCGGAGGAGGCCGGCGTTTTTCTCGGCCTGGAAAGCTGGCTCAGTGCCGAGCAGCACCTGGATATCATCGACCGAGTCGGCTCGCCCGCCGTCAAGGTTTATTACGATGTGGGCAACTCCCATAAAGCCGGCTACGATATCTATGAGGAGATACGCCTGCTCGGCAGGCAAATCTGCGAGTTTCACGCCAAGGACTACGACGACCTGTACGGCAGGGGCACAATCGCTTTCGAGGAAGTCCGCCGGGCGATGGACGACATCGGCTATCGCGGATGGATAGTTATGGAAGGCGTGAAAATGCCGCTGGGGCTGGAGGAGAGTATGCGGTATGATGCTAAGTATCTGCGCGGCGTCTTTCCGCCGAGAGTGTAAACGCGGAACAAAAACCTACTGAGAGGTAAAACGATGCAGTTTATGAAAGATATCTTTTTGATAACGGTTTTCTTGAGTTTGATAGGATTAACGTCCATTACTACAAATTGTGCCGGCGCAGTGAATTATTTTTCTCCGCAGGCCCTTGTTTCATCAGAAGATGAAAACCTGCTGTATGTTGCGGAGGGCGGCGCAAAGCAAGTTGCGGTCTTTAATACCCAAAGTGGTAAAGTTATAAAGACAATTGCTCTTCCCGCCGAGCCGACAGGTTTTGCACTGACCGAGGATGGTGCATACCTCTATGTTACCTGTGCAGCACCAAAAGGGCGTGTCTGCGTTATTGAAACTGATACCAATAGGATTATTAAACGAATTCCAGTTGGACACGGCGCACGCTCTCCCGTACTCAGCCCCGATGGTAAGATGCTTTATGTATGTAATCGTTTCAGTAATGACGTTTCAGTGATAAATATTAAAGAAAATAAGCATGTTGCCAGGATTAAAGTCTTGCGGGAACCATTTGTCGCCGGTATTACGCCGGATGGAAAGTGGCTTTACGTTGGAAATCATCTTCCCGACGGACCAGCAAATGCGGAATCTGTTGCTTCTAAGGTCTGTGTTATCAATACGAAAACAATGGATGTTGATGTATCTATCTCTCTACCAAATGGAAGTACGGGGCTTTGTGGCCTTGCGGTTTCCCCGGATGGCAGATATGTATATGTCTCTCACATACTCGCCCGCTATACGGTGCCCACCACGCAGTTGGAGCGCGGGTGGATGAATACCAATGCGCTCAGTATTATCGATGGAAGTGATAAGAAGCTGTTGGATACTGTTCTTCTGGATGATGTGGATAATGGTGCTGCCAATCCATGGGCCGTTTGCTGCACAAGAGATGGTAAGTATGTCTGTGTAACCCACGCTGGAACTGGCGAATTGAGCATCATAGATGTGCCTGCTTTGCTGGATAAAATTAGGGATTATCAAAGTAGTGCCAAAAAGGCTCAAGAGCGGGCAGAAAGACAGGATGAACCTGGAGGTTATGGTTCCACATTATCTGCGTTTCCTACAGGCATTCCGAATGAGCTGAGTTTTCTCTATGGGATTCGGCATCGTGTCAAGCTTTGCGGAAAAGGCCCGCGTGCACTTGCAATTATTGGTTCTAAAGTTTACGTGGCAGAGTATTTTACAGACAGTATGACGTTGGTTGATTTAAATAAGCGGCCAAGATATGAAACCGTTGCTTTGTCCCTTGGCCGAACACCGCGAATGACAGTAGAACGCAGAGGAGAGATGCTTTTCAACGATGCCTCGATTTGCTTTCAGAAGTGGCAGAGCTGCGCGAGCTGCCATCCCGGCCAAGGACGTACCGACGGCCTGAACTGGGACCTGCTTAATGATGGCATAGGCAATCCCAAGAACACAAAGAGCATGCTGCTTGCGCACAAGACACCGCCGGCCATGATTACGGGCGTGCGTGACCGGGCCGAGGCAGCTGTGCGCACGGGAATCAAGCACATCCTGTTCTCCGTGCGCCCGGAAGAAGATGCTGTTGCGATAGATGAATACCTCAAGTCGCTCAAACCGCTTCCGAGTCCCTATCTGGTCAAGGGCAAACTAAGCAAATCAGCCAAACGAGGACGAAAGATATTTGAAAAGGCAGAATGCGCTCGGTGTCATAAAGGGCCACTGTACACGGATTTGCAGAAATACAATGTGGGTGCAGGCGAGGGCATGGATAAGGACCGGGAGTTCGATACGCCGAGCCTGGTGGAAATCTGGCGGACCGCACCATACCTGTACGATGGACGGGCTGCTACGATGAAAGAAGTGCTGACAAAGTACAATCCCGGCGATAAGCACGGAGTCACGTCCAATCTGAGCGAGAAGGAGATCGGCGATTTGGCTGAGTTTGTTCTCTCACGGTAGGGCTCTGAATTAAGGTGACTGCATCGCTTTGGGATCGAAGATTTCATCTGATTTGTCGATGGCAAAGATGCTGTTGAAATAGTCTCTTGACTACTTGTGGAGAATTAATATAATTCTCGACCATATTAAAATAAAATATTAAATAGTGAACCTTAATGCACGATTTGCAGTAAGTTTCAGAGGTTATGGCAGCGGGATATTATGAGTCTTGTAATAGGGGACAAATATGATAAGCGTAAAGGAATTGCGGCGAAGTTTTGGACCAATCGTTGCTGTTGACGGCATATCATTCGATGTCGAAAAGGGCCAGGTATTGGGCCTTCTTGGGCCCAACGGAGCTGGGAAAACTACCGCTATGAGGATGTTAGCGTGTTTTCTGAAGCCTGACAGCGGGACAGCTACTGTGTGTGGGTATGATATTTTGACAAACAGCGTCGAAGTCAGGCGGTCGCTTGGATATTTAGCGGAGAATTCGCCGGCGTATAATGAAATGACGATAGGAGCGTTTTTGAACTTTGTTTGCGATGCCAGACAAATTAGCGGCAAGGAGCGCAAGCGGGCGCTTGACCGGGTTGTTCCGATGTGTTCTATCGAATCTGTGTACCACCAGACGATTGAGACATTGTCAAAGGGATATCAGCGGCGTGTGGGACTGGCTCAAGCATTAATTCACGACCCTGATGTGCTTATTCTTGATGAGCCAACTGATGGACTGGACCCCAATCAAAAGCACGAGGTGAGAGGGCTTATAAATAGTATGGCTAAGGACAAGTGTATTATTATCTCGACTCACATTCTTGAAGAAGTTGAGATTGTGTGCTCGAGGACAATTATCATTTCCAGAGGGCGAATACTGGTGGATTCAACGCCCGAGAAGTTGAAAGAGAAGTACCGGTGCAGTCTTGATGAAGTCTTTCGTAAGATTACCAAGGCTAAGGTCGCTTAATTGATTATTGATAATTGACAATTGACTATTGACTATTGAAAGAAAAGAGAGGACTCTAAATTCCGAACCAATAGTCAATAGTAAATAGTAAATAGAAAATAGCCGGCAGAGGAGTACAAAAATGCATAGCTTTTGGGCAGTGTTCAAAAGGGAGCTAAAAAGCTATTTTACGACCCCTATTGCATACGTATTTCTTGTTATTTTTCTTTCTTTCTCTGCGTACTTGCCTTTCAGGCAGGGCTTTTTTGAAATGCGGCAGGCAGATATGCGTGCGTTTTTCATGAATTTGCCGCTGCTGTTTGTTTTTATGGTGCCATCGGCAGCGATGCGTCTGTGGGCTGAAGAACGGAGGGTCGGCTCGATCGAACTGCTGTTTACTTTGCCGATTACAGTAACGCAGGCGGTTCTGGGGAAGTTCTTTGCTGCGTGGCTTTTCCTTGCGATTGCGCTGGCTTTAACTTTCCCTATGCCGATTACAGTTTGTTACCTCGGTGAGCCCGATATCGGTTTGATAATTACCGGTTACCTGGGAAGCTTGTTGATGGCGGGAGGATTTCTTGCTATCGGTTGTTTCTTTTCGGTGGTCAGTAAAAACCAGGTAATAAGTTTTGTTCTCTCGGTGGTTGCCTGTGCGGTGCTTGTTTTTGCAGGTAGGCCGACGACGCTGAACTACCTTTCGACGCTTTTGCCTGCCGGTTTGGTGTCAGCAATAGAGAATATGAGTTTTCAAACACACTTTGAGTCAATCCAGAAGGGGGTGCTGAAGTTTAAGGACCTTTCTTACTTTGTGCTGTTAATTGTTGGTTGGATTGCTGCCAGCAGTATTGTTTTAGATGAAAGGAAGGCGAGCTAATAAACCCCGT
This sequence comes from Phycisphaerae bacterium, assembly GCA_030615025.1. Classification (GTDB taxonomy): domain Bacteria; phylum Planctomycetota; class Phycisphaerae; order Sedimentisphaerales; family Anaerobacaceae; genus CS2-K091. The sequence continues at coordinate 13,065 of JAUXAB010000082.1, read as the reverse complement.
TAGAAATTTTACGACGGGGCATTTAAGGAGATTTATAATAATATGGCACAAAAGCGACGAATTTCCAACGGGGTGAACCGGACGATACGAGCAATTATTGGTGCGGTCTTTATTTTGGTGATTGCTTTCAGTGCGATAAGTATTTGCCAAAACGTTGGCAAATCGTTGAAGGTTGATGTCACTGACCAGAAGCTTTATACGCTTTCGGACGGAACCAAGGCGATTTTGTCTAAACTTCATCAAAAGATTACACTGAGGCTTTACTACGCGAAGACCGCTGCGCTGAAAGGGCCGGACCAGATTCGGTATTTCAACAACTATTACGAGTTTGTCAAAGCGTTACTGGAAGAATACGTTGCGGCGGCCAAAGGTATGGTTGATTTGCAAGTAATCGACCCGAGACCATATTCTGCGGATGAGGTCCAGGCATTGCAGTATGGCTTGAAACGATTTTCTATAACGGAAGAGGAGAGCTTTTTCTTCGGTTTAGTAGTGCGGACCCCGTTTGGGGTTGAGAAGGCCATACCATTCTTTTCGCCGGACCGACAGAATTTTGTCGAGTATGACATAAGCTATCTGATAGACACTGCCATTACCCGTCAGAAGAAGAGAATAGGTATAATGAGCTCGCTGCCTGTAATGGGTCAAGACGTCAGTCCCTACATGGCCCGGATGATGCGGATGCAGAACCAGCAGCCGAAGCCGCCCTGGACTTTTGTTCAGCAGTTGCGCAAGCAGTATGAAGTCAAGAATGTTGCCACAGATGTGAATGAGATTACCCCGCTAAGCAGCGGGATTGATATTCTGCTGGTTATCCACCCTAAAGAGCTGGGCGAGCAGACGCTGTTTGCGATAGACCAGTTTGTGCTGAAGGGCGGCAAGACGATTGTGTGCGTTGACCCTCATTGCATGGCGGACAGGCCGGATCGGATGGCAATGCAAATGGGCAGGCCGTCTTCGCAGAAGTCGAACCTGGACGTGCTTCTGCGAACCTGGGGACTTGAGATGCCGGAAAATATGTTTGCAGGGGACAAGAGCCTGATGCTGCCGTGGTACGTTGGTCGCAACCGGCGGCCGGAGGACCTCGTTAGTTTCCTTAATCTTGTACCGGGATGCTTCAATACGAACAATGTTATTACGGCCGAGCTTAACCAGGTAAGAGTATTGTTCGCTGGTGTGCTGAGGGAAGTTGTGGGTTCAGATGAGCAAGAAAGCAGTGCTGAGGTTCAGCAAACACCGCTTATTATGACGACCAATCGAGGCAATAGCTTCGCAGTGACCAGCCCATACGAATTGATGTTTCTGAATCCATCTACGCTTATGAGCAAATTTGTCGATGGTGATGGTGTCAAGCCTGTGCACATGGCTTATCTGGTGACGGGTCGTTTCAAGAGTAGCTTTCCCGAAGGCATTGAGATTGAAGTTGAGTCCGGTGAGGAGGAATCTTCGGAAGAGGCAAAGGATCCAAATGACAAAAAGAAAATCAAAAAGCGAATTGCCGGTCTAAAAGAAGCCCAGGAAGATTGTGCAGTCGTTGTTTTTTCCGATGTTGACTTTATAAGTGATTCGCTGGCATACCGGGACTTTTTTGTCTTCGGCAAGGTTCCCAATGGAGACAATGCGGCTTTAATGCTGAATGTAATTGATGATTTGGGTGGTTCGAGCGATTTGATTTCAATCAGGTCGCGGGGGAACTTCAGGCGGCCATTTACTGTTATTGATAGAATAGAAGAAAAAGCAGAGGAAGAAGAACGCGAAGAAGTTGAGAAGATTAACTTGCAAATTGCAGGCTTTCAGAGCGAGTTACAATCTATCCTGGCTTCAGCGAAAAAGGGCGAAGAAGGGGTAATAGGCAGTTCGATCCTGCAGAAGAGAAAGGACCTTGAATTGAAGATACATCATGCCCGGCGTGAATTGCGTAACGTTAAGATGAGGAGACGCGAGCGGATTGAGAGTCTGGGCAATATGCTGCAGAACGTTAATATGTTAACGGCGCCAACGGTGATACTGGTCATTGCTATATTATTGGGTATCTATCGGAGTGTAAAGAAAAGGCATTATATTAGCCACGCAAGCGACGCCTAAGAAGTCGTTTGCCCGTAAGATTGGCCGGGAGTTTTATAATGAGTGACAGAAAACTTACAATATTAGGCGTTGTTACGGTTTTGATGGTAATATGGGCTGTGGTTCAGTCACGTGTTTCGAGCAGGCCCAGGACAGAGCCGGAGGCGCCGGCTTATCTTATTCAGGGGCTTGACCCGACTCAAATAGGCAGCATTATTTTAGGAACAGGTAAAGATGCAGTGACCCTGAAGCGCAAGGGAAGACATTTTGTGGTTGCTAACAAAGACAATTACCCGGCGGCTGCGAGCGAAATAAGTGAGCTGATAACATCGTGCCTTGATATTAAGACAGCGGAGTTGTATACAGATGAAGCAGCATATCACGAGGACCTTGAAGTAACGGAGGAAAAGGCCCGCAGCGTTGCCAAATTTTTGACTCCGGAGCCAAATTCAGTGGTTCTTGCTGGTGTTGTTGTGGGAAAAACTAAAGAGCTGGGCGAAGGTACCTACGTAAGACTGGTTTCGAGTGACAAGCTTTCAAGTGACAAGGTTTACGTGGCGTCGAACGTACCCTGGGTTAGGAGCCAGGCGATGGATTACATTGAGCAAGAGCTTATTTCGGTGAATCGTGATGATATTAACTCGGTAACAGTCAGCTCTCCGAGTGGCGAATATACGCTGAAGGCAAAGGAAGGTGGCAAAGACGTAGTGCTGGAAAATATTCCTGCGGGCAAAAAGGCCAAGACCAGCGAATGTGATCAAGTTTTCACTGCTTTGACGAATCTGATGTTTGATGATGTCAAGAGGGACCCCGCTTTGCGGGAACCCAAAAAATCATCTGACTTGACCTTCGATAGGCAGTATACGTGCAAACTAAAGGACTCGACTGTTTATACCTTAAGAATTGCTCAAAAGGACGGCAAGACTTATGCGAATTGTGAAGCGGATTTTACAGATAAGACGCCTGTTACAAAGGAGAGGAAGGTTGAGTCTGAAGAAGAGCTGAAGAAGAAGGAAGCCAAGTTGCTTGCCTTGGACGGGGCGAAAGAATTCACTGAAAAACATCAGGGATGGGTTTATGAAATCGCTGAGTGGAAGGCAAAGAATTTGACGAAGAAACTTTCAGAATTGGTGGAGGATGAGAAAAAACCTGAAGAGGTCAAGCAGCCGGAGGAGCCTAACTCGGTAAGGGAGAAAGAGCCGGGCGAGCCTAATTCGGTGAAGGAGGAACAGTAAATTTGCAATAGTCTCTACTTAATCTGACAAACACACTGCTTCTTTCTGTTCGGTCCTGTTCAGCCTTTTTTTTCGAGGAGTTCAGTTACCTTCATAGTTAATTCCACTTGTTCCTCTTCGCTTAAGGAAAGTTCGCTCTCTAACATTCCTATATATCTGTTAATTTCTGAATCTTCTTCTCTTAACTCATCTATCTTTATGTTTTGGTTCCTGATCTTTTCATCCAGTTCTCCAAAGTCCAGACCTAAGTTAAATTTCTTATCCAGAAAAGAAAGGGTCAGCTTTATTGCCTGAAAATCTTCGCCAGCTGCTAAGTAAAATGGTATTTCCGGCCAGAGACTCACGCCGGGGATACCTCTGTTTTTAGCTATCCACAAAAGATAACTACTGATAGCTGGTGGCCCTTGCCAACTCAAATCTTGGAGCCCGCAGCCTCGGAGCGATTCGGAGATTTCTTGTTGATTAAAAACCGCTGATATCCGTCGCGGGCTGGTATGGGCAATTGGAGAAATACTTCCGCTAATAGTATACAACTCTTTTATCTTGCAATAACTTTGAGCTAAATCTGCAATCGCATTCAAAAATCTGTATCGCTCAAATCGAGGCTCACTGCCTTTAAATATCACTAAGTCATTTCTTTGGCTATAATAAAATTTACCTTCTGGAAACTGGGCGACATCATTTTCAATTGCCACTCCCGCCAAGGAGAAAAAGTCCATCGGCTCAATTTCACAAAAACTTTTACTCTTTATCTTTTTATTCAAATACTCAATCACCTTCGGGCTTAGTTTACCACTATCCTGTTCCCAACCAACAATCAGAGATGGATTTTCGAACTTGGGTCGCTCGGAGAATTTAAAGATGCTTTTCATCTTGCGAACCTCCTTCCTTGAAAAGCTCATCGATATGTTCCATCATTTTTTTCTGTTCTTCTTCAGTTATTGGTCCCGGCTCAGCGGGCCTTGCATACCTTAATTTCTCAATTTCGTCTCTTACTTGTGGAGGTATTGCCTCTGCTTTATAAAGGCTTTCTAAAAACTCTTCAATATTTTCATCCACTGTTCTGGCTAATTCATCCAGTTGGCTCAGGTCGGTCTCAACATCCAGGATTTTGGTCAAAACCTCAAGAACAGATTTTGAGCCTTTGGGATAGGGCCAGGGTGCTCCCTGGAGATAATAAGGTATTTCACCCATTAGACAAATAGCTTCCAAGCCCCTCTTCTTGGCTACTCCCAGTAAAAGCCCGTTCAAGCCGGTGATGGTACCCTTGCTGCTTCTTCCTTCAATCTCAGACATTACAATGGTATTTTCATATTCCTTTATTTCCTCTATTAAGCTTTGCTTGTTAGGCACCGCCCAAACTCTCGGTTTTACGGTGTGGTGAATTTGAGTTACAGCTGCTCCGGAAGTATAGACTCTCCGGCAGCCAAATTTTTCCGCCACATCCAAAACCAAATTAGCTATTTTGTATGCCTTTTTACCTTCGGCATATCTTATTCTTCCTTCAGCCGGCTGCTCTTCGCCGATGAAAAATATTAAGTCCTGATTCTTAATTCGTTGGAAGTAAAATTTACTGCTGGGAAACTCTAAATCTTTCAACAAACCTCTTTCAATTATGACTTTTCGAGGTTCAAAGAAATCCAAGGGTTCAATTTCACCGAATTCTTGAGCTTTTAATACTCTTCTTAAATTATCTATTGCACTTATTCCAATGTTTCCAATCCCTGGCCAACCACAAAGCATAATCGGAGTTTTAAGTTCAGGTTCTTTGTGAAGTTTGATTCCCATTGCTTTATCTCCTTTCTAAATTTCTTTTGAACCTCTATTCTTGATTAAGGTTTAAGCAAAGAATGGGAATGGATATTCCTGCTTTTAATTTTTTACTTGGACATTTTTAAGACGCCTGCTCCCTGGATTTTTCCTTGCTTGAGTAGAATTAGAGCCTCATTAGCTTCTTCCAACTTAAATTCTTGAACTTCAGGGATAATCGGGATTTCAGCTGCCAAAGGTAGAAAATCTTCAGCATCTCTTTTAGTAATATTGGCTACACTTTTTATTTCTTTTTCAAGCCAGAGATGGGTTGGGTAATCTAATTTCAGCAGAGTTTCTTTATCTCTTTCTTCCTTTCGGATTGCATTTATAACCAGCCGTCCTCCTTTTTCCAAAACTCTCAAAGCTTCGACTATCGGCTTCCAGGCAGGTGTAAAATCAATTGCGCAGGCCAGTTTCTCTGGCGGAGTGTCTCCGGTTGCTCCAACCCAGTCAGCCCCCAATTTGTTGGCCAAATTTTGATGCTCTTTCTGCTGTGGTCTGGTGAAAACAAAGACCTTGCAGTTCGAATATTTGTGTTTGGCTATCTGAATGACGATATGGGCTGAAGCCCCAAAACCAAATAGACCAAGAGTCTGACCATCTTGCAGCTTGGACAATTTCAGAGCTCTGTAGCCAATTGCTCCGGCGCACAAAAGAGGAGCTGCTTCTGAGTCGGAAAATCTATCGGGAATTAAATAGGCAAAATTCTCTGAAACCACAGTATATTCACTGTAGCCACCATTTGCGTGACAGCCGGTGCCGTGAAACTCTGTGCATAAATTTTCATTTCCCTGGCGGCAAAAATTGCATTTTCCGCAGGCGGAATTTATCCAGGCAATGCCCACACGATTTCCTAATTTAAATTTAGCTGCTTCAGAACCCAGACTTTCCACTCTTCCGACAATCTCATGTCCCAAAATTATCGGCAATCTTGGCTGAAGTCTTCCCTCAATTTCATCAAGCTCTGTGTGACAAATTCCACAGGCCGAAATTTTTACTTGAATCTGCTTAGGACCAGGCTGAGGGGTAGGCAGCTCCTCCAGTTGTAAAGGTTCTTCTTCAATCGGTGCAACTTTCTTTAGGATCATTGCCTTCATTTGTCAGCCCTCTTTTCTCTTTTTTATTTGCCATAATTTTTCAGCAAGGTCTTCAATGTACTCTCTGTTTTCAAATTTATCTTTTACCTCCTGCCCCTAACGAGTCCCCTATTGCAGTACCGACTAAGCTCCCAAAAAATTTTAATTTTAGGCTATCCATTCCATTGCCAATGTTAATGTACAAAAATTAGGTTTTCAACGTCTTTCCCTGAGTTTGATATATGTTTTGGTTACCGCAGCCTGCACTTGTTCAGGGGTAAGCAGATCAACCTGTCCGTTCACTCGCAGTAGGTTGCAGCGTCCATCGTGGGCGGCTTTTAGTTCGTACACTAATACATTTTGGCCGGGCATGTTCCCATTCTGGCCGGGGATATAAACGTATTCCCCTCCATCCGGGGCCGTACAACGCAATAGTTGTGAGTCAGCTCCCCAATCTACCAATTTTTTCAGCGAAGGTGGAAAGCTCTCCTTTTCTATTGCATAAATTCGTAAGTTCTGCCAAATAGTATTCAGGTTCATTTGACACTGGAGGGCTGTGGCCTTGCGTTTTGTGTCTACCAACGCCTCACCATACTGACTGCCTGCCTCTCCCACACTTTTGATAATCCACCAAACTCCAAAGCCAAGAAGGCCAAGAACGATAACGAGCATGACGATGCCAACAAGCCTGACAACGTCCACACTTCCTCGTTGGGCTGATAGGGACTTGTGACGAAAAGGTCGTAGTCCGAAGGATTTTTTCTTTAACCTTACCATAATTTCGTCCTCTCCTTGTTTTTCACATATTGGTTTTTCATTTTTCATTGTCTGTTTTTTATCCGCTAAGCAGGTTATGTAAAGGCAGTCTAAGTAAAGTGCAAAACAGTTCGAACAAAGGCAATACAACCTTCTGGAGTCCTCCGAGCAGCAGAAATGCTATAAGGATAAATATCCCATAGCGGCCAAACTTGTTATACGCGTTGGCGGCCTGGGGAGATTTCAAAAGTGCATAGACTAAACGTGAGCCGTCTAATGGGGGCACCGGAATTAGATTGAGCACAGCCAGCATAATATTTAAAAGTATAGCAACCAATACAAAATCACCCAGGAGTGGTATCGCTTCAAGGCTGCAGAGATGGAAAGCTCCGGCTAAGATAAGAGCCAGCAGTATATTAGCAAGGGGGCCGGCGGCTGCTACCTTAAAGATTTGCTTTTTGGTAAGAATCGAAAAGTTAACGGGTATGGGCTTTGCCCAGCCGAAATGTACGAGAAACGGCATAATAATTGTCCCTAACAGACTGATATGCGCCAGAGGATTCAGAGTTAAGCGTCCCATTCTCTTGGCTGTATCATCACCATACCTGTAGGCCATCCAGGCATGCGCATATTCGTGAATGGTTAAAGACACAAGAAAGATAGGAAGAACAAACAAAAAGGTTAAAGCTCGGCCAGCTAACATTGCACCCCCTACTACATAAATAAAATGATTCTTCGTTTCAGAGATATAGAGATAACCTCTCTTGGCTTAATATATCCAGAATAATTGAAATTTTCTCTACCCATGGAGAATCTCAATATTGTCCAAGCTGCCCAACAGACCATTAGCGAGGCTAAGATATTCAACCTTTCTTGGATTGTGGCCCAACAGTCCGCTGCCTACAGCGTCAACTGCTACTGCGTCGAAACTTGCAAGTATCAGCCCCAAATTCTTGCATTTACCCGACAGGTGCGTCCCGGCAAGTGCGACCGAGGCATCCACTACACAAAGGTCAGGTTTTTTGTACAGGCAAATATCTACAACCGACTTGTGAGTTGAAGGAGAATGCAATTTTGATTTATTCCAGGAACCACGGTAAAAAGGAGCTGGGGCAATTCCAAACATATTCTTCATTGCGATAGTGGTTGCCGTGAAACAATGGTCCTTAAGTACGGGCAAGGAAATAATAAAGGCGTCTTTGACAATCTCCGGAATATAAACTTGTTTCAACTGAAGGGTGTCTTTGCCCTTAAGAACAATGGCTTTTTCTTCATTAAAATCAATCAATCTTATTCCATATTTGTCAGCCAGCTTAGTATAACCATTGGCCTTGAAGGTGTCTATGGTAATACCTTCGCCACAGCCCTCACCGATAGCAATTGTGGCATTGCTGTGTGACTTACAATAATTATAAACCGCTTCGACAGCTTTGACATTGGTAGTAACGGGTGGAGGATTGGCATTAGTGAGGTTCGGCTTGATAATGACCAGCCCTGTTTGGGGTAACTTTCCGGCTGCTTTTATCAAATTAAGTGCTTTTGCTACACTCGTTTCATAGTCGGCAAATTTGACCTTAGCTACTACGCTCATCAGATTTGTTCTCCGTAAGGAGTCCATAGGACTACCCTTTCAGCTAACAAACATCCTACACCAAAGCAAAGTTTCAGTCAACACAGCTTTAAGGCGATAACTGGATTTGCGAAAAGTGGTTTAACAGGCAGCACTTAAGGGCAAGTCTGAAAAATTTCCCCACAATCTTTGGGACAGTTATTTGAGTAAAAAAAAGATTGATTTAGCCCTTCTAAATATGTTAAAATAAGTAAAATTCAGGTAATCGATAATCGCAACTTTAAAGCCCGTAAAGGTAAAACCGCCCCCCTTCTTGCTTTCGCAAGAAAGCAGGGGGGTGGCCTAAAGCATCAGTGAGGAAGGAGATAAAAATGCCCAGATTTGTGAAAATCTCATTGCTATCAGTGATATTGATAGCATCTTTGGCTGGTTCGACTGGTGCCCACCCTTACCTCGTAGGTGATTTGAATAGGAATTATATAGTTGATTTCAAAGACCTGCGGATTTTTGCCCGGCAGTGGTTGGACCCAGGCTGTCTCGTCCTTGATTGCATTGCCGACCTGGATGATGTTAATGGGGTAAATATGGCTGACTTTGCCCTGTTGGCAAAAAACTGGCAGATAGAAGAACCCCACATAGTAATCAGTGAGTTCATGGCGTCCAACAATAACACGCTACTGGATGGAGACGACGCTTACTCTGACTGGATTGAGATCTACAACCCGACGGACACAGCTGTCAATCTGGATGGCTGGTACCTGACCGACGATGATGCCAACCTGACCAAGTGGCAATTCCCGGACGGCCTCCAGGTCGAGCCCGGTGAGTTCCTGATTGTCTTTGCCTCGCAGAAGAAGTATGAGGATTACCCGAATAATTACCCGTATCTTGACCCTGGCGGTTACTATCACACCAACTTCAATCTCAACAAGGATGGAGACTATCTGGCGTTGGTGGCAGCTGGCAGTAATGCCGTCGTCCACGAATACGCACCGGAATACCCCCAACAGTTGACCGATATCTCGTATGGTCTGACACAGTACGCCACGACGCTCGTGCCAACAGGCGCGACCGCTTCCTATCACGTGCCCACCAGCGGCGATGCGGCTCTGGGCACGGATTGGACCGCTGTTGACTTCAGTGACTCAGGATGGAAGGCTGGACAGACCGGCATTGGCTTTGGCTTTGGGGGCACACGGATGGTCGCCTACAACGACTGTGTGTATCGCAGCAGCGACCAGTACACTGGCGCCAACGTTACAACTTACGGCATCGGCAGTGGGAATCCTGGCCCCACTTCCGGGCCGCTGGTAGACCAGGTCACCGGTGAGGACATGGGTGTTACGGTAACGCTGACGCAGAGCGGTGGCGTGAATTGGCAGCCGGACCCCGGTAATGGCGGAAGTGACTGCGCCGTGGGCACCGATGCCTACAATACATTCGGTACGATAGCGGACATGACCGGCGTGATTTACTATGGCAGTGCCGGCTGGTGGGTCGATCTGACATTCACTGGTCTGGATCCAACGACGGAGTACACCTTTACCACATCCGCTGCTCGTTGCAATTACACCGGCCGGCTGACGATCTATACCATTAGTGGCGCCGACACCTGCACCAACGCCAGCACCAGCGGCGTGGATGTCCTCGCCGAAAACAAGGTCAGGTTCAACACCGGTGACAATTACAGCGAAGGTTATGTTGCACGCTGGACGGGCATTACAGCGTCCGATGGCAGCTTTACGGTCCGGGCCGAGGCCGACCCGAGTTGCCCCGAAGGTCGTAAGGCGTATTCCTTTGATGTATTCAAGCTTGAGGGAGGGTTCCAAGGCACCGATGTGCAGGACGATATGTTAGGTGTCAACGCCTCGCTATGGATACGCACTGAGTTTGATCTCGAATTAGGGGAACCGGAGATCTTTGATACGTTAACGTTGCGGATGAAGTACGAGGACGGGTTCGTGGCGTATCTCAACGGTCAGGAAGCCACCCTCCGCAATGCGCCGAATTCGGTGCAGTGGGACTCGACGGCTTTATCCGACCGTCCGATTGAGGACGCTTCGGTTTTCGAGGTGATTAATATTATGGCCTCCGCACACGCATTGCAAGCCGGCAAGAATGTGCTGGCCATTCACGGGCTCAACGACAACGCTGCCGACCCTAATTTCCTGGTTCTGCCTGAGATGGTCGCCGCCAGCAACATGAGTGTCCCGCAATACTTCACCACAGCGACACCGAGCAAGTTCAACGTTCCTGGTGCAAAGGGTATTGTTGGGGATGTTTGGTTCAGTCATAAGCGCGGTTTCTATGGCGCTCTATTCCAGTTAACCCTGTCCACTGGGACCGATGATGCTGAGATTCGTTACACCCTCGATGGTTCACGGCCCACGATAATGTATGGGACTGCTTATACAGGCCCGTTCGAGGTGAATGGGACTACCGTTATTCGTGCCGTCGCGGTCAAGCCGGGCTGGCTGGACTCCGAGGTCGAGACGCACACCTACATCTTTCTCGACGACGTCGTCACCCAATCGCCCAATGGTGAGGCTCCCCCTGGATGGCCGTCGAGTAGCATCAATGGCCAGAGGTTCGAATATGGCATGGATCCCTCCATTGTCAACCATACAACTTGGGGACCTCAGCTCAAGGGAGTCCTGACGGCAATCCCCACGATGTCCATAGTGACCGAACTTGACAACCTGTTCGACCCCTCGAGTGGCATTTACGTCAACGCGGGTGGCCACGGCCGCTATTGGGAACGGCCGACGTCGCTGGAGCTGATCTATCCTCCCAACCCCCAAGGCCCAGGATTTCCCGACCTGGTGCAGATACCTGACGGTCAGGGGGGAGTACGTTTGGAACTGCCTCTTGATATGCGGGGCGGTTTCCAAATCGACGCAGGCCTGCGGATTCGCGGGGGCTACAGCCGCAGCGGCGGCAACCCCAAGCACGCCTTCCGGTTGTTCTTCCGCAGGGAATATGGGGCTGGCAAACTCAATTATCCTCTGTTTGGCGATGAAGGTGTAGACGCCTTCGACAAGGTCGACCTTCGCACCAGCCAGAACTACTCCTGGAGCTACGCGAACGACGGCGCCAATGCCATGTGTCGCGACGTCTGGGCCCGCGACACGCAGGGGTTTATGGGCCAGGCCTACACCCGAAGCCGATATTATCACCTCTACATAAACGGCCACTATTGGGGCATCTTCCAGACCCAGGAGCGCCCCGAGGCGGCATACGCCGCGTCTTATTTCGGCGGTGATCGAGAAGAGTGGGATTGCGTCAAATCTACTGGTGACAGCGGCGGCTACGGGATCGAGGCCACCGACGGAACCCTCGATTACTGGCAGGACCTCTGGGAGCTCACCAATAATCTCCCAGGTGCTTCGGATTCTCAGCGATTGAACCTCTACCTTCAGATGCAGGGACTGGACCCGGACGGCACGCGAAATCCAAGTTATCCAGTTCTGCTCGATGTGGACAACCTCATCGACTATATGATGATGGTCTTCTACGACGGCGACCGTGATGCCCCAATTTCCAACTTCCTGGGCAACACCAGAACCAATAACTGGTACGGCATCCGCGACCGCATGGGTGAAGAAGGATTCCGCTACTTTGTTCACGACGCAGAGCATATTATGTCGAGGGGCCTTACGAGCCGAACTGGCCCTTTTACGTGCGGTGACCAGTTCTTCTACAGCAACCCGCAGTGGATTCATCAGAGGTTGATGCTTGTCCCTGAGTACCGGTTACGCTTTGCTGACCACGCGCACAAGCATCTGTTTAACGGTGGCCTGTTGACGTCGAACGAGGCCATCGGACGCTTTCAGGCCCGCGCCACACAAATCGATATGGCGATTATCGCAGAATCGGCGCGTTGGGGCAATGCCGGGCTCAACAAGGATACCTGGCAGAGCGCAATCAATAATGAAGTCGGCGGTTTCTTCCCTACACGCTCCGGGACTATCGTCAATCAGCTTAAGGTTACAACGCTCTGGGACGGCGGCGCACTCGCCCCGCTCTATCCGAGCGTTGGTGCCCCGTCGTTCAACCAGCACGGCGGGCCAGTTGCGAGCGGATTCAATCTGACCATGAGCCCGCGGACGAGCACAATATATTATACTCTCGACGGCTCCGACCCACGCCAGCCTTTGACCGGAAATCCTGTCGGAACGCAATATACCGGTGGATCTATCACGTTGAACAAGAGCACTCACGTCAAGGCACGAGCTAAGAGCGGCAGTACGTGGAGCACGCTGAACGAGGCTGTATTCGCAGTCGGCCCACTTACTCAAGACCTGCGCATCACCGAGATTATGTACCATCCGCAGTACACCGGCAATCCACATGACCCAAACACTGAATTCATCGAGCTGAAAAACATAGGGCCGGATACACTGAATCTGAATCTGGTAAGCTTCACTGAAGGAATCCATTTCACTTTTTCGGATATACAGCTTGCAGCCGGTGAGCATATCGTAGTTGTGAAAAACCGCAGTGCATTTCAAGCACAATACGGCACAGCAGTCAATATAGCAGGCCAGTACAC
>JAUXAB010000062.1 GCA_030615025.1 Phycisphaerae bacterium | reverse complement strand
CAGGGATATTCACAGTGGGTCTGCTGTTGATAGGCTTTGGATTGCTGATTTACATTTTTCCGACGTTTTTTGCAACGCTTGCTGCGATAGTATTTTTTGTGGCAGGTCTGGGCTGCGGTATTACGGCGACGAAAATTTTTTTGGCCCAGCGGAGACTAAACAAGCTCAGCCGCGACGATTCAACAGTATATAGAAAAAACGTCCAAATCCACACCGAAGAATACTACGATTCGTAATTTGTGACTCGACTCATGATTTATTTTTTTTTTGTTTCTTCGGCATACAGTCCATAATCACGTTGCCTTTGTCATCCACTACTTTACCATCCTGCCATATATATTGTATGGGCCGTCCATTTATTCTCACACGCGTTCCATTTATGAGTTCCGGATCGTTATTCGGATCTTCTAAAATTGGGTCTGCAAAAGAACCCAACTTATCATGATCGGGATTCAATATAATCTGGGTGCGCTTGTAGTGTTTGTCCTCATCCATATAGTATGCTGGGCTCCCTATCGTCCGGTGATAACCTGCATTGACGTCCACAGGAACCCAGATATCATCGACTTGTTTAAATTGAAGAACGTCTAAATAACCCGTTGCAATAGACCCCCTGGGTATTATGTGATGATGTGTGTATTCACCTTCCCTGGCTTTGCGCCTCACCTTAGCCGGGTGATAGCCATGTTCCGGATCCAGCCAGACTGTATATTGTCCATACTTTGTATGAGCATCAATCACAAAACACTCAGAACCTCTGACATTTTCGGTTGTCTCACGTACCGAAATACGATTTGCTTTGCGAAGTACTTCATCCAAGCGTTCATCACTGTCGATGTAACCTAACAAATGCGAAATGCCAACATAACTAGTAATAGGGGTCTTTATTCTTTGTCTCGTGCTTTTTCCCCATGTAGCCGAACCTGATTGGTAACGACCCTTGTATACTTGGTGGAAATAGCTGAAATCCTTGGCTCTTATCCACACTCTGTAGATCGGCTTATCCTCAGCAAGATTTTTGTTTTGCTCGTTGAAGTAACCCCATGCGTATTGGTGGTGATAGTCACCCTTGTTTTCTTTAAACTTGAACATGCCACGTTTGAAGGATTTGTAACGAAATTTTTTGCCTCCATACATTGAATAAAAGGGCTGATTGGCTGGAAAGTGTCCTCTGTATTCACCCGTTCTTTCATAATGACTGACAAAACTCGCGGTTGAGTCCAGCGCCTGGCTGTACTTGTCCAGCAATTCCGAAACGGTGGGATGCTTCAGTCTGCCCTTGCTGCGCGCGGTTCTCGCCAAACAGACCGGCGTAGAAACCACCCAAAACAGCGCTACAATTACAATTGTTCTCTTTGCTTTTCTCATTATTTTCTTTTCGGCTTACGCTTTTTCACCTTTTCACTTTCAGCCTTTATTAGCCTGTCCACATCCACCTCCCGGCCATCTTTGTCCACAACCTTGCCATCCTGCCACGTGTATTTTATACGTGGCACACCTCTAATATATACTTTTGCTCCATTCATAATATCATCTGGAACAAAGGAACCAAGAGAATCGTGGTCAGGGTTGATAATTACCTCTGTCCTTTTAATATGGCCGCTGATGTTCCAGAAACGGCCGCCCCCATAAGTCTGATTGATTTTCCGGTCGGCTTCCATGGGTATCCAAACATTGTTGATTTTTTGGAAGCGAATGTTTTTCAAAGAATAAAATAATTTTGCCTTTCCCCCCATTGGATTACCACGCCTTAAGTCACCTGTTGTTCTGCGAACCTCTGTTTGTGCGATGTTATATCCGTGAGCTGGGTCTATCCAGACTCTGTACGTCCCATGCTTTCCTTTCGCGTCAATCACATAACAATCAGACTCACCTATCCTTTCCAGTTTGTTCCGCACAGATAAATTATCAGCTTGTCGAAGCATTACATCTACGCGCTCTTTATCTTCGTAACAATATCCCTGTAGTGGAAGACGTGTATTTATCTTGTAGATATTCTGTCCCTTCTCAACATTGTTTTTGTAATGGTTAATCTTAACGGTACCAAACGGTGAGCTGGCATATTTGTCTTTATCCTCCGATACCCCATAGCTGAAAAATACTTCACCATCCCACAGTCTGAACAGGTGAAGTGGCTTATCTCTTGGAATTGGTTCTGCTCTCATTCCTACATGTCCCCACATGCAGGTGTGCCAGTAGACCCTTTTATCATCAAATCTTATTTCATTAAATGAACCTGTGCCCCCTTTAGGTATTCGGGGAAGTTGTCCAAAAACTGAGCTGCTGGCTCCATAGGTTGAAGTCTCATATTTGATGATCAAAGATTGAAGCTTGTCCTGAGTCTCTGCGAATTTGTCCAGCAATTCAAACGCGGTGGGATGTTTGGCTGCAATCGCCTGTAACGGCACCAGACATACAATGACAATAATTACGTATCTCCCCATAAGTATCTCCCTTGCGATGAGCCTGTTATTTCTTGAGACTTTTCTTCGATTTAGAATCAAAAACCGCCCTGCCCTTCTTGTCCACGACTTTGCCATCCTGCCAGGTGTATTGTGTGCCTTTGATGCCGATGATACTGACGCCAGTACCATTCCTTATGTAATCCAGACCAAAAGAACCTAATGCAGCATGATCAGGGTTCAGAATAAAATCGATTATCTTGTGATGATGGTCTTCTTTTAGATAGCCTTGCTTAATGAGCTTCCAGTTGGACCCATAGTCTGCCTCGACAGTCACCCATACATCGTCCACCATCTTAAAGCGCACGTTCCTCAGGTAGGTGAAGAGGCTGATTTCTTCGGGTTTGTGAATATCTGGTCCTTGCCATTTTCTGAAGATCTCGGCCTTTGCAATGTTGTGGCTATGCTCGGGATCAATCCATATTTTATGCCTGCCGTTTTTTGTTTTTGCATTTATTACATAGCACTTTGAGCCTGACACTTGCTCCATCTGCTGTTGTACTGATATGCTATGAGCCTGCCGGAGTTCCACATCTATCCGCTCAAAGTCATCAGGTGCCTTAGCGAAAGTATCTTCGAAGTACCCAAATAAGCCTCGACTGCGTTGCGTCTCAATGATCCAATCGCCCCGAGCGCGTTTATGGCCCTTCAGCACGAGAAAAAGGATATCGTTCTCTGCCCTTTTATTGGATCGCATGTACTGATATTGATTTTCGCCGTCCCATAGGTGACTGAGATAGCGAGGATCGGATTCGACTAATTCTTTGCTCTGTGGCAGGTCAGGCCTTACTTTTCCCCATCCTTTTTCGCGATTGTAGTGTTTATGGCCATCCGAACGTACTTCGCCAACGTAGCCTCCATTTAAAATCCTTGGCTTTTCTCGGCCAGGCATGAAACTAATCTTTGACCTTCCGCTATATTCATCCTCGTATTTTAGAATGAAAGATTTAAGCTTGTCCTGTGTTTCTGCGAATTTGTCAAGCAATTCAAAAGCAGTGGGATGTTCGCCTGCTGCCACTTGCAGCGGCAGCAGGAATGTCGCAGCAATGATTATGTATCTGTACATAATTATCTCCAGTAAGAGATGCCTATCATTTCTTGGTTTTCTTCGATTTATAATCAACTTTGCGGCCTTTTTCGTCCACGACCTGCCCATCCTGCCACGTATATCTATATTTGCCGTTCGCACCTGAAATGCGAACTTTCGCCCCATTTTTGATATCATCAGGAACGAAAGAACTCAGCGCCTCATGGTCGGGGTGTAGAATAACTTCAGTTACCTTTTTATGAGAACGATTTTTGCACCAATCGTCTTTTGGGTATTTTGTATTTCTTATAAAAGTTGATTCTATTGGTATCCAAATACCATCAAACTTCTTAAAACGAGTATTCTGGATGATATGAGCATCTTTTGTTCCTTTTAGATGAGTGTAATTTGTAGCCTGTACAAAATCCCCCGGCCCTCTTTCAACAACAGCCTTTGCAATATGATAACCGTGATTCGGATCTAACCAGATTTTGTACTTTCCATACTTTGTATCTGCAACAATGACAAAACAGTCTGAACCATTTACTTTTTCCATTTTTTTCAAAACTTTCACAGAGTTAGCCTTACGAAGAATTGTGTCAAATCTTTCACGGTCTCCACGAAAGTATCCGAATATATGTACATCACTACAACTTAGTGTAGTCTCGGTTTGATTTCTTTTTATAGGTTGGTAAATGCTACAAGTGCCGGAAGGATTATAACCTTTAACTTTTTCTTTTACAGAAGCTGAACCTATAATATATTGATACTTTGTTTTACCATCCCATAATGTACTCACATATTGCGGCTGCTGTTTAGGTGCATTGATTTGAAGAGTGAGCTGCCCCCAATGATTTGCGCGAACACATATTCTTTTCCCATCATATCGCAATTCCTGTGAACAAAAGCTGTAAAAGACCGTTCCGGCTTCAATCCTATAACAGCTTTTTGCTTCTCTGTACTCGGATTTGAGTATTATGGATTGTAACCTGTCTTGAGTTTCTGCGTATTTATCCAGTAATTCAAACGCGGTGGGATTCTTTTCTTTAGTCCTTCTAAGAATAGCTTTGGCCGAACAAACCGGCACCACAACTGCACAAATCAACGTTAAAATCAGAATTGTTCGCTTAGCGCTCCACATGGCCACTCTCCTTATATGACGGTTACAGTGTTCAAACAAAAACCAGGCCGGCACTTCAAATCGGTCACGGTCTGTTCTCGGGCGATTTAGAATCCGGACTATTCGGGTCTTCTGGTCTCTTAGCTCGGTAACCGCCAAAGCCACCACCGCCATAGCCACCATAGCCGCCATAGCCGCCCATGCCGCCGCCATAACCGCCGCCGCCATAGCCCAACAAGCCCATAGAAGGAGGTATGTCGGGAATGGTACTGTCCGGACCGCCGGGTTTCTCTGGTCTCCTGGGTTGGTAACCGCCATAACCACCGCCGCCGTAACCGCCACGATAGCTGCCGCCAAAACCGCCGTAACCACCATAGCCGCCCCTATACGTTGGAAGGTTTTCAGAATCAACCTTTTCGGCTTTGATTAGAACAAGAAGTTCCCTCTGCACCTTCCGGCCATCTTCTTCGGCCATAACTTTCTGACCGCCCATGAGCACCGTTCCCCCGTTGGGGACTGAGACACGCGTCTTGATACTAACTACTTCCGTCTGGGGAATCTTGTATGGGTATTTTTCCTTGTACATACGCTCTTCAAACCCAAGCAGGTCAGACAGCTCGAAATCGACATCCAGTAGTAGGTGTTTGTTATCAGGCGTGATTTTGGGGTTCACTTTCCACCATGTGCCTATGTTCACAAAATCGCGCTTTGGTTCCGGCTCACCGGAGGGTCGGTTCGGTTCGGTATAGCCCGAAATATAGTTGACTTGCCTATGAATTCTGAGATCTGCTTCTTTGCCATCGAATACCGTTACTTTTGGTGCAGTGAGCACTTTGGAATCCTCATGAGCCTTGGTAGCTCTGAGCAGGAAGCTGACATAGAGATCATCAAGTATAAGGCTATAAGTCTCAGAAATCGCCGAAGCTGGAGACTCCACAATAGCAGGTTTGAACTTGCTATCAGCGTTGCTTATAGAATTTGCATCAAGGCCGATATCTACGAGGAAGTCCTCGCTCACTATCAAAAACCGTGATTCGATTGCGATTGCAGGTTTCCTCTTTCCTTGCTCAACCGGCGAGGCCCGTAGACCACCCAAAAGCAGCTCGACTTTTTGATGAATCTCACGGGTTTGAAGAACGATCAGCTTCTTGCCCTTATAAATGGCAATCCTTCCTTCTCCACCGGCCTGATACCAACTGTCAGGCTCAACTGTATCGATTATATGCTGAAGGATATCGTTAGCGTCGTCTTCGTTGTAGCTGGCCACCTTGCCGGTATTAGGGTCGAGGGTAGTATCGACCAGATCAAAGATGTCATAAACGCGGGTTTCCAGCTTGCTTGGAAGCGAATCTTTTGTTGCTATGGTAATTATTCCATTCTCGACAACATAGTCAAGGTCTGCAAAGCCGCTGGATACCGACATCAACAAAAGTTTCAATGCCATGCCGAGCCGAACTGCCGATATCGCATCCATATTTATTGGCGTAATTGGCTCGATATCAGCGGTTTCGGACAAATCCCGCCATAGCACAATTATCTTCAATGGCGGCTCAACGGAATTCTTTAATTCCTCTATCGCTTCTCTAAGAGGCATTTCCGGCGTAAATTGTGAAAGGTCAACAACTTCATTTAATTGCCTATAGACAGCCACATCAGCCGGGTCCTGCCCGATTGCCATCTCAGGTTTGTGTTTCTCAGCAATTTCTACCGTACTCTTAGGATAAGTAATCTCTTCAGCATATGGCAAAATATATGCGCTCTGTACCTCTAATTGTTTGCGAAGGCTAATTATATCCTCCAGTATCTGCTTCAGTATTAGCGCCTGGTCATTCATTGGGTCTATCGCAAGCAAACCTTCCAATTGACCAAGAGCTTGTTCATAACGCTGCTGTTTCTGAAAAACCATCGCATTGTCCATCAGCTCGGCTGTTTTTTCCTGCCGTGTTTGAACCTGCGCATCAGTCAAGGATATGCACGCTGTCAGTAAGATGAGCAGCACGGCCGGTAATGTTAATTTCTTTGAGTCTTTTTTGAAATTGGCAATCATGCTAATTCTCCCTTTCAATTGTGATTTATCTTCCATTATTCCAACCATCCCCGGCAGGTATCGGTTCTGGTAGAATAGCTCCACAAGGCTAATAATGGCTTGTCCGTATTTCTGCGGCTCATCAATGTTCATAGTTGACAAGACTAACGCGTCGCAGGCCAGCTCCCGGTCGGCCCTCATTCGGTAAAAGGCCAGCCAGACGAGGGGGTTAAACCAGTGTAAAATCTGCAGCAGGCTCACAAGATAGCTAACGAATATATCGTGACGCTTGAGGTGTGCCAGCTCGTGCAGGAAAATACAGCGCAGTTCCTCAAGGCTAAGTGCCTCGGTCATGCCCCGCGGCAGCAGCAGACGAGGCCGGACAAAACCGAAAAGGGCCGGACCTCTGACTCTATCAGTTACAACAACCCTCAGAATCGTCCGGATACCCATCTGTGATTTGCACTTTTCCAGCAAATCAAGAATCTTCCGGTCCGTCAAAGGACATGCCTTTTTGACGATCCTCCGGAGATTAAAGTTACTTGCGCAAACATAGACCGCTAAAACCAGTGCACCTATAAGCCAGACCAAAGGCAACATGTCAGCAAGTTCAAAAAAAACCGGTTTCTCTGGCGTTGTAGTTATTGCTTCCGGAATCTCTTGCGGAACACCAGTCATCGAGACCGGTGTTGATTCATTTATGCCCACGCCCGCCACATCCGAATTAAAGCTATCATCCGCAATATCGTCTGGAACAAATTCTATCTGGCTCTGTCCGGCCCAGGGTGGAATCAAGTTGAATATGCTCATGCGGCTCTCAGGAGCCCACGGCATTACCAGGCGTATCAATAACAGCAGCCACAGACAATAATGCCAGCGAACATCTAATTTACCCCGCAGCATTAGCTGAACCAGCAGAATCAGGCAAATCAGCAGGCTGGCTTGTACCGTTGTCCGCAGGAGCCATTCAAAAAACGGTCGCAACTGCATACTTAAAGATTCCATCTTTATTCCTTTCCTTTTTGCTCAAGGATTCTCTTTAGCTCTGATATGTCCTCTGCCGAAAGTTCCGCATCCTCAAGGAACGCCGTCAGCATCGGCTTCATTGTCCCCCCATAAACCCGCCGAACAAACGAACGCCTCTGCGCACCAACGCATTCGACTTCGCTAACGGCAGCATAGTACCTGTATTTTCTTCCTTCCTTTTTGAACCTCACCGCTCCTTTTTGCATCAGTCTGGTGATTAGTGTCTTAACCGTCTTCGGCTTCCATTTCGTTTGGCCCGTTAGTTCTTTCACCACTTCATTGGCTGTCAGCGCACCGTTAGACCACAATACCCGCATCACCAGCCATTCCGACTCAGATATCCTCGGCAGCTTCTTCATAAGTAAATCTCCCAAGATTACAAGTGTAGTTTAATATAAAGTATTACATTTGTAATCCGATGTCAACAAAAAAATAAAATATTTTGGATTTTTTTCTGCCCCCCCGGCAAACCCTATCCGCTCCTGCCTCTACGAACGGCTTCCTTCCAGGCGAAAATAGCCGCTCAAAACCAAAAAATGGCCAATATTCCCCCCTAACGCTTGTACCACTGCTCAGCATCGCGATAGGTCCGCAGCGTAGAAGAAACCATATTGCTGACCGTATGATTTTCTCTTAAATACTCCTGGGCTCCTCTGGCAATTTGACGTGCCAACTCCCGTCTGTCAAACAACCGCTGCAAACTGCTATAGATACTAAGCTCATCACCAGGGTCAAACACAACGGCTGTCTGCTCTTCAATAATCAAATCATCGACCCCGCCCTTACAGGCTGCAACCGCCGACCCAATACTCATCGCCTCCAGTAGTAAAGGGTTAAAAGCGATACTGGCTACAGGCTGAATGAAGATATCGCCAGCGCCAAGAACCGAACGCCAGGGCCTCAATCTCGGAACAATAGTAACAGTTTGCAAAAGACCAAGTGCAGCTAACAATCTCCGCATCTGCTTCTCGGCCCGCCCGCCGCCTACCACCACCAACATAAAGTCATACCCGTCAATCGCCAAATGCTTCACCGCACCAAACAAGTTCTCAAACTCATCCACATTATCCAAAGGATGAGCTATCACCATACTCGGCAGCCGTGAAGGTTCGCAGAAACACCCACTGCTTTCTCCTACAAAAGTGCCGATATTTATCTGCTCGATTCGTTCAGCAAACCTGGGGTAAACTTCCGCAGTATTAGCGGCGATACTTTTAGCCGGAACAATGATTTTTGCACAATGGCTCGACGAAATAGAAAGTGGATGTATTTGTCTCTGATAGGCGAAGTGCTTCCATCGCTTCTGCAGCGAATTAACCGTTAACACATAAGGCAAATCCAGTTGACGAGCCAATTGTCTCGTAAGTCTCGCCTTGCTTTCACACAAACAGTGTAGAACAGTAGGCTTAAATCTACTTAGTTGCTCAACAAGTTCCTTTCTATTTAGACGCCCCATTAACGGCAAGTTAATGGCCGGGTGTCGGATAACCTCAACCGCCCCGGAGACAACAGAATCCATATCGCAGCTCGGCGGACAAACCAAAGCTACAGGAATCGACTCATCCGCCAGCCCAACCAACAGATGCTCCAAAAATATCGAATACTCAAGGACTGTATGTTCTGATACAATCAAAGCCGGCCGAAGTGACCTCTCCGATGTCGATTCTCTTTGCTCTCCATTCATCTGCTTACCTTAAACACTATTTCAAACTGTGTCTTCCAACGATAAAACATCGACGATAGATTGCCGGTGAAACGGCATAAACTACCAATGCTAAACACTAAATAATAAATAGTAAATAATAAATAATCAATACCCAACCGTCCAACCAACCCATCACGAATACGATCCGCCAAAGGCGGATGCTTCTTACAGGCGTATACGCAATCCGATCATATCGTTCAATATTTAACCTTGCGATTATTTGTGTGTCTGGTATAAACAATATCAACGAGAAAAGTATATTATGAATAGACTACTGCTGGTTGCAAACAGATTACCTATTAGTATAACAAAAAGACTGGGAGAGCTTCGCTTCACTCCGAGTCCCGGGGGACTCGCTACTGGTTTGTCCTCACTGTCCAAATCTTATGAGTGCCTCCTGATAGGCTGGCCTGGTATTGCAAGTGAAAAATTGACAGTCGAAGATAAAGCCAAAATTAATGAGAAGCTAAGTGCTCAAAAATGCAGCCCGATATTTCTTTCTCAAAAGCAAGTAGAGCATTATTATTTGGGATTTTGCAACAAAACAGTCTGGCCTCTTTTTCACTACCTGCCTTTGAACGCCGTATACGAAAATCGTTTTTGGCAAACTTACAAGCAGGTGAATCAAACTTTTTGCGATGAAGTTATAAAGATTGCCAAGGACGGAGATTCCGTCTGGATACACGATTATCAGTTAATGCTGCTACCCCAGCTCATACGGCAAAAGCTCGCTGAAGTGAAAATTGGTTTTTTTCTGCACATACCGTTTCCTTCATTTGAATTGTTTCGACTACTGCCCTGGCGTGAAGAAATTCTAAACGGCCTGCTGGGAGCCGACTTGATAGGATTCCACACTTACGACTACGTCAGACACTTCCTCACCAGCGTTTGTAGAATATCAGGTCTTGAACACACTCTTGGAAAACTTAGTGTCGGTAATCGCATCGTTAAAGTCGACGCATTTCCTATGGGGATTGACTACAAAAAATATTCCCAGGCCGCCAATGACACCGGCGTTCAGAAGGAAGTACGCAAAATCCTTCAGAAAGTGGGGAACCGTAAAATAGTTATATCCATAGATAGATTGGACTACACCAAGGGTATTATACAGCGATTGGAGGCTTTTGATTTATTCTTGTCTGAAAATCCCGAATATAAGGGCAAAGTCACCTTAATCATTGTAGCTGTCCCATCGCGCACGGGTCTCGAAGATTATAGAACGCTGCGGAATAAACTCGAGCAGCTTGTGGGAAGAGTCAATGGCGAGCACGGAACCATTGGCTGGGTGCCTGTCTGGTACCTTTACCGCTTTATCCCCTTCAAAAGGCTTGTAGCGCTCTACAAAATTGCTGATGTTGCTTTAGTAACACCATTGAGAGATGGAATGAACTTAATAGCGAAAGAGTTTATAGCGACGAAAACTGACGGTCGAGGCGTTCTGATTGTTAGCGAAATGACTGGTGCGGCAAGTGAGTTAGGCGAGGCTCTAATAGTCAATGCAAATAATAAGGCGGCAATCGTGACAGCAATAAAAGAAGCCCTCGAGATGCCAACAGATGAGCAGGTGGAACGCAACCGATTGATGCAGGAAAGGCTGTCACGCTATAATGTATCAAGATGGAGTAGCGACTTCTTACATGCTCTTTCCGAGGTTAGTAAAGACCAGCAAGAGCTTTCCGTACGCAAACTTACCGAATCCACGAGAAATAATTTGATTAGAGACTACGGTAAGGCTCGCATGAGATTATTCCTGCTCGATTATGACGGCACCCTTGTAGGTTTCAGAGACAGGCCTGAAAAGGCAGGGCCGGACGCCGAAACCATAACCTTGTTGCAGTCTTTATCAAGTGACACCAAAAATCACGTGGTCGTAATTAGCGGACGGGACAAACCAACCTTAACGAAATGGCTTGGCAGTCTTAATGTAGCATTAATTGCTGAACACGGAGCCTGGACCAGGCAAAAAGGCCGGGATTGGCAATGTGTAAAGCTCTTAAAGAATGACTGGAAAGATACTATCAGGCCTGTTCTTGAGCTTTACGCCGACCGAACCCCTGGCTCCTTCGTCGAAGAAAAGGACTTCTCGTTGGTCTGGCATTACCGTAGAGCCGACCCGGAGCTTGCCTATGTCAGGACTCAGGAATTAAGAGGCGCCCTCTTGAACCTTACGGCAAACTTGAATGTCGGCGTATTCGAGGGCAGCAAGATACTTGAAATAAGGGACCTCAGCTTAAACAAAGGCCGGGCTGCCGAATTATGGCTTGCAAAAAAAAATTGGGATTTTATTTTTACCGCAGGAGACGATTATACCGATGAAGATATGTTTAACGTCTTGCCCGAAAAGGCATACTCTATAAAAGTCGGCTTGAGTATTTCAAAGGCACGATTTAACGTAGACACTGTATACGAAATTAGGTTGCTGCTCAAAGAATTGGCAGGAGACTAATATGTTACGTCTGGAAGATTTTCGCACAATTGTGCCCGATAAAACATTGGCCGAAATTAATGCCAGAGCAAGAAGGCTTTATGGCAAGCATATCGTTCACATTAACTCGACTTACCAGGGTGGTGGAGTCGCTGAAATTCTACATTCTCTCGTACTTCTAATGAATGACGTTGGTATAAGCACCGGCTGGAGAATTCTGCACGGAAGTCCCGACTTTTTTAATATTACAAAAAAGTTTCACAACGCGCTCCAGGGTGCAAGTTTAAACCTGTCTGAGAGGAAAAAACAAATATATCTTCAAGTCAACGACAGTTTCTCAAAGTTTACACATATTGACCATGACTGCGTAATTGTACACGACCCTCAACCGCTTCCGCTTATAAGACCTTACACAAAGCGTCAACCTTGGATATGGAGATGCCACATTGACCTGACTGAACCACACCAGCAACTATGGGATTTCTTGAAAGGCTTTTTGCTCAAGTATGACCAGGTCGTCATATCAAGCGAAAAATATCTCAAAGACGACCTGCCGGTTGACCAAAGGATTATGTTCCCGGCAATCAATCCGCTTACACTAAAAAACAAACAGCTCGATGAGAAGACCATATTAAAGTATATAAAGAAGGCAGGTATTCCAACTGATAAACCGGTAATTACACAGGTCTCCAGACTTGACCCCTGGAAGGACCCCGAAGGTGTGTTGGAAGTCTTCAAGCAGGTCAAGGAGAAAGTCGACTGTAGATTGCTCTTTTGCTACAACCTCGCCAGCGATGACCCCGAGGGCGTGCAAATGTACACCAGGATTTACCGCAAAGCCAAAAAGTTGGTGAATAATGGGGATGTTCTATTTGTTGTCGGCAATAACGATATCCTTGTAAATTCCATCCAGAGATTTTCAAGCGTAATAATACAAAAGTCCATAAAAGAAGGTTTTTGCCTTGCAGTCACCGAGGCGCTTTGGAAAGGCACACCCGTTGTCGCCTCAAATGTGGGAGGCCTCCCCACTCAAATCGAGAACGGTAAAACCGGATTTCTGCTTGAGCCTAACGACACAGAAGGATTTGCAGACAGGATTATACATTTGCTAAAAAACCCTGAGGAAGGCCAAAATCTGGGCCAACAGGCAAATGAAATGGTCAGGCAAAAGTTCCTCATAACCCGCCTGCTTTCAGACCACCTGGATATGTTAAATTCTATAATAACCAGCTAAATTTTGTATTTAGAGCTTATCCGAATAACCGGGTCGTTATGAGGCCGAGCGAAAAGTTCGAGGCCAAGGCGGCAGGCCAAAAATGCTCGCAGGTGCGTTTTCTCCACGTTGAGAACGTTTTTGGCCGACAACGCAGGCATCGGGCTTTGCAGCCGGCCGCAATAGAGCGGGTTATTTGGATAGGCTCTAAGTCCCGACTTGTCGGCTTTATCCTGAGCGCAGCCAAGCAATCTGCTTTTGAATTTTCCATTCTGGTCACGCCTGTCAGAAGTGTGCGTATCCGCATTTGAACTTATTGCGGATTTCGTGCTCCGTATTTCACCTCCACCTTCGTGCCCTCGGTGGCCAACAACCCCCTGCGTATTTGATCGATCATCCCTGAAAAATGGGTGTAAAAAGTGGTTCAAAAAGCGCACATTTTTGTTCATTTTTGCCCAAAATATGCACATTTTTGCAAAGTTTTGCAAATTTTTTGCAATTTTTTGCAATTTTTTACCGCATTTTTCTTACCTATTTTACCCAAACCCTACAACCTAACACCCCAACCTCAATTTTTCGCTCAAAAACCAACATCCCGCCTGAAATCACCCGAAATTATCTGTCAAAAACCCAATTTTTTAAAAAATCCAGCACAAAAAAAAAGCCAGATCCTAACAACAGCAGAATCTGGCTTCGGAGGAGGGTGATGAAAAGCTATATAATGCCGACGCTTAAAAAGCTCCGATTAACTATCTGGTTTTAATTGTCCTTATGGTTATTTAATCGAGAGATTAGCAAAAATTTCTTTAAGAAAAATTCAAAAAACTGCACTTTTTTTACCACCAATCAAGCTTTTAGTGGTCAAAAATGTTATTTTTTTTATTGTTTCTTCAAAAATAGCTAAATTTAGCCCAAAAACCAAGATATTTTACGCTTGATAAACTAATTTTGTTCTCATATTTTAACCTATAAGCTGTTATTTCTTTTTTCAGAAAGACTGATATGGATACCAAAATTACGATTTCAGACCTGCTGGCAGCCAAACGCCAAAATCGCAAGATTGTTGCGGTCAGCTGCTACGACTACACCACAGCCAAACTTATCTCTCAAACCAGTGTGCAGATGATATTGGTGGGTGATTCCGCTGCCCAGGCTATGCTCGGCTTCGATTCGACCCTGCCGGCCACGATGGATTTTATGGTTGCCATAACCGCTGCGGTACGGCGAGGGGCGCCGAATGTATATCTGGTTGCTGATATGCCGTTTCTATCCTATCAGGTCAGCAAAGCCGAGGCGGTGAAAAATGCCGGCCGATTCGTGGCTGAAGCCGGGGCACAGATGATAAAAATCGAAGTGAGCGGAGCCTATCTCGATACAATAAAAGCAATTAGCGATGCTGGTATGGCTGTTATGGCCCATATCGGCATAAGGCCGCAGACCATCAGTAAGATTGGGCGATTCAAAGCCGAGGCCACCACCGCAGAGATGGCTTTGGAGTTGATAGCCCTTGCCGGGCAGATGGTCCAGGCCGGTGCCAGTTCGCTCCTGATTGAAGGAACCGCTGCAGAGGTAGCCGAGATTATCACAAAACGCTGCGAACTGCCCGTAATCGGCTGTGGCTCCGGGCCGGGCTGCGACGGGCAGATATTGATTGCACCCGATATTTTGGGATTGACACAAGGGCCAAGGCCAAAGTTTGCAAAGAGTTACAGCAATTTGGCTGATGATATAATCGAGACATTTAATGACTACAGCAAAGAGGTAGAGAGCGGCCGATTCCCTGACAGCGGGCATAGTTACCATATGAAAGCTGGCGAGCTTGACAGGCTGCAGAAATTGCTAAAAGGTAAACTTTAGGGGGGATTTTCCGCAACGACGCCGGGAAATGTGGGCGATGGAAGATTGGGTCAGCGGTGCTGAACTTGCCGGCAGTTTATTCCTTCACTTCCGGACAGCACATAATATAATCGAGGATATCGCTTAGATTAGCTGTTGCGACGGCGACGGTACAGTCGGCAGCACCATAATAGAGATTGAGCTGGTCGGTCTCTTTGTGAACAATAACACCGGTGGGGAATACAACGTCATCGGCATCACCGACACGCTCGTAAGGAGCTCGCGGCCCCAAAACCCATTCATCGCCTCGACGCAAGACCCTCCACGGCTCCTCCAAATCCAAAAGCACCAGTCCGACGCGGTATATTGTTCCTGATGCGGTCGTGCGTACACCGTGATAGAACAGCATCCACCCCTGTGCTGTTTCTATAGGCTGACAAGCCAGACCTACTCTATGGCAGTCCCAGTAGGCCGGCCTTGTTCTAATCAGCAGTCTATGGTCACCCCAGTGCTTCAAATCGGGCGAAAAGCTGATCCACATGTGGGCCTCACCTCGAACGATGGGGCGGTGAATCAGTGCAAATCGTCCCCTGAATCTGCGAGGAAACAGGCAGGCATCTTTATCTTCCGGCGGCAAAAGAGCACCCAGGCGAGCAAATGTTCTGAAATTTTTGGTAATCGCCAGCGAAACTACGGGGCCGCCTTCACTGAAAGAGACATACGTAATGGCAAATTGCTTCTGCTCCTCGAGCCAGATAATACGAGGGTCTTCCAGACCCCACTTTTCCTCCCGGGAACTCTGGTCAGCCTCAAGGGTTGGTGCAGAGTCAATTTCCCAGCTCGTGAACCCATCAGGACTGCGTGCAACGGTCAAATGCGAAAAGCCGCGCATATCCTCGACGCGAATTAACAGCAGCGTCTCTGTATTCAACTTAACCGCTGCGGGATTAAAGACCGCATTTGTCGGGTAGGGCCAATTTTGCGGCGTTAGTATCGGATTACCCTGATACCTCTTAAAGAGTTCGTGTGCTTTTTGTTGCTGTAAAAGCTCGCTCATAGTTTCAGCCCCAAAATACCAAGGTCATAAGCGGCGCATAAGTCCCTTTTGCTCCTTTGCGCTGCTGCTCTTTATCTATTATTTAATTTTAATCGACAAGATGAGCAATTTAATGTAAATCAAAGTATGAATTTTTATCTTATATTCTGTCCGTATTGCGCACTAAGCGTCACGCACGACGCATCACGAGGCTATGCCTTTACCAGCTGGGTTTCGTATAAACTTTGATACAATGGGCAGGTTTGTATCAGTTCATCGTGCTGGCCCTGAGCGATAATTCGGCCGTCATCCATTACTACTATCACATCTGCGGTGATGACGGTACTGAATCTGTGGGCGATTATAAAACTCGTCCTATCCTGCATAATTTCCTCGATGGCCCTGTGAATCTTCGCCTCGCTGTCGGCATCAACGTGACTTGTGGCCTCATCGAAAATCAGAATTGCGGGGTTCTTCAAAATCGCCCTGGCTATGACGATTCTCTGCAGCTGGCCGCCACTGAGGCCGGCACCATACTCGCCGATCAATGTATCATAACCATCCGGCAACGGAGAAATAAATTCGTGGGCAAAGGCACGCCTGGCTGCAGCAATTACTTCTTCTCCGGCAGCACCGGGCCTACCATACGCAATATTTGCTGCTATAGTATCGTTGAATGTCACCACATTCTGCGTGACCATTCCAATCTGGCTTCGCAAGCTAAACAGTGTCGCATCACGAATGTTCTTGCCGTCAATCAAAATATGGCCGCTGTCGGGGTCATAAAACCTCGGTATCAAATTCGCGAGTGTTGTTTTGCCTGAGCCGTTAGGCCCTACGATAGCAACATTATGCCCCGCTGGTATAGAAAGATTGATTCCCTTTAAGGCCGGCGTCTCTGCCTGAGGATAGGTAAATACAACATCTATGAATTCGATTCTATCTTTCAAAGGTGCAAGCTCAAAAGCGTTCGGCCTTTCTTTTTCTATTGGCTCATCTATGATAGCAAACACCCTTTCAGCAGCGGCATTTGCTTCCTGTATCTTGTTCCAGATATCACTCGTTTTGCGAACCGACTCAGCAGCGGCGCCCAACAAAATCAACAAGCCCAAAAATTCAACGCTGTCCATCTTGTTCTGGGTGACCCAGTGCGCCCCCATTATCAAAGCAGCAGAGCCTGCCGCCATTCCAAGCACTTCCAGCACAGGCATTGTAGCCGCATCAACTTTCGAGATTTTGAGCAGTTGTTTCAGCAATCTGTTGTTTATCTTCTTAAAAGCACCTTGCTCTACATCCTGTTGATTATAAACTTTCACGACCCTAAGCCCTGAAATCGTCTCCTGGAGCTTCGCCAGCATCTGGGAGCTGGCCATCAAAGACTTTCTTGTGGCCTTTTTCATCTTCCTGCCAAACATACCTACCAGTCCAAGCACAACCGGTGCACCACACAGAAATATCAGCGTAAGTTGCCAGTTTAGCAGCATCGCACAGCCTAACATGAACATAGCGTTAAGGGGTTCACGAAGTGCTTTGCCGAGCATTACCTTAATGGCCTTTCCCATTACACCTGTATCGCTGATAATCCTGCTGACCGTATCACTTGGGCGTTCATTGGCGAAAAAACCTATCGGCATATCCATAACATGGCCGAAGGTATCCTCGCGAAGATGGTTTATGCCAATCTGCACCACTTTTTGGGCCATGTAGCCCTGATAAAATTTTGCTAAACATCGAATTATCGTAATCACCCCTATCGCCCAGATAATAAAGATAACCGCCCTTGTTCTGTCAGCCTGGTTTTGTTCTCTCGGCAAAAAACCAACCACCCATTGTGCACGTTCGATAATCGCCAGTTTGACCCCCCATTTTATACGCCCAATCCTGCCATATTGTAAGCTATCAATGTAAGCTTTGTTCTCGGGTGTATTCAGTTCCAGCCTTTCTCTTTCTAAGGTGCTCTCTTTATTCAGTCGCTTCAACTGGACCGTAATTTTACTCTCGCGGGTTTGTGCCAACTCTTCAAGCATTCGCGAAAACGGTATTTTTTCGGCTTCTTCAGAAATCAGGAAGTCGCCGGCACCAACAATTCTATCAGTTGGTCTCAGGCCTGCCGATTCGGCCAGACTGTTTTTTTCTACACCGGTTATAAGCAGAGAGTATGCAATATCCTCGCCGTCTTTGTCGATGATATCTGTGGCGTTTGGGACATAGAAATCAACACCGTATTTACAGCCGCAGGTTTTTCTGTCGACCCAGTTGTGCAGACCCTCTTTGCCCATCATCACCTTCAGCAGCGGTATAACCGTCATAAAACTTAGTGATAAAAGAGCAGCGACAATCACTGCGGCGACGACAACGGTAATAATACGCGGCCATTGCGGCCAGACATATTTGAATATTCGCTTAAAAGCCTTCATTTCTTGTTTCTCTTTTTTCGTATCTCGTTTTTTTGCTTGCTTGACGCTCCACAAGATACAGCCGAAGAACAATAGCAAACTCAGACCTGCCAGTCAAGTCCAAAGACTTTATTGACTGAAAAGAGTATTTTTGATATTCTGCAAACCTTTAGGGCAACAGTCAAATGAAAATCGACCATTTAATCCTGGGTGCGTTTGAAACCAACTGCTATATCCTGCGCGAAAGTGAGACAGCCAAAGACTGCCTTATTATTGATACCGGCCTGCAGGCAGGCGAACTTATCAAGTTTCTTAAGCGATATAAATTAAATCCTGTGGCTGTCGTTCTAACTCACGGCCACCCGGACCACGTTGCCGGCGTAGCTGTATTGTGCAAAAATTTTCCCCACATAAAGGTTTATATCCATAAACTCGATGACGAAATGCTCACATCGTCCCTCGTCCCTCGTCCATCGTCCCTCGTGCCCATTTTGCTTCTCGAAGAGCAAGACCTAATCGAGCAGGCTGACATAAAGCTGCAGGTTCTCCATACGCCCGGCCATACGCCGGGCGGCATCTGTTTGTATTCAAAGGATGAGGCAATTGTTTTTACCGATGATACGCTGTTTGCCAGCGGGGTTGGTCGAACAGACTTAGGCGGCAATATGGCTCAGCTAATAAAGAGCATAAGGGAGAAGCTTTTTACCCTTCCGGATGACACCATCGTTTATCCCGGCCACGGGCCCGTAACTACAATAGCCCAGGAAAAAGCACACAACCAATTCCTCCAATAGACGCTTTGTTGAGTAAAGAAATGCGATTTCAACATGTCGTTGATCGGCTTTTGGGCCTGTTCAAAAGATATCTGAAATTCATCAGACAGCAGTTCTATTGACTTTAAGATTTCATTTTCAGTTAATCCTCCGGCATCCATAGAATCGGTTAGCTAATCATCAGTCTTTTCCCCGACGAATGAGTTTTCTTATCGCCCGCGTTTTTTGCTTTGGATAGGTGAAACATTTTTTCACAACTGATTTCACACCTCTCAATATGCCCTGTCCTATGTTCTTAGCTTGTCTGCCAGTCGTGGAATAGCCTTTAACTGCGGTACGCATCACGGCTCGTCCACCTGTCTTTCCTACCTTTCCCGCTGCTGTAGCAGCACCCATAGGTACTCTTACGAAACTTGCGACGGCATTGCCTGTTTCACCTAAAGCCACGGATATACCGGTTTGAATTTTCTCCAGGCTTTCCTTTGAAAGGTCGCCTAAGCGGTTCATGATTATAGGCAAAGTGTCCTTTTTGAATATGTCTCTGATATCTGCATAGAAGTCACGCATGCGATTACGCAAACTCTCCTTAGCGTTCTCCTCGTCCCAACCCTTGAAAGCTCTGCACCGATACATTGCGGCGTGTCCAGCAACAGACGTCATAAACCCGGCACCAATCCCTTGGGCGATATCATCCACGCACTTTCCGATGAGGGGCACTCTCGATGCCAAACTTTCTAACAGGTTCTTGCTCATGTTGATATAATTTACGGTGGCAACAACGCTTATTGTGTCTCCGAGAATTCGTAATTGTTGCCGAAAGCGAGGGCGACTGTTATAGATGCGAACGATTCGCATCAACATGACAAGATTTCTATAGAGCACAATGATTAAATCAGCCGCCTTGTAAGGGCTAACGACGACTCCCGCCATCACTACACCTACACATGCGCGAATTTCTTCATTCGCTTCTGCGTCAAGCTTATCCAGAATCGGATTTATCACCTGCTCTTCTGCTTTTTCGATCGCTATGAGCAAGGCGTCGTTGTTATCCCCAGTGTCTAGCGCGAGTGCTAATTCTATCATACCTTCCTTGGCCTTATCCTTATCTCCGGCAGACAAAGCCGGATTGCCACTTAGCCGACTGATGTACCTGGTCAAATACCTGCCATAACGACGAAGTTCGCGATTCGTGGCGCTATTTGTATCGCTAATGGGAGGAGGTATCAGAACTGCCGGTCGCGAGGCTAAAGTTACTACAACATAACCAACTATCCATACTATTCCACAAACCAAAAGGCCAAGGAACACAAAACCTGCGACGGGATGGAACTCGTGCAATGTTTGATAGGCTCTGAGTACTTCGATAACCGCAAAGAAAGACAGCAATACTCCAATCGCTAATACTATCGATCGAATAATTTTCCACCAAGTTCTTAGCATTGGAAATACCCTTCCAATCCGCCTTATCGAGAAATAGAATCGCAAACTACGCTCTGCCCACAACCACATTGGCGGTTTGTTTTGTGAATTATAATGCCTGGGGATTCTATTTCAAGTACATTTGGTACAAGCATGGGGTCATTCAAATTGCCTCACATCGCTCTACGACGCTTGCAATGACGAAAAGACTGGGTTCCTGCTTGCTCAGGAATGACAATCTTACGAGCCAATGACATAATAAAACACGGAATAAATCGGCCTGGTTTTTCACCCCTGTAAGAGCGAAAAACGGGCGGTTTCCACCAGGTCACGAAAAAGATGGTGTAACCTTTTACCTATGCACGGTGTATAAAAGTATGAAGTCGTGTAGATTTTTGGGCCAGGTAATGTTATAATATTGTTACATGGAAAGGAGCTGAATTATGAGAAAGTTAATGGTTGTGTTGATGGCGAGCGTATTGTTCGCGGCGGTGCCGACGCTTGCCGGGCCGCTGGTTATAGAGCAGGTCAGCGGTGGTGCCAGCTGGGTGGTTCACGCCAACCAGCAGCAGTTCAAAAAAACACAGACTAGTCAGCTTATACGAAATGAAATGGTCAATCTGGGGATTGAGGAGAATCTGTCAAATTTTGCGACAATATTTTCTTTCCATCCGCTCGATGATGTCCGGGACGTTACGATTTACGGCTGTGGCCAAGACCGTGAAAAAGCAGTAGTTCTAATTGATGGGTTCTTCGATAAAGAAAGGATTTTGTCGCTTTTACGCATGAATCCTCAATATAAAGAAATGAAACACGGCGATATAGTGCTGCATGAGTGGTTTGATGAAAATCAAAAAGACTCCAATGGCACTGCCGGTCAAATGATGTACGGCTGCTTTTATCAGGATGACCTCATAGTCATGGGAGCAGGTCTGGAAGCAGTAAAGCTCGCGGTGGATGTCCTCAAGGGTTCGGCAGAGAACGCAGCCGGCGGTATTTTTAACCAGGCAGCACTGGATGCAAAGGGGGCCTTTTTCCAGGCGATGGGTAGGCGTGTTGGTGAAATGATGGTGGGAGAGGGCCCGGAAGCGGCCGCGCTCAAACAAACAGACCGGCTTGGCCTCGCCATCGGCGAGGTTGACGGTAAATTCTACATCGACTGGAGATTGACAGCCAAGTCGGAGGAAGTAGCCCAGGCTATAACCAAGATGCTGGATGGTATTATCGCATTTGCATCGCTGCCCAACGAAGAGCAGCCGATGCTGGCCGAACTGGCCAAAAAGGTAAAAGTGTCCTGTGAGCAAAATACGGTTCAGGTCCGTTTTGAGTCAGACCCTGAAGCGGTTGTACAGTTTCTCAAAGAGCAATGGCAAAAGAAAAAAGAAGAGGACAACAAAGAGCAGTAGGACCCCGTCCCGACCCGCAGCGCCACATCCTGCAGGCTCTGAGCGCGGAAGAATTAGCTCGCCGGTCACAGCGGGGCTGCCGGGAATCCTTTGCCGAACTGGTGGCCCGTTTCGGCAACCGACTCTTCCAGTTCCTGCACCATAGAACGGGCAATGCTCACGACGCCGAAGACTTAGTTCAGGATACGTTTGTCAAGGCCTATGAGAACATTCACCGCTATCGAGACTCATGGAAATTCTCGACCTGGCTTTTCACGATAGCAGCGCGTTTGGCAAACAGCCGTTTCCGCAGGGCACGTTCTTTTCGGATGGTTGGCCAGATTGAGTCCGGCGGCCTGGAGCCGGCGCAGATGGTTGCAGAGCAGGAAACGCGGCAGAGCCTGTGGGCATTGGCCAGGGATTTGTCCAGGAATCAGTACTTGGCCTTGTGCCTGAAATATGGGCAGGATATGTCGATAAAGGAAATCTCGCAAGTATTAAGGAAGTCGCAGGTCAATGTAAGGGTACTTTTGTATAGGGCCAGGATAAATCTGGCAAAGAAATTACGGAATGCCGCTGTAGAAGACGAAGTGACGGACAAAATGTCATCAAGACAAACTCTGTCTTTAATGAAAGTTGAAGGTGCATAATGTTCTGTTGGTTTTTTAGATTGATGATTTCCCACACTATGGACGGGGATAGCCAGCCGTCCGGGACAACGCAAAAGCATATTCGTCACTGTGCGAGCTGTCGAGAATTTTACGAGATATGCCTGTCGTTGGGCGAGGGCTTAACGCGTGAGGCGGCAATCTCGAACCAGGAAGTTTCCGAGCAGCTGAGCGCTCGTGTTCTGAAAGGGATGTCCCGCCGACGGATAGACACATACCGTGTGGCATTGAAGATGCGGCTTATGGTGGCGGCCGCTTGTATGGCGTTGATTGTGCTGATAGGAGCCTTGTTTCTGGCTCTGTCGAGGGATGACAAAGGCAATGGTCGACCCAACCAGATAGAAGTGGCCGCTGTGATTCAAGAACTTCGTGCTGCGTACGAGCTGGTGGGGCAAGATTTGCCGGGGGCCTTGCCAGGAGTGATTGAAAGGCCTTTGGCAGGCGAGCTTAACAACCTCGCGGACGACACGGAATCGGCGGCACGGTTTTTGTTTGCATGCGTCGCCGTGGATATCTCTGATACCGAAATAAATCAATGAGCTGAATAGTTCTTTTGCAGAACGCAGCCGATAATTGTCAGAAGCCGCTGAAATATTCCGGAGCTGGCGCGGATTCTTAGAATTGGGCTTGACGGGAAAAGAAAAAAGGCTGCAAGGAGTGAACTTGCAGCCCTCGATGCAGCAGGCTCGATTGCAATTAAACAATCCTCTGCAGTTTTATGATTATTTACGGCTCATGCCACGTTGTTTAACGGAGCCACTCCTCTGCAAGTAAAGCAAAGTCAACCATATTTACGTTGCGGTCAAGATTCAGGTCACCTGCCTGGATGCTATCTATTCGCTCCTGTAGATGATGAAGGGTTCGATTGATGATTATAAGAGTATCAGATGCTGTGAGCGAACTGTTATCCGTGACGGTCAACTCAATAACTTCCTCTGCACGACCTAATGCTCTGGTTTGACAGGTAGGTTCCGTGCCCGAATAGATAACCACCTCATCAGGGAGTCTCTTCCAGGTATACAGGACAATCTCACCGTCTAAATCAATAGAATTGCTGCCGTCCAGAGTTATCTGCTCATTAGCCCTTGCTACTATATCATTGCCTGCGTCAGCTATGGGATGGCCAGTTGCTGGCTCCTTCAGCAGGGCAACACTGTGGGAAGACCCGGCCGCAACCGCAACAAAGTGGTTACCCGTTGGCACGTCGCACTGGCCTTGGTCGTTGCGGCCCCATGCTACAAGCGAGCCATCCGACCTGACGGCAAGACTGTGGTGACCTCCGGCTCCAATAGCAACAAAGTCATTACCTGCAGGTACGTTGCACTGGCCGTCTCTGTTATCACCCCATGCTACAAGCGAACCATCCGACTTAAGAGCAAGACCATGACCTCCCATAAAGCCATCAGCAGCGATGGCAACAAAGTTGTTGCCTGAAGGGACGCTGCACTCACCGTGACTGTTGTCGCCCCACGCTACAAGCGAACCATCAGACTTAAGAGCAACACTGAACCGGTAACCAGCCGCAATGCCAACAAAGTCATTGCCTGCCGGTACGTTGCACTGGCCCCAGCCATTGCTGCCCCACGCCACGACTGAACCATCGGCCTTAAGAGAAAGATTGTGGTCGAAACCAGCCGCAATGGCAACAAAGTCGTTACCTGCAGGTACGTCGCACTCGCCGCTTCCATTCCAGCCCCACGCCACAAGTGAGCCATCTGACTTAAGGACAAGGCTGTGAACCTCCCCAGCCGCAATAGCAACAAAATCATTACCTGCAGGTGGGTCAGACTGGCCGTGGTTGTTCTGCCCCCAGCCTGCAAGTGAACCATCGAATCTAAGAGCAAGGCTGTGTTTCCACTGGGCGGAAATGGCAGTAAAGTCGCTGCCTGAAGGCACATCGCACTGCCCATAGTAGTTCCAGCCCCACGCCACAATGCGCCCTCCAAAGGCCGACTCGCAAGGCCACAAGCTAAGGCTCAAAAAAACTGTGACTACTAACATGAATTCAGATTTCCTTCTCATTTCTTTCATTTTTTGGCCCTTTCAAAAATTGTTATTATCTCCCACGGAATGAATCGATACTCAACCCGCTAATGAATATTCTACTATTTATCGGAAGTACAGGCAAGTTTTTTTTGGCTAAATAAGGGATTAAGAGCTTATCCGAATCCCGATTTAATCGGGATGAGGCCGAGTCCCGATATATCGGGAAGGCCAAGGCGGCAGGCCAAAAATGCTCGCCAGAAGTGGTTTTCTCCACGTTGAGAACGTTTTTGGCTGACAACGCAGGCAT
>JAUXAB010000009.1 GCA_030615025.1 Phycisphaerae bacterium | reverse complement strand
ATGTACTTGCTCATTTTCTTCTCCTTAGCATATTTCAGTTAATAAGCTTGATCTGGAATTTCCCGGATACATCGTTTAAAGCCATAAAATCCAAACCATCTATACAAGAGACGCCAAAACCACAAATCCGTTACAGTAATTTCCAAAAAAAACTGAAAAATTTTCATAATTTACACAAAATGACTGTTTTCAGGCCTATTTCGGCAGTTTTTCAAGATAAAAAAATATCTTCTGGAAATCCAGGTTTCGCGACTAATTGAACAGTTATTATCTCTTTTTAAGTCTCAGAAGTAATCCCACTACGCATCTTATACTTCGATCTCCAGAGTAAAACCAGGGGCTGCTACTTCTGATATCCTCTCATCTAACATGCTCTATACCATCTTTAATCGGCTGCTATCCAGGTCAGTTTAATCATGAATAGGCGGAAATCCAGGGCAAAATGGCTTTTAGAACTCTCAGATTTCCATAAAGAGATGAATTCATAACTCATTGTCAATAAAGAGATGACGATGATTTCAAGAGCCTTTCTTTAGTACCCAGAACTTGCTGGACACCTACACCCACAAAGACCTTCCGGTTGACCGTCTGATTCGGGGTTTGTAACTATTTTTGCCAAAATGTCTTATGGTTGTGGAAAATGACTTATGATGCTGACTGAAAGGTAACCGTGGCCTAACAGTAGCTTAAACAAGCATAGTTGTCGCGCACCCTTATATGGCTGGGCTATTATCTGCTCATTATTTCAATTCTTGCTCAGAATGACGCAAGGCTTTTTGTGAATAGAACCAAATAAATCATGGTAATTTGACCAGGATTATAGTATGATTTAATTAATTATCCTGTTGTAGAAACGATTTTATGTAAAAACGTATACGAAAAAAGCCTGCTCCTGTTATCATTCAGTTATTGAAAAACCAATGAGAAAGGAGCAGGCAAATAAGAACAAAATCTACAAAACAACAATACTTTGACTTCTCTCGTAAATCAAGGCTAAAAGTTGTGAACGAATACTAAAATTGTTCGCGATTAGATGTCAATTTTTATCATCGAGCTATTTGGTAGCGATATTATCGGTTGAGAGAAACCCGCCGCTTGAAAAAAAATAATTTGCCTTTCCTAATAGTTTGAGACATGTTATACAGTGAAAAGAGATTTGGGTATTGTAATGTTGGGTGCGTTGCCCAGCAATCTCAAAATACCCGTGAACGGTTACTCGATGAGAATATCGAACAGGTCCAATCTAAGTATAGCGACCTGAAAAGCAAAATCGGTGTGTTTGAAGGGCACCGGCTACAAATCCAAGGGACTTTATCGTTCGGAAGTTCGTGTTGGGCTGTTTTTGGGGAGCGAGAAACGGTATAACAGGCTCTGCAAGGAGGCAATTCTGCATGTTATCGACCATTTGAGCAATTAACTCTTTTGTTGTTTTTATATTAACGACTGGATTAAGATATGCGAGTTGAAGAGCACCCAATATTAGGTAAATTGCAAAAGGCACCTGCTGTAGAAATCGAAGTGGACGGCCAGGTCATCCAAGCCAGAGCTGGTGAGCCAATTGCCGCAGCCTTGTTAGCAGCAGGCAAGCATATATTCCGCTATACCCGAAAACACCACCAACCCAGGGGTGTCTTTTGTGCCATTGGCCAATGCACCGATTGTATGATGATAGTTGATGGCGTCCCAAATGTCAGAACCTGTGTCACTCTGGTCAAGCAGGGAATGAAGATTCAGGCACAGCACGGATTAGGTAAGTTAAGGAGCACATCTGTTGAGAAAGACTGAGTTTGCAATTGTCGGAGCCGGCCCCGCTGGTCTTTCTGCTGCCATAGAAGCAGCCCGCGCCGGCGTAAAGGTCGTTCTGGCAGATGAAAATCAAAGACCCGGCGGGCAGCTATTCAAGCAAATTCACAAATTTTTCGGCTCAGAGGCACATCACGCCGGCGTAAGGGGTATCGATATTGGCACAATGCTGCTACAGCAGGTAAGCCAGCAAAAAAATGTAGAGATAATGCTGGATTCTGTTGTGTGGGGCATCTTTCGAGCCAATACCAGCCATACACTGGGCGTTATCCACAACAGCAAAAACATCCATCTTAAAGCAAGAAAGGTCCTACTTGCCACAGGCGCAACCGAGAACGTCTTGGCCTTTCCCGGCTGGACGCTCGCTGGGGTAATGGGAGCCGGTGCAATACAGACCCTGGTCAATGTCCATCGGGTGCTTCCGGGAAAGCGCGTCCTGATGGTCGGTTCAGGAAATGTGGGCTTGATTGTCAGCTACCAGTTGCTACAGGCTGGCGCCGAGGTTGTTGCAATCGTGGAGGCCTTGCCGAAAATAGGCGGTTATGCTGTGCACGCCGGCAAAGTAGCGAGGACAGGCGTACCAATCTTGACCTCCACAACCGTCAAAGAGGTTCACGGAAAAGACAAAGTCGAAAAGGCCGTTCTGGTTCAAATAGATAAGAATTGGCAGCCGCTCACTGGAACTGAAAGAGAGCTTGAAGTAGATGTGGTCTGTTTGGCCTGCGGCCTTTCACCGCTGGCAGAGTTAGCGTGGATAACCGGCTGCAAATTCACCGATGTCCCTGAGTTGGGAGGACACGTGCCTATTCACAATGAAAATATGGAAACAACTGTGCCGGGGATTTATGTAGCCGGTGACCTTGCCGGAATAGAAGAGGCAAGTACCGCAATAGAGGAAGGCCGACTCGTCGGTATCGCCGTTGCCGAAGCGCTCGGCTATCTCGCCGCCGGTGAGGCGAAAGACAAGAAAACAGAGATATCGAGCAGAGCAGAACAGCTGCGAGAAGGGCCCTTTGGGATAGCTCGCAAGCAGGCGAAAGAACAATTGATATGCAGGAGTTTATCTGAGTGACATTGTTAAAAGACGGTTTCTTTGACCCTGAAGAATTGGAAAATTTGCCGGGCGTGCCCTCGAAAAAAAGATTAATACAGGGACCTGTCGTAGTAATCGAGTGTGCGCAAGAAATACCGTGCAATCCCTGCGAAGAGGCCTGCCACAAAAAAGCAATCCAGATAGGCGATTCGATAATAGACCTGCCCATCCTGGATGCGGATAAATGCAGCGGCTGTGGCCTCTGTATAGCATCCTGTCCCGGCCAGGCAATCTTTGTCGTTGATACGACATATTCAGATAAAGAGGCCGCAATCCAGTTGCCGTATGAATTTCTGCCCTATCCGGAAGAAGAGCAGCTTGTCAACGGACTCAACCGTGCAGGCGAGAAGGTTTGTTCCGCAAAAGTGTTAAAAGTACTGAATCACAAGAAATTCGACCGCACAGCAGTTATTACGATTGTGGTGCCGATACAATACGCAATGGAAGTTCGAAATATTGCTCTTAGATGAAAAACCTGAAAAAGATAAGCAAACAAAAACAAAGAACCTACGAAGGCGAAAGTGACCTAAACATTGAAAACGCCGATATGATTATCTGCAGATGCCAGGAAGTTACCCTGAAAGACATTGTCCAGGCCATAGCTGAAGATGCAACGACTGTAAATGAAATAAAAAGAAGAACCAGAGCCGGTATGGGCCTATGCCAGGGCAGAAGCTGCAGCAGATTGGTGCGGAAGATTCTCGCCGAGCACACCGGCCAAAAATTTGCAAAAGTGATACCGGGCACATTTCGCCCACCCGTAAGGCCGATTGCACTGAGTACATTAGCATCTTTGGAGGAAGATACAGATGACAAATCCTGACGTAGTTGTTATCGGCGGCGGCATTATCGGCTGCTGTTGTGCCTATTACCTTGCAAAGCAAAGGCTGAAAGTAGCGATTGTAGAAAAGGGCTCTATCTGCAGTGAGGCATCGAAGTCCTGCCAGGGACATCTTTTCCTGTGGGAGCTGCCTGCCATCAATATAAAGCTGGCCAAAGCAAGTAAAAAACTCTATGAACAATTATACAACGAACTCGATATTGATTTCGAGCTTCGAAATACCGGCAGCATGTCGATTGCAGAAAAGCCGCAAGATTTGGAAACCCTACAGCAAACCCTAAACGAACTTCGACAGGCAGGTGTTGAATGTCAGATGCTCAGTGCCAAAGAGTTTATCAAAACCGAGCCAAATGTCACCCGTGACATCAGCGGCGGAGCATCTTTCCCCGAGGACGGCCAGCTAAATCCACTGCTGACCACGATCGCACTTACCCAGGCGGTAAAAAAGCTCGGTGCGGACATTCGACACTTTACTGAAGTTACAGGTATTGAGCTTTCAGCGGATAAATCTTCAATTGTTGCTGTCGAAACCACAAAAGGCAAAATTGGTACAAAATATGTTATCAATGCCGCAGGTGCCTGGAGTGGGCAAATCGGCCGGATGGTCGGGATAAACATCCCCGTCGTGCCGCGAAGAGGAAATCTCATAGTCACCGAGCAGGTACCTGATAACATCATCAACTGCCAAATCATTATCGCCTCGGGCTATCTGGATTCTTTGAAGCGAGAAAACAAAACTGCTGTGGCGGCAAACGTCCAGCAAACTCGCGAAGGCAATCTCCTTTTAGGCAGCAGTCGTGAATTTGCCGGCTTCGATAAAAATGTAAATCCTGAAGTTATCAGTC
Source organism: Phycisphaerae bacterium (assembly GCA_030615025.1). Taxonomy (GTDB): domain Bacteria; phylum Planctomycetota; class Phycisphaerae; order Sedimentisphaerales; family Anaerobacaceae; genus CS2-K091. The sequence goes on along the minus strand of JAUXAB010000009.1, from coordinate 70,527 downwards.
TGATAGTCAAACGATGCATCAGATTTTTCCCTGTCCTGGCAGATCTGCATACCATTCGCAGCTGGGCAGGCCTGCGACCTTACAGCCCTGATATGCTGCCTATTATTAGCAGCTCCCCCATTGAAGGATTTTATGTCGCCTCCGGCCACGAAGGCGTCGGAATTACGATGGGACCCATTACCGGAAAACTCATAACTCAGTTGATTACCAAACAGCAGCTTGATTTGCCCGTTGACCAATTATCTGTTGAACGATTTGCTGAAAAACAGTAAAAAAACAAAAACAAAATATTTGAACGTTCTGTTCTCATAGGAAGGAATTGATTATGGCTAAAAAATTATATGGCGTCTTTGCGGTTATTGTAACGCCTTTTACCAATGACGACAAAATTGATGAAGAAAAACTAAGAAAGCATGTACGCTATCTTATAGATGAAGGCAAAGTCCATGCAATTATTCCCACAGGCAGCACCGGCGAGTTCACCGCCTTGTCGGACGACGAGAGAATGCAGGTTGCGGATATTGTGATAAGCGAGGCAGATAAAGCAATCCCCATTATTGTAGGCACCGCAGCCGTTGCAAACAAAGACACAATAAGATTTTCGCAATACGCACAAAAGGCCGGCGCTGATGCGGTTATGGTTGTGCCCTCGTACTACTGTCATCCCAATGCACAAGAGATGTATGGGCATTACAAGGCCCTGGCAGAAAGCATCGATATACCTATAGTGTTGTATAACAACCCATCTACATCCGGTGTCGATATGCTGCCGGAACTCATCGCCCGCCTCGCCGAATTCGACAACGTTTCCTACGTAAAGGAAAGCTCAGGCGATATGACAAGAGTGGTCGAGATTATGCGGCTCTGCGGTGACAAAATGACTGTCTTTTGCGGCTGCGACACGTTGGCGATGGAAATGTTCGCAATCGGTGTACAGGCTTGGGTCGCACCGCCTGCTAATTTTATACCGAAGCAGTGTGTCCAGCTCTTTGAGCTCATCGCAGAAAAAAATGATATGGAAAAGGGCAAACAGCTTTATTTTAAGCTGCTGCCTTTATTTGCGATGTTCGAGTCAACCGGCCAGTATATACAATTAACAAAAGCCGCTATGCAGATTTTAGGCAGACCTTACGGCATTCCAAGAAAGCCGTTACTTTCGCCCGACAAGCAAACACTCGATAAAGTCAAAAAGATACTTAGCGACATCATCGCATAACCGGCCGACCGATATGAACAGCGCTAATGGCAGCCCAAGCTTCCACTTGCGATGCTTCGGCTATCCTTTTACCTTCCAGCAGGTGACGAAATGTCCCTTGTAACCGTTTCTTTGCCCTAACGGCGGCTTTTGACACGGCCGGTCTATGCGCTGGTGACGATCAGCAATTCGGGAAGAATTCAGTGGGTGCGATTTGATGCGGTCTTTTTTCATGCCTTTTCTACAAAAAGCTACCAAAATTGAGATGCATTTCTGATTTTTTTTAGACTAAAACTAACGGCTTAATCGTAATATCAATGAAGAATGATCATTCTTATAGTATGTAAAACGTAGATGGTTGAAGACAAGATCCTGATGTGGAGATTCAAGTGCGGCAGCAGGGATGCTCTGGCTCGAATCTATGAAAAATATGAAGCTTATCTGTTGACGTTAGCAGCAGCTCTTTTAGGCGATGTCAACACCGCTGAAGATGTTGTGCATGATTTCTTTGTATCGTTTGCTCAGTCGGCTGACAAAATCAGACTTAATGGAAACCTCAAAGGATATTTAGCAACTTGCGTAGCCAATCGTGCACGTGATCAAATTCGAGCAAGGCAACAACAACCGATCGGCTTAGAACAAGCACAAAACTCTAAGAAACCTGATGTCTGTGCGATGTTTGGTGAAGAATTGTCGCTGCTGAATTTGTCACTTCGCCAGCTTCCATATGAGCAACGAGAGGTTTTGATTCTGCATTTTTACAGTGGGATGAAATTTAAGACAATTGCCAGTGCACAGGATGTTTCAATTAATACAGTCCAAAGTCGGTACCGCTATGGATTGGATAAGCTGCGATCACTATTAAAGAAAGAGTTGAAAAAATGAGACCGACAAAAAATATTGGTAAATCAATTAAGAAACTACATATAACACCCAGCGTCCAAATGCATCAGAGAACGCTGAGCGATATTCTGAAAGCACAGCAAGAATTTACGAGGACAAAATCGGCTGTGTCTCAGTCAAATATATGGAGAATAATCATGAATCACAGAATAACAAAATTAGCCGTTGCGGCAGTGATAGCGATTATTTTACTTGTTCCGCTAAGCTATGGTACAGGTCATCTCATAAAGAAGTTGTTTGTTGGATCTGTTGAAGTCGATGATTATCAAGGAGACTTTGCACTTAGCAGGAACATACGTGTTGAGCTGGAAGTGGGTACCAAAGAGCAGCAAAATATTGTTTCGGCTCGCAACATTAGATTTTTCGTTGAGGATGATGATGAGCTCAAAGGAACTTTAAGATGCAGCATTCGCTGCCTGCCAAAGTATAAATGGATGACAACGATTGAGCTGTTGGATACACAAGATAAGAAGCTGGCCTCGACAGAACACGTTAACGAAAATGCAGGTGTGGAAGTATCATATCAAAAATCATCTCCCCGTGACATACATTTTTCGCTCGGAAGATGGAGCAATATATCTCAAGCACAGAAGTTCAGGGTCTGTTTTGAGAAAGTCTCGGAAGACATAGAGACCACACCGGATGCGTGGATTGAGAGCAGCGAATTGGATGTAGTTCACGGTCGGGTCACAAGAACGGATGGAAAGCCTGTCGCCAACGCAGTGATTAATATTCGCGAGAAAAGGAAGCCGGGGCAAATCGGAATTACGGCACCGGATGTGATTACAGACGATCAAGGATTCTATAGTTATGATGGAATAAAATGGCAGTACCGTGTGGGAGTACTTATCCAAGAGTCATATCCTTCCGGTCAGAGACACAAACATTATTACAAGCGGTTAAATAAGATACTTGAGGGAAGCCAGGCAGTTGATTTCGAGATTGGTAAAATACCGGCAGGTAGTGCTGCTATATATGGAAAAGTGGAAAGTCCAGATGGGCGGGCCATCAAAGAGTTCACTGTTGATGTTCAGTTGAAAGTTGACTATAAAGATTATTCTCCGGAATACTTGTTACAGTATGGTTATAGAAAGTTGTTCACAACCGAGGATGGTAAGTTTGAAATAAGCGGTCTACCTGCGGGAGTGTATAATGTTACAATATTTCCGACCAAAAATGAAATACTTGAACTAAAAGAGTATGTAGGAAGAATGAATTATATATGTAAACTGCAGGAAGGCCAAAGAATAGAAATTGATTCAGAAAATATCAGAGGGAATATATTTTATGGCCGAGTGCTGTTTGAAGATGGAACTGCCGCTGTTCCTGAACTGGAAGGATTCGAAACACAAATTGTAGAATGGAGCGAAGATTCTACTATTGGATTAACTATAGCGACAGTTGATGATGATGGGTACTTCAGAACACAAATATCAAATGAAGTTTTAGAGCGACTCAAATCCGGTAACGTCTGGTTAGCAGTGGGTGTTGCGATGTCTGAACTTCATCATGAATTTCAAACAGACGAAAGGTTTCCTGTCGAGCTTCTGTCTTCGGAGCGTGATAAAGCCGGAGTAATAACAATTAATCGCCCAGATATTTACTATGGTAGAATCTTATATGAAAACGGCAAACCCGCCGTTCCGGAAATAATTCCCTGGGAAAATGCGGAAGTTCGGGCAACATTAAGATATTCACCAACGGGCGCAGCCAATCTCGTTACAGAGACTATCAGCAACGTTGATAAGGAAGGGTATTTTACTGGGTACCTTAATGACGATCAGGTTGAGAAAATCAAAACAGGAGAATATTCAATTCAGATATATCATCCATCATATGAGGAAAGAAGAGTAAGTATTCCGATCGGAAGATACCCTTTTGAAATGCTTGCTACAGAGAAAAACAGTGTAAAGGGTTATAAATTGTTGTTTGAACAAATTGAGCCGCGGGAATTTGAAAATCTTCGGCGGGAATTGGAATCGGCAGATAAGTTAAAGGAATTATCAGTTGCACTGCAAAAGTATGCAAACGACCGTCAAAATATTTATCCCGATATTATGCAACAACTGGAAAATTATGTTGACGATTTGCAGTGGTTTATTGAAAACGTTGAATATCTTGGAAGTGGAGGAATTAAAACTACCTCCAAATCGCCAGGATCTGCAATTGCTTATGATAAAGCACTGCTTGAAATAATCGGCTCCACGCATGTTTTGTTCCTTGATGGTCACATAGAATTCTGCTGGCCAAGGCAACTCGAAATTCTTGGTATTTTAAGGACGGATATAGAAGTCTTGCATTAAGTGTTTCTCTAATCCATGTGAAAGACTTCTTTTAAAGGGATAGAGACGGGTGCGCTTGTCAAGTGTAAATGGGACCATGGTGAATACCTATCTATCCTCTTAAAAAACAAGTATTTACATCTCCAAAACTCCTTTTTCACATTTAAAGTGTAAAGGGCGGAGCAAAACTGCGGCGGGTGTGTAGGCGGAGAGAAACTGCAGCACTTCCAGATAACTTCTGCGAAAATGGTCGGTTTTTCGCTGTTGCGTAAGCAGCGAATGGAATGGTCATTTTCAGCAGAAAGGAAAGGAAGTGTACAAGGACACGGAAGAATGGATGCGAATCAGACAGCGAGTTTTGAGAGAAGGAGTCGGTAAACGCCGGATTCTCAGAGAGAACGAATACTGAAATTGTTTGTGATTAGACGTCAATTTTTATTCTCGAGCTATTTGGTAGAGATATTATCTGTCGAGGGAAACCCACCGCTTGAAAAGAAATAATTTGCCTTTCCTAATAGTTTGAGATATGTTATACAGCGAAAAGAGATTTGGGTATTGTAATGTTGTGGTGCGTTGCACAGCAGTCTCAAAATACCCGCGAGAAGGTTACTGTCGGAAAAAGTTTATTATTGACATCAGTTACTATATGCCATAGATTTGGAATATCCAGCCATTTGGTAAGAGCATTGGTAATTATAGTACTCTCGATTGAAAATTCCGTTTGTGCGCGGGTAAGTAACTTTACAATAATAGTTTATGATTTTACTCGCGGGAATTTACTACCCTGAAGGGTATAAAATGCTTGAAACAGTTTCTGTTCTCATACCAGTTTGCTGATGTGGGTCAAGAAAACCAGAGAAATGTGGATAAATTGACGTTAAATGGGAAGCCCGGTTAAAATAGCTTAAATCAACTTCTTTTTGGAGAGAATCCCTATGGAAAACATGCTCTTGGCAGATGCAATCAAATCCATACCAGAAAATGCTTCATCCATACCAGAAAATACTTTATTTGTCACTTTTCTAATCTCGGTCGTACTTTACTTGGTTTGCGGCTTCCTGATAGCCTGCCTTGTCCACAACCTGGGAAAGAAGCTGATCATGCTCGGTGTGCTTACTGTAGGAGCTGCGGTTGTATTTGCAGTGACTATGACCCAATGGGCCGGCATCGCTTTGGTTTTGATGTTCGCCGGCTTCTTTCTTGTACTCTCTGGTGCGGTAAAATCCAATCAGTAAATAGCTGCTGAGGTCAAGATAAACATAGAGAATACCGACCAGATGACAGCAAGTTAGATGGCAAAAGGCCTCAGCGGGAACGGTTACGTTAGGACGTAGAGTTCGAATCCGAGGAAGTCTCGTAGCCCATTCTCAAGTGGACATCCCAAAAGGTGAGCTTAACATCAAGTACCGTATGTAGTATAGTGATATTGATTCAGGCATTAGGGCAAGAGTAATAAGTGTCAAACGATAAGGATTACAACAAAGTATCGGTCTTGGTCGTCGGGGCAGGGCCGGCAGGCCTGGCAACTGCGATACAACTCAAAATTGAAAAGCCCGATATTGACGTTTGTGTCATAGAGAAATCAGCCGATCTGGGCAATCACACCCTCTCCGGTGCCGTTTTAGAAGCGGAGCCTCTGCATACTCTGCTGGATTCGGCGGTCCCGGGCTGGCCGGACAGTGACGCGGCGAAAGATGTCCTGGCAAATGTGGTCGATAAAGACGACGTAATGTTTTTGTTAGGCAAGAAGCTGGCGTTCAATATTTCTTTTACGATTGAGTGGGCAAGGGCCTTTGAACTTGGATTCGGGTACATGATACACAAGGGCGACTATACGGTATCGATAAGTAAGCTGACCAAGTGGATGGGCCGGATTGCAAAAGACCTCGGCGCCGAAGTGCTGACCGGCTTTGCGGCCCAGGATATCATTCTCGACGAATCGTCCGAGACGGCAATAGGTGTAAAACTTGTTGACCAGGGTCTCGACAAAGAGGGCAATAAACAACCGAACTTCGTCGAAGGCGAAATCATAAACGCTGATTTTGTGGTGCTTGCCGAGGGATGTGATGGGCTTGTAACGGAAAAATTCGTGGAGAAGGCAAATCTGCAAAGACAAAGCCCACAACTGTATTCGGTGGGCGTAAAAGAGCTTATAAAGGTAAGTCCTGAACAATATAATAAGTTCACCTCAGGCCGTGTCGTTCATGCTATGGGCTACCCAATCTGGACGCCGATTATTGGCCCGGCAATGTTCGGCGGCGGCATTGTTTATGCCGGTGACCAGGACCATCTATCCGTCGGTATGATTGTCGGTGCCGACTGGAAATACTACGACTTTAACGTGCAGGATGCGCTGACGAATTTCAAGAACCATAGCTTCATAAATCAATTTATCGATGGCGGTACGGTCGTAGAAGCCGGGGCGAAAATGATTCCCGAAGGCGGATACTACGCCATACCGAGAGACCCAGAAACCGCAAGTATAGGCAAAGCCAACGTAATGATTCTGGGCGACAGTGCCGGCTTTGCAAGTATGCTCAAAATCAAGGGCCTGCATAATGCCATTGACTCCGGTATGCAGGCGGCAAAGGCTATAGCTGAGACTCTGGCCGAGCCTGAGAAGGTGGCGGTGAAATATACCGAGATGGTCGAGCAATCGAATATTATGGAGGAAATGAAGTTAGCGAGGAAAATCCGGCAGACGGTTACGAACTTTGGACCATTGCAGGGAATGCCGCTGTCGGTTTTTGGCAATCTGCTGCCGAAGTTTAAGGTCGAAAAAGACTGCGAGGCAATGACCATCGCCCGGTACAGGCTCAAACCCGACCGTGAATTCGATAAAGACACCTTCACCGCCTTAGCGGCAACGCAGCATCGCGAAGAGGAGCCGTCACATCTGACCATTCTGGATTCGGCCATTTGTAGTACCAAATGCACGCCCATGTTCAATAGTCCCTGTATCACGTTCTGCCCCGCAGGAGTATATGAGACGGTCCACGACGAAGTATTGCCGGCCAATCCATCGAACTGTCTGCACTGCAAGACTTGCCAGAGAAAGTGTCCGTTCGACAATATCCGATGGAGCGTTGCGGAAGGCGGCGGCGGACCACGCTATAAAAAAATGTAGCAGTCCCCGTTTGAAATTGGGTTTGATTGGGTTTGTTTTTTTGCCCCGCCAGCGGGAGAAAAATTTCATAATCCTCTATAACATATAAGTTTACGTTCATTTTGGCCTTTACGGAAATTGGCTTTGAATTGGGTTTGTTTATTCGGACTGCAAAATCATCTTTTTTTCTGTAATCCTTTGTTAAAGTTAAGTTTACGTTCATTTTGGCTTTTCGGAGATTGGGTTTGATTGGGTTTGAATTGGGTTTGCTTTCACCAAGTGTCCAATTGGAATTATTTTCATAATCCGTTGTTACTAATGAGCTTATGTTCATTTGAGCATCTAGCAAATTGGGTTTGTTTTGCATAAAAAGGTTGATTTGTAGAGGGTTCTCGACAGATGTAGAGGAGAATTTCGTTGGACGGTTGCGCAGCTCGTTTCGGTTGCGTTAAGCGTGTTTCGTATTTCATGGTACATAGTTCATAGTTCATAGTTCATGGTTTCCGCCATACGACGGCGGATTCCGCCAGAAGACGGCGGATCTTTGACTTTGACTTCGATATTGGTTAACTGGTTAATTGGTTAAATGGCATTTCACATTCGGGGTCCAGCTTTCTGATGAGGTTTAGTCTTTGAAACTCGAGGAGCGTTTTGTAGAGGCTGTGCTCTAACCGGCGTTCGTACATCAGGAGGCGGTCGAGGACCCTTGCATTTGCGAAATCCTTTATGGCCATACGGCCGAGAACCAAATTGGCAGCGGGGGTGGACGGGCCAGCCTGCGATTGGTCGTGGTTTTTGAAAAACAGGGATTGTTTGAGCTTGGCTAATGGGCCGAAGGTATTATCTGTGTTCAGGGCGTCGATGGTTTGGTTCTGGATTCGTCCAGCTCGTTTTAGCCGCCATGAAAGAGTAACAATGCGTTCAGCGAGCATAGATTCCATGGGGCTGGCCGGGGCCAGCTCACTCAGCATCTGTTCGCGGTAAAGGTCGAAGTCGGCCTGGCTTTCTGAGCTGATTATGGTCTGCCGGGTGGAAAGGCCGTGTTGGACGGCGTTCTGTGAGACGGCGGCCTTGCCTTCGTTAGTGCGTGGGCCTGTCGATTTTTGCGCGTTACGCTGGTTGGCGCGGATTTGGGCTTCGGTAGCCATAATAAATCCTCCGGATTTATGATTTAAGATTTACGATTTAAGATTTAATATTGGTTATTTGACTGGGCCTGCTGGCCCCGGGACCGTGCCGGGCTGAGGCGAAAAAGTAGCCCCTCTATAATTAGAGCTACCTGCGTTTTTGATGCGAAAAAAGTCCTCGATTCTCGATTCGGGATTCTCGTAACTCGTTTTGGGAAAGTGAGTTGAAGATTTTTGAAAAATTTGATTTTTGCTCGAAGGTACCTGCGTTTTTGGTTGAAAATTGTGGCCATATAGACAAGAAAGGTAAAATAGGTAAATGCTGAGTATCCAATTCGACGGCTGAGACAGAGAACGGCTTTTCTGCAGTCTTCACTTCTTTTGCTTTTTTCTTGCCCTCGATAACAAAAAGGGCTATAATATCAATGAATTGTTTTTTTCATCTTGAGCCTCTGCTTTTTTATGTTGCGCACACAGCAGGGGCTTTTTTGTGCGCTTGCGGGGATTGCAAGAAAAATTTGAAAAATAATATGGAAGGTGTATAATCTTATCAACTCACAACTGTATGCTTAACCGGAAAAACCAATGAAAGACTATGCAGATTCATCGTTTGAAATTTTACGGGAGTGGAGTCACATCTCTATCACACCGGCTTATTCATTTCAATCAACATTCCTTTTTCAAGGATGTTTATCTCTCGCTCGCAAGGTGTTTCCGCTTTTGCGTGTTAGTAAGTCGGAACATAGAATTGCTCCGCTCCCAATTTTCTATCGTCCAGACTGAACGAAAACATAAGGAATTTATTATGGACAAAACACAGCGTCCGAACAAGCGGAAACGGTCAAGATAGTACCAGACTGCGTATCTACTGCGTTCGTTCGCCTGTGCGTCTGGGCGTTGTATAGGGCTGCAAATAGGGCGATAGAGTGTAGGTTATGCTGTGGCGAGGCCTTATTTATCTCTTGGCTACGCAGACGAAGAACAATATAAAAATTAGCCCTATCAAGCCCCTGCGAATATCTCGCTGTTTGTTCCTCTCCTTCCGCACCGCAGGGGCTTTTTTATTTGGCTTGGGTGCGGTGAGGGTGAGGAGAACGCAGCCTATATGCAATTAGTTTGTCGTATTGCCCAAAATTAAGTGATAATCCAAGGATTACTCTGCTTCGCCCTGCGCAGCTTCGCAGAGCAGGGAAATGGTTGAGTACAACGTTGCCTAAGTTAGAAAGAAACCACCTATTTATTCGCAATTTTTCACTTGAAAGAGCAATAAATTTTTTGTATTTTGGGAGAGTACAACAGCGGCTGGGATTCCTCTGAATGACGAGAAGTTCGGGTTCTTATACGGAAACCATATATACATAGTTATCACTGAGAAATACAACTGTATGCATTCTACTAAGTTGGGAAAAATCAGCTTTTGGTTAGCCTTGTCCCCCTGGTTCTTCATTCTGCCAGGGTGGATGGGTATTCCAGGTTTTGGTTGAGGTACTCCTGGCGGGTTCCTTGGAGGAATCCTTTTTGTGGTTGGAGTTCCTCTTGCTCTGATTATGAGCGGTGTCGCCCTTTGGAGAGACAACCCTAAGCTCTGGGCAATTGCAGGATTTTCTGCTAGCCTTTTAATGTTGTATATCTTGATCTATGTTAATATCTGTTTCTAAACAGATAAATACAATTACTTTTTATAACATCGTGGCTGCAGTTACCATGTAGTATCTCGATACCGAGGAGATGCACTACTAAATTCTTGGAATGTCAGGGTATGGTGAAAGCTAAGGGGGAAGACATAGTGTTTTTTAACTTTTTCAAAAATTTTTATTGAAAAAATGTTACCCCTACAACTATTGAACCCGTATCAAAAATAGCTGCTTAAATCATTATATCACAGATGGTTACGAAAAGATGATTTTTGCACATGACACATCTTCCATGAGAATTTTAAAAAATTTATCCAAAAAAGCTTGACATAGCACAACAAGTGTTGTATATTTACATCAGTTGTTGTCTTATAGATTTAGTATTAGATTCCAAAGTAGAAAGGTTTCAACATGAAACATAATAAAATCAGGATATCTCGATCTGAATGGGAAGTAATGGAAGTTCTCTGGCACAAGGCACCGCTTAGTGCTTCTGAGATATTCGAGATGCTCGGGCCGGAAACCACATGGAACACCAAAACTGTTCGTGCGTTCCTGGATCGTCTTGAGCAAAAAAAGGCAATTCGGAAAGAAAAGGCACATGGAGTAAATGTTTTTAAGCCAATTCCGAAACGCGAACACTGTCTGCGCCACGAGAGTCGTTCCTTTTTGGACCGTTTTTTTAGGGGTAATCCCGTTTCCATGATGTCACACTTCATTGAACGAGAAGAGTTGTCCAAAGATGAAATTCGGAGATTGCAACAACTTCTGGATACCAAGTGCCCGACAGATGAAAAATGAAAGGTTGCATTATGTCTGTTTTTGAAATCTTAGTCACTTTTACAGATTGGCTTTGGAAGATAACTCTTGAGGTGTCATTTTGCGTTCTTTTGATTTTAGTCGTCAGGCGTTTCTTTGGACGATTTTTCGGCGCACGAATGTGTCGATTATTGTGGCTGATTTTGTTTATACGCTGCTTGATACCATGGTCTTTTCCAGTGCAGCACCATCCAGTCGGTTTACTCCACGACATTGATATTGCTTTCGATTCAAAACCAACCATGGTGCCGCTACCATCGCCAGAAACAGTAGCATCACCTGAAATTCCTTCTGACGAGGTGTCAACACCCAGGCCAATATTGCCGTTTACTAGTTTCGGTTTTATGCTCAGAACACCTCGAATTGCTCTGGCGGGGCTTTGGGGTTTTGGGATGCTTACGTTATTAGGACTAACGCTTTATCGTAACCGACGTATAGCACATGTTGCAACTAATGCAGCAATACCTGTACCCTCATGGCTCCAGGAGATATTTCTGGATTGTCGGTCCCGTTTGAATATCAAGGTTTGGCCGGTACTAATTATCACATCTGGTATTGCTTCCCCCAGCCTCATTGGGGCTGTTAGGCCTTGTATTCTACTGCCACGAGACTTAGTGGACGAAGGTAATCGAGAACAACTGCATCATATTCTGCTACACGAATTAGTCCACCTTAAGCAAGGCGACATCTGGTTTTCGTGGTTTTGGACTTTTCTTTGGTTGCTCCAATGGTTTAATCCATTGCTGTGGTGGGCCGGCCGGTCTATGTATCTCGATCGCGAAATGGCCTGCGACGAACGGGTTTTAGGATTTTTGGAACCCGAAAGGCGAATAGAATATAGCCGTTCACTTGTTGAACTTTTAAAAAAACTAAGTTTGCCTGCACGTTGTCCAAGCTTAGCAGGTGTTGTCGAACAAAAAACTAATATTGAAAGGAGACTTACCATGATCAAACGTTATCAAACCGGAACCACCCGCCGACTAATTATTGGCACTTTGGCTATGGCAACGCTACTTGCCATATCATTGACCAGCTTCGCCGCTTCCAAACAGACTTCAATGCTCTCGAGTGATAAGGCGGAACTTATGGGTCGTGTAGAGCATTTCTTTCTGCACAATTTCCGCGATATAACCGCACGTAAATCTATCGAATGGGTAGAAGCCAAGATTGACAAAAAAGATAGTCGCTCCATCCGATATATGTATGAGGCTTTGATTTGGGACAAAGAATGGAAAATCATGAATCAGATTTTTACATTCGAGACTAATGGCAAGTTCGTAAATTATAAAAATGTATCCGGGTATCCCAAGAATAAAGAGGTAAGTAAAATAGACACCTCGAGTAAAGAGGGAATGATTGCTTTGGTGGAAAAATTCTTCTCTCGTAATTGGCGTGACGTAACCGCTCGAAAAATTATCGAGTGGGGAGAAGTCAGAACCGATAAAGAAGGAAACCGCAGTATTCGCTGCAAGCTTGAAGCCACTATCTGGGATAAAGAAAAGAAAATCATGAATAAGATATTTACCTTTACCCCAGCAGGGGAATTTGTTTCAGTCAAAGATGCGTTAGCTTCTCTGTCAGTCTCGCCTGCTCTGACGACTCCAAAGATTAAGATAGATACGCCGGAAAATACCGTCATCGGGTTCACCCGTGCCGCTGCTTCAGGCGATATTAAAACTGCGATGGCGTATATGCTTCCTGGCGGTGTGGATTACGAAGATATTCACGAAATCTTAACTGCCGGGCCTTCTTCATCTGCTAAATATCAATTTCGCCAACTTCTTGAAGCTGTTGATCCGAATATTCCGATCAAAATAGTCTCTCAGCAGGAAAAAAACGATTATATGAAAGTTGTTTGGCTTTTGACGTTTAAGCGAACCGTCAAGTTTGGGGGAGACGCCAAGAAAATGGTATTTGAGCCTGGTTCCACACTCGAATTTGATGCAACGCTCAAAAGAACGGAGCAAGGATGGCTTATTGATAATATATAAGATCAACACAATATTTGAAGAGGCCGATGATTTCGCAGAATTGAACTTATCCCGGCTTAAAACTAGGGATAGTCAAAGTGGTGCGAAATGCTACTCTGCGAAGTTAGCTTCGCTACGAAGCACGAGTATCGCACCCTACCCTCTATTTGATTCGCCTTCGGCGAATCTATTTCAATAGATTCCTCCACTTCGGCACGACAAAGTCGTGCCTTCGGTCGGAATGACCCCGCAATAAATTGCGGCAGGAGCCTATTTCGTGCGGGACAAGAATTGGGGCGTCATCGTGCCGACGACGGCTAAACAAGGACCCCCCAACGCTGCCTTATAGGCAGATAAGATCATGGGGTTGGGGGGCTAAACAGTATTGAGATTGCTTTACCCGCCTTCGCGGGCACAAGCTCTATTGCGTTGCTCGCAATGACCGCGAGTATAAATCATTGTCAATAATTTTTCCAAAGACTATAATCCATTTGCAGCTTTAACAATGGTTCCACATTAGAGAGAGTTGGTAAATGCGTATTATTGTTGCTATAAAACAAGTGCCTGAAACCAAATCCGTGAAAATGGATGAGAAAACAGGCACGGTTATTCGAGAAGGTGTAGAGGCGATTGTTAATCCGCTGGACCTTTATGCTATTGAAACAGCTATTGAATTGCGCGAAACGTTTTCGTCGCTCGTCGCTCGTCGCACGGGTCACGAGTCACGGGTCACGAGTCACGGTGCCCGCACCTGTGCTGCCCGCACAGAAAACGCGGGTACGAGTGAGGTTATTGGTATATCGATGGGACCGCCTAAAGCGGTAACCGCGCTGAGAGAAGCGATAGCAATGGGGTTCGACTCCGGGGTCCTTGTCAGTGATTCGGCTTTTGCAGGGTCTGATACGTGGGCAACGAGTTACATATTGGCCGAGGCAATAAAGCGTATCGGAGATTTCTCTTTAGTGATTTGCGGTGAACGCGCCACCGATGGTGACACCGGACAAGTAGGGCCGGGTATTGCCTCATTTTTGGATTTGCCCGTAGTTTCGTATGTAAGCAAGATCGAGCTTATTGGTGGGCTAAAGCCCACCCTACGGGTAAATCGACTTGTAGAAGATGGGTACGAGGTTCTGTCTTGTTCTTTACCTTGCATCTTAACGGTTGTCAAAGAGGTAAGCGTCCCTCGCTTACCAACTTTGAGAGGTAAGCAACGGGCTAAAAGAACAGAAATTCCGGTCTGGGGCAGGGATGATTTGGATGTCGATTTGAGCAAGGTCGGAGTAAATGGCTCCCCTACCCGTGTGGTAAAGATTTTCAGGCCAAAAGTTACAAGGCAATGCGAGAAAGTTTTGGCAAAGGATGATGAGTCAATAAAGGAAGCGGTTGATAAACTTGCCCACCTGTACCTGCGTCTCCTGTGCAGGTAGCACAGGTGTAGGTAGGGTTTTTTCAACATAAGGAGCAGCGATAATTTCAAATTCCAAACAATATTCCGGCGTTTGGATATTGGCTGAGCAAAAGGATGGACGAGTTCAGAGGATTTCGCATGAGTTACTCAGTCGGGGCCTTGAGCTGGCAGAGAAACTCGTCGCTCGTCGCTCGTCGCACGGGTCACGGGTCACAGGTCACGGGTCACGGAAAAAGCTCTCTGCTGTGATTCTTGGTCATAACATAAACACGAATGACCTTGAAGAGCTTATCGAACGCGGTGCCGATGAGGTTATAGCGATGGAGGCAGCCGAGCTGGAACATTTTCTTGTTGAGCCGTACGCAGCTTGTATGTTGAAGCTAATCGAGCGGTATCGGCCGGAAATAATTATTGCAGGTGCGACGTCAACAGGCAGGACACTAATGCCTTATGTTGCGGTAAAGGCCCACGCGGGTCTGACAGCCGACTGCACCGGACTTGACATAGAAGGAGAAACGAATAATCTTCTTCAGACTCGGCCAGCTATCGGGGGTAATATAATGGCGATAATTAAAACGCCTAAATTTCGTCCTCAGATGTCAACAGTTCGGCCCCGCTCAACCAAACCGGCACCAAGACAGCGGAATAGAAAGGGAAAAATAATTCGTCTTGTTCCATCTAAAGAAGATCTTGGCAGCCGTATTGCCAGGATGGATTTCATTGCCAATGAAGAAGAACAGAGTCTTGGTGAAGCTGATATCGTTGTTGTTGTGGGCAGGGGTATTAAAAGGGCCGAAAATATACCTCTTGTTCGGGAGTTGGCAGATAGTCTTGGTGCAGCCTTAGGTGCGAGCCGAGATGTAATAGACCGAGGATGGTTGAGCTATCCTCATCAAGTGGGGCTTAGCGGCCACACTATCAGCCCAAAACTTTATATCGGTATAGGAGTTTCCGGTGCGATTCAGCATCTGGCAGGTATGCAGACATCTGAGAGTATTGTGGCCATCAACAGTGATGCTGATGCTCCGATTTTTAGTGTTGCAGATTTCGGAATAGTTGGCGACCTTTTTGAAGTTGTGCCGGTCTTAACCAAACAGATAAAAGATGGAATTTTTCGTGAGAAGTGAGAAGAAATATAACCCGGTAACGCCGAAAATCGTGGATGAGCTTAAGCAGATCGTTGGCTCCAGATATGTTATCTATGGCGATGAAGAAAAGCTCCAGCCTTACTCACACGATGAGGTTCCCGGTGCCGAATATGCTCATATGCCTGAAGCGGTGGTTCGTCCTGGAACCGCTGAAGAAATCGCCGCGATTATGAAATTAGCGAATCGCGAGATGATACCCGTTACGCCGCGAGGTGCCGGCTCAGGCTTGTCCGGCGGAGCAGTGCCGGTCTGCGGCGGTATAGTGGTACTTTTTGACCGTATGAACAAAATCTTGGAACTGGACCGTGAAAACATGATGATAGTCGTAGAACCCGGAGTTGTTACCAATGAGATCAATGAGTTTCTCAAAGAGCACGGTCTGTTCTACGCGGCTTATCCGATGAGCCTTGAGACATGCTACATTGGCGGCAACGTCGCTGAAAATGCCGGCGGCGCAAAGGCCGTCAAATATGGGGTGACAAGCAGATATGTTGTCGGGCTGGATGTGGTTACACCTACCGGAGAAATTGTCGAACTGGGTGGTAAGCTGATTAAAGATGTCAGCGGATACAATATGGTTCAGCTTATGGTTGGCTCAGAGGGCACTCTCGGTCTGTTTACGAAGATTACGCTTAAACTACTGCCTCTGCCAAAAGCACAGGTTGACCTTCTATGTCTGTTTAAGAACATTGAAGAAGCGATAAAGGCTGTTCCGAAGATACAGACCATTGGTGGAATAATTCCCACATCTATTGAGTTTATGAACAAAACAGCGATTAAGGCCTCTTGCGAATACCTCAATGAATCCATTCCGTATCAGCAGGCTGGCGCGATGCTGCTTATCACGGTGGACGGTCCGGATGAGCAGCAGATAGAGCGGGAATATGAGTCTATAGGCCAACTGTGCCTGGATGCCGGTGCTATTGAAGTTTATGTTGCTGACAATGCTACCACGTCCGAGCGAATCTGGAAGGTTCGTAGGAATATCGGTGAGGCATACAATGTTATCTCACGTCGTCAAAGCGCAGAGGATATTGTTGTTCCCCCAGCCGCCATTCCAGCGATGGCTGCCAAGTTGCAGGAATTGTCGGACAAATACGATGTAATGATTCCATGCTTCGGCCATGCCGGCGATGGTAATCTTCACTCTCGTATTGTCTCACAACCCTGGTGGTCTGACGAAAAATGGCACAAGGTTCTGCCAAAAATCCTTGACGAATTGTACCGGCTGACCGCTGAGGTTGGCGGACGAATTTCGGGTGAACACGGTATAGGGCATAAGAAAAAGAATTATCTGCCATATGTGGTGTCTGAAAATTATATCGATATGCTGCGGACGATTAAAAGAGCAATGGATCCAAACAACATTCTAAACCCAGGCAAGATATTCGATTTGTGAGCCGGCGGCGGACCACGCGATAAAAAGATGTAAGCCTTTTGCTTGCCTGTGAATACTTGAATTTTTTGCGACTTTAGCAGTCCCCGTTTGAAATTGGCCCATTCGACTGCGCTCCCCCCTTCGCTTAAGCTACGGAGGGCAAGCAGGACAGGCTTTGATTGGATTTGAATGGGTTTGTTTTTTTGGCGAAGTTAAAGTAAAGTACATCATTTTAGAGCATAGAGAACATTTGTTTGGAAATCGAAATTCAAGACCATAATCTTACATAGATTAACATTCCTGAGAAATGGAATTTTTAAAATTGGGGGAAAATTGGGGTTTTTCAGGTTTTTTTTCTTGTTTTAAGAGCGAATCCTTGTTTATGGGTCAAAAATGGGGGTCGGTGTGTCAATATGCGGGGTATGGGCAAGATAAGCAAGATAAAAACGTCAAAAAATGAGCATAAATTGACATGAATTGGGTATAAATTGGCATAAATGCGCGCTTTTTGGGTATAAATTGACCTAAAATTAGCATTTTTTAAATATTAACATTTTGTTAGTATAGGAAAGATGGGAAAGCAACATTATTATCGGACGTTGCAGTTGGTGGGGGTGGTGGATCTAATCAGGAGGAAGGTGGAGTTAGTCGGAGTGGGGGGTGGGGTGGGGGAGGTTAGATATAGATGGTAGCTGGGTTAGTAGGATTGGGATGGGTTGGTCAGGGTGGTTGGGGTAGGGGAGTTGTGTCTTGATGCTTCCGCCTTCGCTGAAGCTACGGCGGACAAGCGATGCTGGATACTGGATGCTCGTAAGATGGCGAGAGGCTTAAATATTAACGGATGTTGCGGTTTGTGGGGGTGAGGAGTGGTTATATATGGTGGGTTTGGGGAGCGGTATCTCGATGCTCGATGTTCGAATTTATTAGGGAAAATCACCGTTTTTGCGTACTGTCCTTAGCCATTAATAGGTGGCTGTAGCCGCCATTCGCGGCTGTCCCTAGTTTTGGTTTTTTCAATAGCTTTTTAATCGCAATCTTTAGCGTCGAGAAGTCGATGGACCCTTACAGGGAATTTACATAAGTCGTTGAAATTAAACAAGTTCGAATTTTTGAGTAGGACAGGTACTATTGGCCCTTGACAAGCGCATAAGGTCTTTAAAATTTGCTAAAAACACTCTTTATTATGCCCTGAAAAAGATTTGACATCTGAGAACGTTCTTATATAATAACCATAGTAATAATGTACAAAGAGAGGTTTTATGCAAACTGGATAACCATTGTTAGGTGTCCGAAAAGAAAGGATCTGTGGCCATGTTTCTGATCATTATCCTCGTATTAGTTTTTTTGGTTGCGTTTGTGTTAAGCCATATTGCCAAGAAGCGTTTTCCTGAGAAGGTCAATAAGATTATCCCATACAATTTTATGGTTTTAGGGGGCTTGTTTTGCTATCTGAGTACGAAGGCAATTAACAATGTAGATGAGTTAGTTCTCTTCGGTGGTATAGTTTTTTTTGTTTATGGTATATTTCTATTGTCCAAGCAAGCTAGACTACACAAGAAAGATTTAAGATGAGATAGTTTATATTAAGATAACAATGCGGGGCATGAAAAGTCATGTTTTTGTGTAGATTTTAACAAAAATGGGTTCGGAAAAGAAAATCTTTGATAATAGATTGTATTATAATATGTTGGGATCAGTTAAATTCATTTTGTTAGAAGTTCTTACATTAATCTCACCAATGTATACACATGGAATACTAATTGTATGGAGTTCGTTGTTCTTATCAAGTACTATTAAATTAATAGGAAATTTGCCAACATTGTTTTTTATGTTCGGAATTCTTATTTTAACTACAATGTCCTTCTGCCATGCTGCCCCGTCAACAATATCATAGGATCCCGCAACGTTTTCAGGGAATTCAATGCCTGTAATTTCAATGGGGTTCTTTTTTTTGTTAGTTATTCGAATCTTCTTCTCAATCGTATCAGTAGGTTTGATATAACCCAAGAAAATACGTTCTGGCTCAGACCTTAAGAGTGAAGTTATTTGTCCTGAAATAGGTACCCCAAACACAGCAGTTCTGCCGCGGATATCTTTAATTTTAACTTCGACAAACTCATTTATTTTTCCTTCAACCTCATTTAGGTCAATGCTAATACTTAATAAGAAGCATTTTTCAGGTGAACAACTATTAGTATTATTTCCTTCTGCTTGTGTCGTTTTTTTAGTCAAAGCCAAAATAGGCATTAAGTCAGGTGAACTTGGGCGAATTGAAATATTTTCCTTGTCAATATGCAGATTTGATATGATGTCCACATTGACCTTAACAAGCTTGCCATCTTTTATGACTTTTCCGAGCTCAATGTTCTGCGGTTGAAAAACAATGTCTTTGTGTACGAGAACTTTGGCCTGTCCGTCGATTGGTATGATTTGTTTAGATTTTGTTGAGATTGCATAAGTATCGGTATTAAGTCCAAGTTTTTTCTTAAAAGTATTGCATTGGAACCTTAATACAGCAGTTTGCCCAGGCTTTAGTGTTTTCTTGTCTATCTTACTACCCCCCCTACAACCACAACTCATATTATACACACCATTAATCTCAATGATTGTACTACCGGTATTTTCTATGCTTCTTTCAAGAACGGCAACTTCTCCGAATTGCAACTCATTGATTGTATTCGCATCTACAATGGCAACTGAAGATACTGAAGGATCTGCCATTTTATACTCATTTAAGATTTCTCCAGACATAACGTTGCCAAAGATATTACAAAAAACAAAGAACGCTAAAAATAAAATAGTATGTGCTTTCATAGTAATGCTCCATATATGTCGAGTAGTAAAATATCTATTATGTAACCTAAATCTATCTTCTTGTGAATTTATATGCAATCGCAATGCCAAAAACTAAAACCACAAGCAACAAGATGCACAAGTTTCGTAGTTTGCTATCAGTTATTTGTTTTTCTTGACCAACACTTCTAATTGTTTCTTTTGTGACATGTTCAATCTTCTTGGAACTATTGGAATCCAAATTATCCAGGGAAGTTTTATTGTTATCATCGTGAATCGAAACATCACCTTCTTTTTCTTGCACATTAGTTGCCTGCGAGGATAAATCATTCTCAACAGGTTCCATGATTAAAGCAGGAGACATCGCTTCTATGATTAAAGCAGGAGACAGCCGGTCATCTACCATAGTATAGCCGGGTGGTACAGTGAATTTAAATAACTCCGCTTGATTTTCAGGTTCAAGATCGACTTTTTCAACCACTATTCTCGTTTCTTTAACAATTTTACCAAGATGATTATATTTAATTGTGTGGATTTGACGCGGATAACCTTCTTTGCCAAATTCTTTTGTTTCTCTACAATAATACAAATTTCCGGTTTGATGCAAGTACATTTCGAAATTATATACTCGAGAGTAATTCTCTTTGTCAACAGTGAGGCAGAAAATCTTTTTGTTTTGAGGGCTAATGCTCACAGTAATTTTATCAACAATTTGATTATCAATTTCTAATGTATCAATTTCAACCCTGAAACCCTTAATTTCACCGTTGATTAGTTTACTTATTGCATCAACACCGGGTGTCGAAGTGCTCCATTCAGGATCAATATTACTTTGACTTAATACTTTTTTGAAAAAATCGCTTATTGGTTTTGGCATTCCAATCCATTCATCGACCCTATGTTCTACCCAGACAGACTTTTTGCTATTGTCGATTTTTGCTTGTTTAAATTTGTGTTCATAAGAAAAATGGGTATAATCGTTTTTCTCCTTATTCCCGGAATTAACATATGTTGTATGTATATCAAGTTCCGACTCCAAATCCATATCAGGTGTAATAGATGTTTGATCAAGCCGGTACAAATATCCATCGATACGCATTCGCTCTTTCATAAGACGTGGCTGATTATATAGCTCAACTCGCCTTTTAAACTCACTTTCTATGTCAAATTTATCAATTGTTAGTCCGGGTTTTTCTAGTAGATTTTCAATTTCCACCATTTCTTCAAATTCTTTTGTTACTTCTTTACGAATGTCTTCAATATTTCTTGGTGGTTTGATAATTTCTTTATAAAGGGTAACATCAATAGACGTAACAGGTTTCTCCCATATCGCTGATATTAATTTTCCTACTTGGTCTTCAGTTAGATAATTTGCAGTATTTGCATTTGAACGCCCAACCACAACGCACACAAACAATAAAAGGCACCATACCCGTGTTCCCATAATCAGACTCCTTTACTATTGAAATATTAAATTATTCGCCATTTTAATACCTAATTTGCTTCTCGCGAGCCTCACCCATTCTAACATCTGTAAAAACCATTTCTAATTAAAATTTCCACTACAACATCCGGTATATCAGTTTGTCACCTCTATTTCGGTGGGCCATCTTGTTTTTCTCCTAATTAAAGTTTCCATAAAACCTTATAGGAGAACGGGACGAGCCCACCTTTTCAAGCGAATTTGGCATGTGTCTGGGTTTCAGCTCGCTACGCTCGCTTCCACCCAGACACATGCGTGGTTAACACCAATTTACAGAAACATATTTACACTACCAAAGAATTGACAAGCAAATAGGTGGTTTCTTTTCGCTTAATACAGTGATTTGACTTAGGCAACGGTCTTTCTAACCGTAGTTGGTTTTATGCAAGTTAGGACAGACAATTCAGCTAACAAACTTGCTCAGATTCTGTTTGCCTATTGGTTGTATATTTTGGTACAAACTTAATACTACAACGCTACTTAGAATTATTTATTGCTGATAAGGTCTTGTTGTATAAAAAGTTACGTTAATTATGTTAAATTCGAAATTCGACCCAGCAACGCTGGATTTCGTGCTTCGTATTTTGGAACAATAAATCAGGTTTTCGCTATTAAGTGGCGTTGTAGTATTAAGTCAGGTATTGCCAGATACGCCGCAAGACGAGGTCGTCGTTTAATGGCCTCCTATATGCTTTAGATTGAACGATAAACACCAGTTCAACTGTTAGGCTCACAAGAAAATACAAGATAAGTTGAATGGAATTAGGCCCCGGAGCGTATATCATTATAGAAACATCTGTGTCCGAGTGGCATAATACAGCGGTCTTGAAGAAATGTAACAGGTCGTCTCAAAATTGGTCAAAGATGAATATGTACCTTTCCAACAGCGATGAAGGGAAAATAATCATGCTCGCAAATATTACACAACAATCTTCATATGCGATTGGGTGGGGAACGCTGGCATTGATAAATGCCGGACTGGCTCAATCAAAGAATCGCAGTGGTATAGCTTGGTTCTTGGTCTCTTTACTACTTGGGCCAATTGCAACATTCTTTATTGTGATATTGGAATCTATAGCAAAGAAGTGAGAAAAGCAGGTTTTAACCGCCGTCAATAGGCCCCAATGCGATTGGATTTTGAATTGCACATTGCCACAAACACCGAGGTTAAGTACAATTCTGTAAAAGTTTATTGGCGTTACTCCTAAAGAGGTGGTCATATGGACGAATATGTAGAGGTCTTTGCTGCAAGCGATATTACGTTTGCCTATCTGATGAAAGCAAATCTTGAGAATGCAGGAATCCCAGTTCAAATCACCAACGAGAATCTACAAGGGGCTTATTGTCTTGACGGCATGGTTCCACTTGTACTCGTTCCAGAAACCCATGTAGAGCAGGCCAAACAGATTATTGAAGAGATTCAACGGTCATCACAGAATGGCCAGGATGACGATTCCGTAGGTTAGACCTGCTCAGGATTTTCTGTATGACGGCTCTGAGAGGGGTTTTAGTGTTCTACAATGAACAAACTCAGACAGGAGGCTATCTGAGGTAGGGTCGAGATAGATTCAGCGATTCTATGAGCGCAAAAAAAAGGAGACACCGGCGATATGTTTTCAGCTTTTCTTCACCACGTCTCCATATTGCATAGTGCCTTTATTTGCATTACCTTGGAAAATGCATTACGGCGAAAGTCGCCTTACTTGCACTTACAACATAATAAGTATACAAAAAATCTACCGTTCTGTCAAGGAATTTCAGCTATATAATGGGTATTCTAAGTGAACATAAAGATAGATTTCTTAAGTATTATACCCCCCAAGACGAGTTCGGCGTTTAAATGGCCTCTTGGGCGCTTTAAATTGAAAGCTGAGGGGGTTCTTTGAGATTGTACAAATAGACTTAAACTGTCTTTTTATTGAACACGTCTGCCATAGGTCGAAGAAGCCACCCCAAAATGAGCGATATTGTCTTGCCCTTTCCGCTTTTTACACAATCTTGCCAAAAAATATGGCAAATCGCGTGAAGATTTTTATTGACAGGAAAGTGGATAGTGTGGTATAAATAAGGTTGATTTTGTGTCCGCACAGTCGGACATCTGTGGCTTTTGGGTTCTTCAGCGGGCAAATTTCTTTTGGTTTTTCGATAGAGGAGGAATTAGTATGTGAGGTACAGGGTTGCAGCAGAAACTTTGTGCTGCGCAGTGAAAAATATTTTTACATTTCAATTAACGGCTAATATTAGTTTTTTGGAAGGAAGGAGGCAGTCTCAAGCCGTAAAAAGTAATCCTGGACGGATATAGGTAAAATGTAGTGAGCGCAAGGATTGTTAGTTGTTTGAGACAAGAACAAAACAAGAATTAAGAAGTCAGAACTTAGAAGCCTGCCCCGAGCACAGTCGAGGGGCCAGAATTGAAAATTGTTCTGCATTCTACATTCTGTATTCTGTATTCTGTCTTCTGCTTTGGTGTGTGGCCAAAGCACATTCATTTATTTCAACTTTTTTTGAAGGAGATAATTATGAAGACTACGAAGAAAATATTGATTTCTATGATTGTTATGATGTTTATGCCAGGCATTAGTGTGCAGGCGGATGTTGTTACATACAATTTTGATGATGGTACTCTGCAAGGGTGGAGCAACTACGAGGGTGCTAGTGAAGAGTTTGTCGTTTCGACTCAACTTGCGGATTGGATACTTCCTCGTTCCGGTGATTACATGGTCATTGAAGCTGTTTTTTGGGATGATCGGGACTCAGATACAGACGTGAAAATACTGACTTCACCTGTGTTTTGGATTAGTGCAACCTCCTCCGTGGAAATCTGGACGATGGGAGGGAGAGGTTCGGTTGATACGCCAACCTGGACAAACATCTCGGGTCTGCCTGCAGAAGCGGGCGCCGATTTTATGGGGGCCGCCTTGCGTCGCCTGAGTGATGGTGAATATCTTCTGTTCGGCAGACGCAGTTCTGTTGGAGAGGGTATTGAAGCGTATGAGAATATTGGTTGGGATGCACCCACAATTGCCGCGGCAGTAGCGGGTGATAGCCCCGGGCAACGATACGTTGTGGATATCATCGATACGTTTTCCGGGAGCTGGGGCTGGACCATTGTCGATGACATAACGTTGACGGATGTTACTCTCGTCGGCGATTATCCCATCGCGCGCGGGCCCAATCCGGAAGATGAGGCGGACGATGTGCCACGAGACGTGGTGCTTAGCTGGGCGCCTGGAGATTTCGCCGACAAACATGATGTGTACTTCGGCGCAAGCTTCGACGATGTCAACGACGCCGACGGAAGCGATCCGCTGGGTGTGCTGGCCAGTCAAGGTCAAATCGCTACAACTTATGAGCCTGACGACCGTCTCGATTTCGGCCAGACCTACTATTGGCGCATCGATGAAGTGAATGCCCCGCCAGACTCCACTATCTTTAAGGGCGATGTCTGGAGCTTCACGACCGAGCCCATTGCTTACCCTATAGCCGGCGAGAGGATAACTGCCACAGCTTCCAGCAGCGACCTCGATCAAGGACCAGAAAATACCGTGAACGGTTACGGATTGGATGTTAATAACTTGGACCTGCACTCGACTGAACTTACAGATATGTGGTGCACCACCATGGGTGCCCCGGAGCCGACCTGGATCCAATATGAGTTCGACAAAGTTTGCAAACTTCACGAGATGTGGGTATGGAACCATAATGGAATGATGGAGTCGGCGTTAGGTTTAGGTATCAAAGAAGTTACCATTGAATATTCAGTCAACGGCACCGACTATACGGCATTGGGAGCTGCTCAAGAGTTTGCCCGGGCACCTGGTACAGCCGACTATACACCCAATACCACCGTTGATTTTGAAAGTGTAGCGGCAAAGTACGTCAGGCTTACAGTGAACAATAACTGGGGAGGCCTCCTGCCCAAATATGGTCTGAGCGAGGTACGATTCTTCAGCATACCTGTCTTTGCAAGAGAGCCAAGCCCGGAGTCCGGTGCAACGGATGTTGCTATAGATTTGACCCTCGGCTTCAGAGCGGGAAGAGAGGCGGCTGAGCACACTGTGTACTTGAGCACCGATGAGCAGGCCGTCATAGACGGTACCGCTCTTGTTAGTACCGAGACTGGGACCAGCTACAGTACCACACTCGATATAGACAGCACTTACTACTGGCGGGTCGATGAGGTCAATGACGCCGAGACCCCCACAACGTGGCAAGGCGAAATCTGGAACTTATCGACACCCGAGTATCTTGTTGTGGATGATTTTGAGCTCTACAATGACCTTGATCCCGATGACCCCGAGAGCAACAGGATATATTTGACGTGGATAGATGGACTCACCGACCCGACAAACGGCGGCTCCACGGTAGGCTATATGGAGGCTCCTTTTACTGAGCAAATTATTGTTCACGGCGGCGGTCAGTCGATGCCGTTTTTCTATGACAACAGCACTGCCGGCTATTCAGAGGCCACGGCGGATGTCGCTAATCTACAGGTAGGCCACGATTGGACCATAGGTGCTCCTGAAACGCTGGTTCTGAGAATCCATGGCGATCTGAGTAATGCTGCCGCTGATCAGTTGTACGTGAAGGTTGGCAGCGCCAAGGTACTGTACGATGGTGATATAACCGAACCCATATGGAGGCAATGGAATATCGACCTTGCGGGTTTGGGCATCAATCTGAGCAATATAACAACGCTGAGTATTGGCGTTGACGGTGGTGGTTCAGGTATTCTCTACGTGGATGACATCGCGCTGTATAAATCGGCTCCTGCGGTTGCTTCGGAAGAGATTTGGATCGAAGCAGAGGCTACGGTCAGCATTACAACGCCTATGAACGTTTACGATGATCCCGCGGCATCTGGCGGAAAGTACATCGGCACAGAGGACGGCGTCACCGGCGACGAGATGGACGCTGCGCCCGCTGACGGCGTCGCGACTTACAGTTTCACGGTTCAGGGCGGAACCTATAAAATCCTTGGTCGCGTGATTATTCCCGGCGGCGACTCCTTCTGGGTCCGCATCCTGGGTGCTACTAATCTCACTCCAGGTGAAGACCCTGACCAGCCCGGTACCGGTTGGGTGAGGTGGAGTGACCCATCGGATGGCGCCGAATGGCACTGGGAAGAGGTCTTCAGCGCCGACCACGATGGAGAGACTGCGAATTGGACGCTGCCGGCCGGGACGTACACTCTGGAAATCGCTCGTCGTGAAGATGGTGCACTGCTTGACGCTATTGTAATTACGGATCTGCTTGAATAAACAACGTTGCCGCATCCGGCACCAATTGTCCGGCTCCAAAACGGCGTGAGGTGACAGGCGATAGGGCAACAGATTCGCGTTAATTCGGGGCCTATACCGAATGATTCGGTATAGGCCCCTTTTTGTTGGTAATTGGTGAATGGTGATGTGTCATCGTGTCTTTACTTTAATGTCGGGGCTGAGTAAATAATTCGGAGTTAGTGTCAAGGGGTCTGCGAACTGGTTGGTCAGGGCTTTTTTCCAGCCGAGGAGATGAACCTTTGAAGCTCGTGGACTCCAGTATTTCTCGTCTAAAAAACGAACGGTGTCGGCTTTGAATTTATCCTTATAATATAGCAGGCCGTCGCCGAGCAGCAAGATTGGTTTTTCGTCGCAGGCAAATTGGTCGAGGAATTGGGACGCGGTCATTAGGGAATCTGGAAAAAGTTTTTTCCAGGTTCCGTCGCTTGTCGCTTGTCGCTTGTCGCTCGTATTGCGTTGGTAAACAGCGATGAAGAACCGGCCTCGCTTAGCGTCGAGGATGGGGGCGATTCTTTCGTGGCCGGTGGCTCGTGACTCGTGACTCGAATGCTGAACTGTGTTCTCTGTGGTAAGACTAATTTTGTTGGCGGCGATTACGTCGAGTGTATCGACAGCGACGATTTTTGCGGCGTTTGCCAGGTGCATTGTCTTTGCAAGGGTAACGGCGATGCGCAAGCCTGTGAAGCTTCCGGGGCCAACAGAGATGTGAACCTGCCCGATTTGGCCAGGCTTTCTGCTGAAGCGGTTCAGGATATCACTGATGGCAGTAAAAATCTCCTCACTGTGTCTGATTGGTGCGGAAAAAGCGGTTTCTGCAAGGATTTTTTCACCGAGAGCTATTGCAACGGAGCCAATTCTACTGGAGGTTTCAATAGCTAAAACGAGAGGTTTTTGGGTCATATTTTGTTTTTTTACGTGTTTACGTTTTGTTAAAAGCTTCTTTTTGGCCATAAAAAAGCGTTTTTCAGGTGACTATTTTTGCCTCGATTTACCGAGACTTCCCAGTTTAACAAATGGAAACTTGAATATTATCGGCCAAGTTAATATAAATCAAATTTTTCTCTTGCAATATTAAATATTTTATTATAAACTCGATTATCATAAGTCTTATCTATTCTATAACTGGAGGTTGTGAAGAACGTAGTTTGATAAAAATTTCCTTACGAGGGTAGTATTTTTTTGGCAGGAGGTTTATTTTGAACAAGCCAAGTTTCTTGACCGAGCCTTTTGGCAGGAGGTCCCTGTCCGTTGTTCTGGCGTTGATTTTATTGCCAATAATAACAGTATCGCAAGTGGCTCTGTCGCAGGAAAATGCAGGGGCTGACAGGCAGGAAGCAATCCGCCGAATAGTCCAAACCTATATGCAGACTGGGCAGGAAGAATACAAAAAGGGTTTCTTTGAGCAAGCAGTAAAAACCTTCTTTATGGCCCAGGAGTACGAGGAATATTTGACTGTTGCTACGCGTGAGCGACTAAAGGAGCTTCTGAAAGAGAGCCAGATAGCTGTACTTGAAAGAAAGGGTGCCTTAGAGACATTTCGGGTAGTCAACGATTTGATTAAGCGGGACCAACTAATCGCAGCCAAGACATATCTTGAAAAGATCAAAGATAGTAAGTTTTTGACCACAGAGGAGCGGAAGCAAATCGCCGAGGCGTTCAGGCAAATAGACGCTCAGGTAATTGTGGCCAAAGCCAAGCTTGAAAAGAGCAAGAGTAAAAAGCCTTCGATTAAAGAGAAGCCGGTAGAAGCTGCGGCAGAGGTTAAGAAACCTGTTGTGAGCCTGGATGAGCGGAAGAAAGAAATCGCCGAGCTTTGGAACCGCAGTATCGGACTTTACTACACCGGTCAGCTTGAGAAGGCCCGGGAAGGTTTTGTAAAAGTCGCGGCCAGCGACTTAATCCCACCGCAAATGAGAAAGGCAGTAGAAGGTTATCTGGCGCAAATAGATAAGCTCTTACCCAACAGAGCCGAGCGAAAGCTCGTTCGAGAACAAGAGAAACTGGAGGCCGTTGTTAGTCCAGTAGTTACTGAGACGGAGGTTACTGAGTCGGATGTTGCTGAGGTAGAGGTTGCTGAGACGGAGGTGCTTGAGCCAAAGGTTGCTGAGTCAGAAGTTGTTACGACGAAGGTTGCGCCAAGAGTTGTTTCGCCGGTAACGGGCCAGAGCACCTATATCGAAAAAATTAACCGCGAAAGGAAGATCATACGAGACTATACCAGAGTAGTTGTTAACGATGCTATAGCTAAAGCGCGTAGTTACATAAACCAGGCCAGATTTGATAGGGCAAAGAACGCGGTTGAGACGGCTGCACTTACTGTGAACCAAAACCAGATGCATCTTGGAGATGCACTTTTCAAAGAATACAGCGGTAAACTGAAAGCAATGACCGAAGAGATATTAGAGAAAGAGAACGCGAAGATTCTTGAGCAGGAACAACAGAAACGTCAATTAGCGGCAGAGGCACAACGTCGGTTTAGAACACAAATGGAGATTGACAGGAAAGAAAGGATAGCCGAATTGATGGAAAACGCGCTGACTTATCAGAAACAGCAGCGTTATGAAGCAGCTCTTGGTCAATTGGTAAGCCTGCTTGCATTAGACCCGCAAAATGAGCAGGCGCTTGTGCTAAAAGACACGCTGGAAGATATGATTTACTTCCGGAAACAATTAGAGGTGAAGAAAGAGTCGGAGAAACAAAGAGCAGATATTTTGCTGAAAACAGATGAGTCGGGCATTACGTACGCCGAAGAGCTCACTTATCCTCCGTATTGGCGAGAGCTTATTGAGAAGCCAACGCGCCAGCCGGATAGGCCGATTGGGTTGTCCGAGGTCGACAAATTTGTCTATGATCAACTGGAGGAGCTTATCGACCTTTCGGACCTGACACCGGTAATGACTTTCGGCGAAGTGATAGAGAAATTAAGAAATTCTGTAGAAGGCTCTGTACAAATACAGCCCAACTGGAAGGATTTACTCGAGAATGCCGAGGTCGATCAGGACACTACTGCGGGCATGGACCCGCTGACCAGTATTAAGCTTCGCAAGGCGTTGGAGATTCTGTTAGCAGGAGTTTCGTCTATCGATTTTGCAGAACTCATCTATGTTGTGGACGAAGGAGTAATTCTGATAGGGACAGTAGATATGCTTGAGCGTCCGATGGTTCACCGTGTTTATGACATTAGTGACCTTGTTGCCGAGCCGGCCAATTTCCGCGGCATGGGCGGCGGCATGATGGGCGGCGGCATGTACGATTACGAGAGAGAGTATCGAGCGGATAATCTGATCACCCTTATCCAGGATACCGTCGATCCGGATAGCTGGTGGGAGGCTGGTGGAGAGGGTACGATAACAACTTATGAAAACAAGAAACTTATTATCCTCCAGAGCCGTGATATTCATAATGAGATTGAAACGCTGCTCAATGAGATGCGTAAGGCGCTTGGACATCAGGTTTCCATCGAGACCAGGTTCCTGGTGGTGACTGAGAATTTCCTGGAAGATATCGGTCTTGATATAGACTTTACATACAACTTTGGTGGTAAGTGGAGCCCGATTGTGTTCGACCAAGGGTCTTTAGGTGCTGTTGTCCCAGAAGTGACAAAGGTTCCGGGGACTTTGGCTGGTATTGAACACGGGTTGACGGTGGGTGGGGGGGGTCTTAGTGGTTATGCGACTTATGGCAGTGCACTTGATGACCTCCAGGTCAGCTTTCTTATCAGAGCGACCCAGGCCCACACAGATGCAACGACCCTGACTGCTCCGAAACTTACTGTTCTGAGCGGAGAGTCGGCGACGTTCCAGATTCAAAGAGATATTTCGTACGCGCTGCCGCCGACTGTTCTTGGCGGAGGTGGTGCCGGCGCTCTTGGCGGTGGCTACGGTCCGACCTATGGTGCTGGTGCCCCCAGTGTAATACAGAACGTGCAACGTATTCCAGCCGGTACTTCTCTTACTATTACACCAACTATCAGTCCGGATAAAAAATACGTATTGCTCAATATAACTACTTACCTGCAGGATTTACTCAGGCTGAAAGCCCACACGGTTGAAGCGGTTATACCAGGAACAGGAGGAGCACCTACTACACGGGAAACGTACCGTATAGAAGTTCCTGAGACAGAAATGTCGAGTCTCCAAACGCGTGTAAGCGTGCCGGACGGAGGAACATTACTATTAGGCGGCCAGAAAATAACGGCAGAAGTTGAAAAGGAGGCAGGCGTGCCGGTATTGAGCAAGATACCTTTTATTGGAAGATTGTTCAGTAATCGCACCATAGTCAAGGACCATAAGATATTACTAATACTGGTTAAGCCGACTATCATTCTCCAGGAGGAGCGTGAAAAAGAGGCGATTGCGGCAATGGAAAGCGGAACCTAAAGTCTTTTAACCACGGATTTCACAGATTTCACGGATGAATCCGTCGTGCGTAATGCTTAGCGGCGAGGGACGAGAGACGAAATAGGGTGTTACATTTTTAGGAAATAGAAAGTGAAGCAACAACTTCTGATTAGCTCACTAAGGGAGCCCAAAGCGCATTTATTAGCTTTGGGAACTTTGATTTTTGTATGCGCACAACTAACTTTTGCCCAGGTAATTGATTTGCCCGGACCGGCGAATGCACAAAGTGACTTTTGGGTCCCCCCTCATAGGCAGGGCGAGTTGATTGTGCGTTTTGCTGACACAGGTCTTCAGTCACCGATTCGCAGGGCGATACCGGGCCCACTGACAAATCGGGCGGTAAAAAATGTGCTTTCAAATTTGGTCGTTCCCGGCGCTGCTGTGCATAGAGAGTATGACAGCATTGTCCCGGGATTGACGTTGGTAAAACTGCCTTGGCAAACTTCAGTTACAGACGCTCTTTTCCATTTCAACTGTTCGAAAGATGTATTATATGCCGAGCCAAACTATAAGTTGAAGTTATATGCCACCCACCCAAGCGACGTGATGTTTCCTGGGCTTTGGGGGATGCACAATGAGGGCCAGATGGGCGGCACTGACGATGCCGATATTGACGCACCTGAGGCCTGGGATATACACACCGGAGACCCCAACGTCATCGTGGCGGTCGTTGACACCGGCGTCGACTATAATCATCCTGACCTGGCAGCTAATATGTGGATAAATCCCGGAGAGGATAAGCCGCCGTTAGGCGTTGTGGACGCCAACGATTTTGATGGTGTCGATGATGACCTCAATGGCTACATAGACGATATTTATGGCTATGATTTTGCCGGCGCTGTCCTGAGCAATCCAAATGATGACGATAACGACCCCATGGATATCCATGGTCACGGCACTCACGTTGCGGGGACTATCGGTGCGGTTGGTAATAACAATGAGGGTGTTACCGGCGTCTGCTGGAATGTCAGTATAATGGCTCTGAAAGTTGTTGCCGATGATAGTGAGCTGGATCCGAACCTATTCGTCAGTGATGCGGTTAAAGCTATTGAGTATGCCATTCTTATGGGCGCCGATGTTATAAATGCCTCGTGGGGAAGTCCCTCATTTTCGCAAGCTCTTTATGATGCTATTGAAGCTGCTGATGCGAATGGGATACTTTTCGTAGCTGCCGCGGGCGACTACTCGTTCCAGACTCCTTGGTATGATAATGATGCCCATGCAGTTTACCCGGCAAGCTACGACCTGGACAACATTATTTCTGTAATGGCGACAGATTACGATGACAACATCTCCTACTACTCCCATTACGGTGCGAATTCGGTTGACATTGCTGCTCCGGGCGGTGAAGGATTTACAGGGAGCCCTCGAGGTATCCTGAGCACTATTCCGGGCGGTGGCTATCAATACTTTCAGGGAACATCGAGGGCTGCTGCTCACGTAGCTGGTGCTGCTGCGCTGATATGGTCGGCTGACCCGAGCCTCACACATGCCGAAGTCAAAGAAAAGCTCGTGCATCCTTGGGCGGTTGATCAGATTCCTGTTTTGCAGGGACGTTGTGTCTCCGGCGGCCGGCTCAATCTTGTCAAGGCTTTGAACTTTCCGGGAATCGGTGACCTGGTCGTAAATACCTCAATACCCTATGATCCCAACGACCCGAATACATTCTGGACAACTATTCAGTCAGCAATAAATGATGCCAACGTTGGAGATGAACTGATTACCGAGGCCGGCATCTTTTTTGAAAATATTAATTTCTTAGGCAAGTCCATAACGCTCCGCAGCGGTAATGTTTACGACTACAATGACCCAAATATCAACCCTGAACGCACAATTATTTACGGTCAAAACCTTGGCTCAGTTGTAACCTTCCAGGAAAATGAAGGTCCAAACACGGTACTAAAAGGATTCACAATCACCGGCGGCTTCGCCGACTACGGCGGTGGTATCAAATGCGATGGTGCGTCACCAACAATTACCGACTGTAATATTACTAACAATACCGCGGTTTACTACGGCGGTGGAATTGATTGCTATTACGCTTCACCGACAATTACAAACTGCATCATTACTAACAACCGAACTTCCGACTACCGTAGCATCGGCGGCGGTGTGAATTGTGAGCAGGCCTCTCCCACGATTGCTCACTGTACTATCACCAACAATGATGCAAATAGTAAGGGCGGCGGAGTAGCATGCCTTTACGCCTCCCCGGCCATCTACAATTGTTTCATTATCAACAATTCTGCAACTTACCTAGGCGGCGGAATTGATTGCGAGGTTTCGTCGCCCACTATTACGAACTGCACCGTTATTGGCAATACTGCTGCAGATGGCGGCGGCATTCTTGCCGATCAAAACTCATTGCCGACAATTACAAACTGTATCTTGTGGGGCAATGGTGATGACCTTTACGGCTGTTCAGCCAAGTACTCCTGCATCCAGGATGGTGACCCCGGTACAGGCAACGTCCATTCAGACCCATTATTTGTGACCGGACCACGGGGCGACTACTATCTAAGCCAGATTGCAGCAGGGCAGTTGGCCGACAGTCCGTGTGTAGATGCCGGCGACCCCCATACTGATCATAATCTACGGATGCTCATGTTCATTCTCAGATATACGACAAGAACGGACAGCGTGTTCGATATGGGTTTAATTGATATGGGCGCTCATTCCTTGCCTGCGGCGGTCAAATGGTGCCGGTTAATCGTCAGTGTGATTAGTGGTAATGGGTCAACTGATCCAAATGATCCAAACGGCGGCCTCTATCCACAGTACACGGTAGTGCCGCTCACAGCATACCCGGATCCAAACTATCGAGTTAAGGCGTGGACGAGCACCGATAGAGATTGGTCCACCGGCGTCAACAACACCGTCACTATGATCGCTGACGTCAACGTTACGGTTGAATTCGAAGAGATTCCCTACTACATGCTGCGTACGGATGTTATCGGCGGCCACGGAACAATCTCGCCCCACTACAGAAGAGGCGAATACTATGCCGATGGCACCGTTGTAGAACTTATTGTGACACCTGAGCTAAACTACGTTGTCGAGCAATGGGCTGGAACCGATGATGGTACGTCCTGGTCCAACACCAATACCGTGACAATGGATGCCGATAAGGACGTTACTGTCTCATTCCGAAAATCAGAGGATCTCCATGTTCCGGGACAGTTTCGGACTATCCAGGAAGCAATAAATGCTGCCTACGACCATGGCGACAACATCATCGTCTCAACTCGTACTTACGGCGGTGGTAATGATTTTATGGGTAAAGCAATTACTATCGCCAGCGAACATCCGGACGACCCCTGTTGTGTTGCCGCTACAATCATTACTTGTGGATCGTGGAGCGGCGGGCCCGCCTTTATCTTCCGAAGTGGTGAGGGCCGGGATTCGGTTGTTGACGGCTTCACTCTTCAAGGCGATGGTGACTTGGGTCCTATTGATCCGGGGGGAACTGACGATGACGATGATGGATGGGGCACAGACGGCTATGATACCCTTGGTGGGGCGATAAGGTGTCAGAATGGAAGCAGCCCTACTCTGTCGCATTTAGTTATCAAAGATGTTGTGGCCCGTGGTTATAAAGGTTATGATGCCGGTCACACTTTTGATCCTCACGATGGTCCGCCGGATCCTCCGGACCCGCTGGACCCCCTCGACCCCTTGCCCGACCCGAACATCCCTGAGCCCAACGACCTTGTTACTATAACCAAGTGGTCTCAGCCGCCGGTTGCTGTTGGCTCTACGCAGCCGGACTATTATCTTGGCTGGGCCGAAGAGCCCCTGCAGTATCCGCCGGACAGGATATTGTTGATTGATGACTTTTTCTGTGACAGCAATTTACCGATAACGGATATTCGCTGGTGGGGCTCTGTGAGCGGCTTCAGCGGCGACAGGGATGAGCTGCCAACGAGCGGACTACCGGAAGAATTTGATATAAGGATCTGGGCAAGCGACGCCAATGATCCGAACTATCCGGATATGAGTCAGGAGCTTCACGCGATAACCGTCAGTAATTACACGACTACCTGGTACGGCTGGGAGGCCCACCCGAATAATCCGACTGCCCCTAATAGCTTGACCAAAATACAGTTTGACATAACGTTGGATCCTAACAATGACGAGTACTGGTATCAGCCGGATTCTAATGGTATCTACTGGCTCAGTATTGAGGCAATTTATACTACAATTCCAGGTCCAAACGACCCGAGGTGGGGCTGGGAAACTCGCGAGCCGAATCCTGATTTTCCCGAGGGTAGTGGTGCGCTGCGTTATAATTTCACAACATCCGCTTTCGAGCCTATCGAATTGAGCGGAACGCCGTGGGACTTGAGCTTCGTATTACTATATGTGGAAGCCGATCTCCCCATAGACGGCATTGATGGTCAGGATGGCCTGCCCGGCCTGCCTGGCGAAGCCGGCTGGCCTGG
The DNA here is from genome assembly GCA_030615025.1 of Phycisphaerae bacterium. Lineage (GTDB taxonomy): Bacteria > Planctomycetota > Phycisphaerae > Sedimentisphaerales > Anaerobacaceae > CS2-K091. Next base: position 35,157 of record JAUXAB010000009.1, on the reverse strand, counting down.
CCTCCCCGGTCCTGATGGTTTGGATGGCGGCGAAGGTGGTCTTAGCTATGGCGGAGCGATGTACTTCGATGCCAATTGCAGTCCTATCATTTCATATTGTACGATTATCAACTGCCATGCCATTGGTGGGGATGGCGGCTTCGGCGGCCAGGGTCAGGACGGTCAGGACGGCGGCGATGCTCAGGCCGGCCAGCCCGGTCAGGCCGGCCAGAACGGAGGCCCGGGCTATAACGGCGGGGCGGACGGAGCAGGTGGTGACGGCGGTGCCGGAGGCGCCGGCGGTGCCGGAGGCCCCGGCGGGAGAGGCGGAAGAGGTGGTAATGGCGGTAATGGCGGTGAGGCTTTGGGTGGTGCGATATACTTTGGCCCGAATTGCAAACCTATAATACGATACTGCACAATGACCGGCTGCAGCACTCACCAGGGACTTGGTGCGCCTGGCGGAGACGCCAGCGACGGCGGCGACGGCGGTAACGGTGCGGCTGGTGCCGCCGGCGGTGCCGCCGGCACCGGCAACCCGGACGGTCAGGATGGTGCCGACGGCGCTGATGGCGGCGGAGGCAATGGTGGTGACGGCGGCAACGACTGGTACTGGTGGTACTATGACCGCGGCGGCAACATGGGCAGCAACGGTGCACGGTCGTGGGCAGGTGCTATATTCTATGGACCAAACTGTGTAACTAACGTTTCGGATACTGTAATGAGTTACAACACGACTCTTACTGATGCTGCGACGACTTCTTATGCCGCTGGTGACGGCGGCAACGGCGGCAACGGCGGCAACGGAGCAGGAGATGCAATGGGCGGCTTTGGCGGCTGGGGCGGCTGGGGCGGTAGCGGCGACCCCGAGGGCTCCGGTGGCAGCGGCGGCAGCGGCGGCAATAACAACGCCCCAGACGGCGTAGACGGGTCAGATGGCGGTGGTATGGGCAGTCCCATTTCGGGCTTTGGAGGTGCTAATTACTATGATGTCGACTGCAAAGCTGAGCTTACTAACTGCACAATAAGCTACAATACGTGCCCAGATAATGGCGGCGGCGAATGCTACTATGCCCCCTATTCCTACTACTGGTACTACTATTACCCCGAATACTATGACGCCGACTGCACGGCCCGAATGAACAACTGCCAGTTTATTGGTAACTCCTCTACTGGCGGTAACGGAGGTGCTCAGTGTTTTGGCGTGTCCTGCGCGATAGAGGTTAATGACTGCAACTACGTGAACAATTCTGCCGGATACGACGGCGGCGGCTTGTTCTGGTTGTGCAACGGTACAGCGAAGATCAACAACAGCAAATTCATCGGCAACGAGGCCGGCAGTTTGGAGGTCTATTCATTATATTCGTACTATGGCTACGGCGGTGGTTCCGGCGGGGCTGTGTACGGCGGTGGAGTGCTCATATACGATTATTATTGGGATCCTAACACTGGGGATACGATATACACGTACTACTTGTACAATGACAGCGACATAGCGATCAATAGGAGTCAATTCATCGACAACGAGGCGATATTCGGAGGCGCTCTGTACTGGTACGGCAATGGTTCGGACGTCTCAATTCTCGACAGCGCGATCAGTACTAATACCGCCGAGCACGGTGGTGGTATGTACTGGAGCGGCGGGGCGCCCAAAATTACTGGTTGCACCATCAAGGGCAACAAGGCCCAAGGACGCTGGTTCCCGGAAGAGCTCATTTATTTGTACACCTTATTATACGATTACGTCGGTTATGAAAACTTCTACGGCGGCGGGGGTGGAATGTTCTCCTGGTCATCTGAGCCGACGATTGAAAACTGCTTTATAAGCGATAATACTGCTTCAGGGTCCGGCGGCGGTGTGTATTTCGGTGGAGACCCCAATGTGCCGATACTGAAGAACTGTCTTATCAAAGGTAACTCGGCTGTGCTGGACGGCGGCGGCATTGTTTCCTACTGGTTAGTAACGCCGACAATCTCTAATTGTACGATCGTTGACAATACTACGTATGATATCTACAATCCGAGTCATGGAAGGGGCGGCGGTTTATCCTGCTCATACGAGAGTCAGACGATTCTTTCCGACAGCATCGTTTGGGGCAACACTGCTGTCCACGGCAACCAGATTGCTATTGGCAGCGATGACGAGCCGTTCTTTATTGACAGGCCTGCTACTTTGACAGTATCACACTGCGACATCCAGGATGGCAATAGTCCACAATCTATCTATTACGAACCGGGACGTATCCTCAACTGGCTTCCTGGTAATATCAATGCCGACCCGCTATTTGTCCTGCCGTACTACTATCTCAGTCAGACAGCGGCGGGGCAGGGCGCAGACAGCCCCTGTGTCGATGCAGGGAGCGATTTGGCGGTTGCTCTTGGCCTCGGTGACTTTACCACTCGCTCCGACGGCGTGAGTGACGCAGGTGTGGTCGATATGGGGCTGCACTACCCGGCTGCAGATGGTCAGTATCAGTTAACTGTAAATGTCATCGGGCAGCATGGCACGGTCGAACCAAGTGGTGGATTTTTCAACAAGTTCACCGCAGTGACACTGACAGCAACGGTGGATGCGGGCTATCGGGTCAGATGGATAGGCACAGATGACGATACGTCTTACGCCCTTACCAATACGGTCATGATGTATTCAGACAGGACCGTCACGGCCATAATAGAACTACCTGCAATTATTCAAGTACCAGAGAAATATCCCTTAATCCAGGAGGCTGTTGATGCTGCAAATGATGGTGATACGATTGTCATCAACACAGGCCGTTATATGGGCGGCAATATCACCATTGTGGATAAAGCTATTACATTGACCAGTACTAAACCCGACGACCCATGTACCGTAGCTGAGACGATTATCGACTGCAATGGCTATACTTCCCGCGGTATCATTATCGGAAGCAGAAATGGTCCGGACACCGTTATAAACGGCCTGACAATCACAAACTGCACATGGAATGTACTGCAAAGATTATCGCCGGACGATCCCGGTGATGACGGCTACGTTGGGCGAGATACCTGGGGTGGAGGGATATGGATCGAATCCGGCGCCGGTCCCACTATTCTTAATTGTATTATTACGAATACCCAGATTCGTGCCGGTAACGCCAGCAGCGGCAATGATGCGAATACCGGGGCTCTCGGTGGTAGAGGTGGTGATGGTGGCTCTGCGTACGGAGGAGGTATTTATTGCGGTTACGGCAGCAGCCCAACTATTCGCAATTGTACGATTTCTAACTGCCAGGTTATTGGTGGCGACGCAGGTAACGGTGGCACCGGCGGCGGCAATGACGGCGATGACTCCGTGGCCGGCAACGGTGGCAACGGCGGTGACGGCGGGGGAGCGTACGGCGGCGGAATTTACGTCGGCTCTGCAAGTACCCCCACCATTACAGATTGTACTATTGTCAACTGTGCGGCTATCGCGGGTGATGCAAATGATGCCGGAGACGGTGGTGATACAAGCGGTGACATGAGCCAGGGCGGCGACGGGGGTATTGGTGGTTACAACGGCCGAGCTCACGGCGGCGGAATATACTTCTCCGACAGAGTCATCGCCACTGTTTTCAACTGCCGAATCATCAACTGCTCGGCTACTGCCGGAGACGCCGGAAATGGTGGTGACTGGGGTGATGGAGATTTCGTGGGATTAGCCGGCAACGGTGGCGGATATTTGGGAGAGTACCGGAAATACAGTGCCTATGGCGGGGGTGTATATTCCGGGGTAAACAGTAGAATCACTTTCGAGAACTGCACATTCAGCAACAACACCATAGCCGGCGGTATGAGTGGCATCGGCGGTAATCCGTGGGCTGGCCAGAGACCGGAACCTGTATACAGCTACTTGATTCCGGTCTACGGAGCGGGTGTGTTCTGTGATAGCCACTCACGGACAATGTTTGTGGATTGTAATGTAGCCGGTAACTATGCGGATGATGGCGCCTTTGACCCGGATCCAAACGACCCCAACAACCCGCTTCAATTTGTTTATCGTCTGAATCCTTATGTCAGCTTTGGCGGTGGAATCTGTCACATAGATGTTAACTTAGCGACAATTACCGACTGCAACTTCAGCGACAATTACGCAACCGTCGGTGGCGGTTTGTACTGGGATGAGGCTGACGATACGGTATTAACCGGCTCCAGCTTCGCTAACAACTCAGCTTTCAAAGGCGGCGGAATATATGGTATCGACAGTCCGGCTGCGACGATTACAGGATGCATCATCACTGGCAATCAAGCTACTTATCCCGGTGGTGAAGGCGGTGGTATATATTGCTCCTCAATACCGGCACTAATCGCTGATAGTGAAGTAAGATTTAATTATGCACATTACTCTGGTGGTGGTTTGTATATGTCTGGTGGCGCGTCAGAGACAAAAAATTGTCTAATCACCAACAACCTGGCCGGCAGAGACGGTGGAGGTATTTCGGCCAGCTGGAATAATGAATTGACTATATCCAATTGTACTATTCATAATAATATCGCTTACGATGTCAATATCCCCAACGGTGGATACGGTGGAGGTTTATTCTGCGGGTATGAAAGCTATACGGACGTTATAGACAGCATTCTCTGGAATAACTATGGCAGCAAGGGTTCGGAGATTTCAATCGGTACCAGTTCCAAGCCGTCAACTGTCGCAGTCTCCTACTCCGATATCGATGGCTGGCAGACTTTTGATCCCAATCTGGTTAATCCCACCGTCGTCTTCGTTGATGTAAACTGTGTACTGAACTGGGACTTCAACAGTGTCATCGACGCCTTTCCGTCTTTTGTCAATGGTTACTTCCTAAGCCAGACTGCTGCCGGGCAGCTCATTAACAGCCCTTGCGTCGATACAGGAAGTGGTGACTCAAACGATCCGAATATCGGCATGTATCCGGACAAGTATACTACGCGTACAGACTACATCGGCGACGCCAACACTGTTGATATGGGTTACCATCTTCCGATGGCTTACCATTTGATCGTTAGTGTGGTTGATGCTAACGGGATGGTCATCACTGACCCGAACCTTGTCCTCGGCTATGTCGTTCCAAGTGACAGGTATTATCCAAGGGGCATGGTGGCACAAATTAGAGCCTACCCTGACCCGAATTACCAGGTCAAGGAGTGGACGGGCACCGATAATGACGCAAGTATGGCCCTGACAAATACCGTGACAATGGATAGTGACAAACACGTTACTGTGGAGTTCGAGGTGGCTACTATTTATCAATTGACAACAACGGTAATTGGTGGCCACGGCTCACTCACAATCCAGCCACCCGGCGGATTTTATCCCAACCAGACGGTAGTGACGCTTACCGCGATACCCGAACCGGGCTATCGTGTCAAGGCCTGGACCGGTACTGATGATGATTCATCATACGCTCTTATCAATACGGTGATAATGAATTCAAACAGAACGGTCACAGTCGAGTTTGAGCTGGATGTCGCAAGAAATTTGCTTGTACCCTCCCAATATGCCACAATTGAGGAAGCCATAGCTGACGCACGTTCTCGCGACAACATCATCATTGCTCCGATTATCCACTACGTAACCGATCCCAACGGCATCGATTTCCAGGGCAAGAGCATCACTCTGATGTCTGATCAGCCGGATGAACCAAACGTCGTAGCGCGCACAATCATTGACTGCGCGGGCACCAGATACCTCCCGCGCCGGGCATTCCACTTCCACAGCGGTGAGGATGCTAATACGATAGTAACAGGAATCACCATCAAAAACGGTTTCATGACCGGTCCGCTCGGAATGCAGGGAAGAAGTTATACTCTTAGTCCCATTCCGTACGAGCCATTACCCGACACTGATCCCCCAGTTCCGCGGGCTGAACGTGGGGCAAACGCCACTGGCGACGGTTATGGCGGTGCAATCCTCTGTGAGAATGCCAGCTCTCCAACCATCATGAACTGCGTGATAACTGACTGCGTAGTCACCGGTGCCTACGGCGGTGACGGCGCAGATGGTGACTATGGGCCGTTTAGCTTCATCCCCCCCAACAGTATAGACATCGAAACAATTGATGACGGCCAGTATGGCGGTCACGGTGGTACCGGCATTGGAAGAGGGTATGGTGGCGCCATTGCCTGCCGCAGTGGAAGTTCCCCAATCATCAGGGGATGCATCATAAAAGATAACATTGCCAGAGGTGGCTGCGGCGGGGACGGTGGAGATGGAGGCGCCGTCTACAATGGTGGACTGGAAAGCTCAGGCGGCTACGGCGGAGATGCCATGGGTGATGGAATCGGTGGCGGCATTTACTGTGACGGTGCAAGTACTCCCATCATCACGAATTGCAGCTTCATTAATAACGTCGCCACAACGGGTTTGCCCGGAGATGGTGGTTACATAGGTGAAGGTGCAGCGCGTGACCCACGTGCCAGCGAGGGATACCATGGCTATCCCTCTCCCTTTGGCGGCATAACCGGCGGTGCAGCCTACTACGCGACCAACACGGATCCAAACTTTACTAATTGCACATTCACCGACAATAAGGCCTATGAAGGATATATGTCCTACGATTACGTCATATACTACCTTACCCGTAAATACGTAGAGGACGTCCAAACGTACACATGGGCAGGCGGTCTGTATTCTGAGATGAACAACACTGTTACTCTCACCAACTGCGAATTTACAGGCAGCCTCGGCGGTGCTGTCTATATCGAATCGGCGTGTATTGTCGACTTCAACGACAGTATTTTCAAGGATAATGAGGCAACCACTCGAATAAGCTACGGTCCTTACGGTCCTTGGGGTCCTTGGGGTCCTTGGGATCCCTGGGATCCTTGGGGTTATCCTTATGATCCGAATTATAATCCCTATGATCGGGCTTTTCCGGTATTTGATGCCGGAGGCGGCGCTGTCTACATCGGCCCCGATTGTAACAGCATAAACATTCGGAACTGCGGCTTCCACGGTAATATTTCCGCCTTCGACGGCGGCGCCATTGACAGCCTCAGCAGCGCCGACTTCGTAAGCTGCTCGTTCGGCGGCAATAAAGCCGGCAACAACGGTGGTGCAATAGATGCATATTATTATGATGTCAATGACCCCAACATAACCATAACATTAACGCTGAACTTCGAATCCTGCAGCTTCGTCGAGAACCAGGCCAGCGAAGGCATAGACGGGTGGGGCGGCGGCGTACATTTCGAGGACTTCGACGCCGTATTCAATGATTGCTATTTCATAGGTAACACTGCCAAAAACGGCGGCGGCCTGTACCTTTCATACGGGATTGTCAACTTCATTGGAGGCAGCATAAGTGAAAATACAGCCATAGGCGGCAGTGGTATTGACATTAACGCTTATCGTCCCGATCGTTTCGGTGTCATGGAGCCTTTCGATATGAGCCTTGGTCTCGACTTCGGCGGCGGTCTGGTCTGCGCCAGGACCCGTACGACAATCGAAGACTGCACTCTCAGCGATAATGTCGTAGAGGGTATTAACGGCTCCGGCGGAGCAATCAGTTTAAATGGCGGAGAAGTCGCGCATCTGGTCAGAAACTGCCTCATAACCGGCAACTCTGCTACTGTCAACGGTGGTGCGATCTCCTGCAACTATTTCGGAACACCCGAAATCAAGAATTGTACCTTCAGTGGAAACTCCGCAGGCAGTTTCGGCGGCGCAATATTCTTCGACTGGGGTTCCGATCCAAATATTGTTGACTGCATATTCGAGGCCTGCAACCACCACGCAATATATGAGGATAAGGTTAGCAACGCAATTGTTAGATATTGCTTATTCCACAACAACCAAGACGGAGATTACGGGAGTAGTGACCCCTGTGCAGGAACCCTTACCGGTCCTCAACTTGATGCTAATAATATTGCCGGCGACCCCCTGTTTGTAACAGGGTTGTTCGGGAACTACTATCTTGATCAAAGCGCAAGTCCAGCCGTCGATAACGGCAGTGACAGCGCTTCTAATCTCGGCTTGAATACCTATACAACCGATCCGAGCGGCAGTTTAGATATGGCCCGGGTTGACATCGGCTATCACTACTACGACCCGCTGATAATGCCGCAATTTACACTCACAGTCAACGTAACCGACGACCATGGTGCGTTCAAGGTCGTGCCTTCATCCGACCCGAACGCTGTCCGCCGGACGTTCACCGAAACTTACTCCGGCGGCACACCGGTAACACTAATTAGCATCCCCGATTCAGGCTACCGCACAATCTGGTCAGGAACCGACAACGACGCATCGAAGGGCAACACTGCTGTTGTGATGTGGTCCGACAGAGACGTCGCCCTCAGGTTCGACAAGCCAAGAACAATTGTTGTCGTCAGCGACCCCAATTACACCTCAATTCAACATGCTATCCACGCTGCAGGCGATGGTGATGTTGTCATCATTCCTACAGGTACTTATGCTTCCCCATATCCGGGCTATCCGCCTCCAATCATTGCCATCATCGATAAGTCTATTATCCTTACCGGCACGAATCCTGACGACCCCAATATTGTTGCGGGCACCATTCTCGATGGTTACTACTTTAACATCTCTAACGCCGGCCCCGGAACTATAATTGACGGCATCACCCTCAGGAACTGTAAAATGTACCTCTATTGGAGCTCACCTACCATTCGCAACTGTGTCTTCACCGAATGTAGGGTATGGGGCGCATCTATAGGAAATCCCACAGACGATCCTGACGACGGTTATGATGGCGGCAGCGTTGAGGGCGGTGCAATAGAAATGTACAACAGCTCGCCTCTGCTTCAGAATTGCGCCTTTACAGGCTGCTCAGTTACCGGCGGTAATGGAGGAAATGGTGACGGTGGCCATGATGGACATTCTCCTGGGTATGACGGCGGCTGGGGAGGATGGGCCTACGGCGGCGCCGTGTATTGTGGAGACAGAAGCAGTCCAACATTTGAGAGCTGCTCATTCACAAACTGCTACGCTCAAGGTGGAAACGGCGGCAACGGCGGCAACAGTATCGATGGCGTCCACGGCGGAAGGGGTGGTGGCTGGCAATGGGATTCTACTTTCGAGACCGGTCCGTACACCTGGCCTGACTGGTACTGGTGGGATGGCTGGGAATACGCTGACTACGACGAGGACGGTAATCCCAGGACCTACCTCGAACCTTACGGTTATTACAAAGACTACTGGAAATACAGCGGCTACGGTGGCGCCGTCTACTGCGAAAATGACAGCTCACCAGAATTCTTTGACTGTAACTTCACGGACAACAACACTTATGGTGGCGTCTGCGGCGTAGGTGGCAACAACTGGCCAACTCCGGACAGGAACCTGAATATCGAAAACTTAGGCGGTGCTGTCTATGCCTGTTACAGAAGCAATCTCGAATTCGTAAACTGCTCTTTCAATGACAATATAGCTGATACTTCAACCGTTAACGCGCCCGACGATATCGTTGTCAGCTACGGTGGCGCCGTTGCTTTCGAAGATGACTGTGAACTGAAGTTCACAAACTGTACTATTTCCAGCGGCGAAGCCTGCATAGGCGGTGGAATATACGGGTCTATCGGCAGCCTGACGATTATAGACTGCAATTTGAGTGACAATATGGCTTATCATGGTGCAGGTTTATACTCCGTCGACGCCACGGGCACAATTACACATTCTGTCTTCGCTGACAACAATGCCTTCAGTGCCGTTGTTGCTCCTGGGCCTAACGATACCAACATACCTGTTGAGGTATTCGGCCGCGGTGGTGGTTATTATTGCCTCTCTTCAATCGTTGATATTAATGACAGCATCTTTACCGGAAACTGGGCACAAATGTCCGGCGGCGCCCTCTATTACATCGGCAGCGACGATAGTCCTCTCCTCCACAACTGCTTGCTAACGGACAATAGCGCTGGCCGTGATGGTGGTGCCATATCTTCGAACTGGTTCGCAGAACCAGTAATCTCCAATTGTACGATAGCCGACAACGAAGTCACCGGTGCCGCTGGCGTGGGATACGGTGGAGGCCTGTACAGCTCTTATCAAAGCAATGTCGAAGTTATTAACAGCATCATCTGGGCCAATGTCAGTCGTTACGAGGGCTCCCAGATCGCAGTCTGCGCCAGCGCCGAATTCGAACCGGCATCTGTTGCGGTCTCATACTCCGATATCGATGGCTGGCAAGATCCCAACGGAGCCGAATGGGTCAATCCTAACGCCGTCTTCGTTGATGTAACCTGTGTCCTGAACTGGGACTTCAATAGTGTCATCGACGATGATCCGGTCTTTGTCAGTGGTTACCGTCTAAGTCAGATTGCTGCCGGGCAGTTGCAGAACAGCCCATGTGTGGATACAGGCAGCGATTTAGCAAGCAGTCTCGGCATGGATACATACAGTACCAGAACCGACAGAGACAGCGATGTTGATATAGTAGACATGGGTTACCACTATGGTGTCTCCGGCCTACAGTATAAGTTAACTGTTAATGTGGTTGGGCCAGGTACAGTAGAGTATAACCCAGACCCGATTGATCCGAACGGCATATATAACGAGTATGCAATAGTAAGAGTGTTAGGTATTCCTGACCCCAACTACTACGTCAGAGGCTGGTATGATGTCAATGGTGTCTTAGTCTCTGCCAATAAGACCCTTGTAGTAGTAATGGACTCTGACAAGACTTTTGACGTTGAATTCGGGCTGCCGACTGAGATCCAGGTTTCAGGTGACCCCAATGCTCTCCGTGATGCTGTCAATGCCGCAAGAAATGGCGATACACTTATCGTCGCTGCCGACGCTTACAACGGCGATATCAACTTCCAGGGCAAACAGCTCAGATTGTTCAGTTTCAAGCCTGACGATCCTAATGTTGTTGCTAACACGATTATTGATTGTCAAAACACCAGTCGAGCCTTTACCTTCAATGGCAGCGAAGATGCCAATGTGGTCGTAGACGGCTTTACGATAATCAACGGCAGCGTTACAAACGAGCCGGGTGGTGCCATATACATCGGCCCCAATAGTAATGTCATCATTGTTAACATGGTTATAAGTAACTGCAGCACTGAGGGCGCCAGCGGTGGTGCGATTTACATCGACTCCAACAGCAGTCCGACCATTACGAATATTGCTATAAGCAACTGTGACGCCAACAACGCTAATGGTGGTGCAATATACATGGCTTTCAACACCAGTCCGACAATTACAAGTGTTTGGATAAATAATTGCAGCGCTACTGATGCCAACGGCGGCGGCATATATATCGACGCCAACAGTGCTCCCACATTTAGATATTGCACAATCACCAATTGCTCTGCTACCGACGGTTTTGGTGGCGGAGTCTTCAGCAGCGTCAACAACTCGCTGGTATTTGCCGACTGCAACTTCAGCGACAATTACGCAACCTACGATGGCGGTGGTGTGTATTATGATGTCAACTGCGTCGCAGAATTTACTGGATGTGCCCTTATCAATAACACAGCGGATTCCTATGGTGCCGGAATCTACTCTGGTGCTAACTGCGAGTCACAAGTCAGTGGCTCTACCTTTGTCAATAATACAGCAGCCGCCGATGGTGGAGGGGTCCTTTATGACGCTAACAATGTAATAGCGGTCAGCGACTGCAACTTTATAAGTAACACGGCGAGTTACGGTGCCGGTTTATGTTTCGATTCGAATTGTTCCGGAACTGTGACCGACAGCGCTCTGGAAGACAACACCGGCAGCGAGGACGGCGGCGCTATATACCTTGTTGAAGGCAACATCCTCGTTGCAGACTGCAATATTACCGGCAATACTGCACTTCGCGGCGGCGGTTTGTATTGCATTGATTCTCCGGAATCCCAAATTATTCGCTGTACCATCAACTACAACGAAGCGTATCGCATTGACTCTTTGGTCACTCAGGGCGGCGGTATATTTTCGTCTGCCGGCCCGGCGTTAATTGAAGATTGCGATATCAGTTACAATACGGCCAGGACGTCAGGTGGAGGTGTGTATCTGGCCGGTGACTATCCGGAACCTTATACCGGCCCGGTGATGAAGAACTGCCTTGTAACCAATAATACTGCAAGTACAGATGGAGGCGGAATTTCGGTCAATTGGCGGTCGGAGGCTGAAATACGAAATTGTACGATATCCCATAATACAGTCACTGACCCGAACGCTAACGGTGGTGGACTGTATTGCTCCTACGAAAGTAATGTCGAAGTTATCGACTCCATCATTTGGGCCAATAGAGGTAGTGACGGTGCGCAGATTGCTGTGGCCAGTGGTGATTTGTATCCGCTGACTTCGCTGACTTCGTCGCTGACCATTACGTACAGTGACATTGGGCCACGGTACGAACCCAATGAGTCGCCTTTCTTCAGCCCGGAGGGCTCAGCCACTGGTGGTACGGGACAGACCGGCCCCAATACGGTTCTTGTAGATGGCCAAACCATTTATGACCAATTTGATGCCGGTCAAGACAGAGTACAGGTAATCGTAAGTCTGATTGAACCTGCCGAGCTGCGGGCAATGACCAACTGGGATTCGCCACAATCAGTCAACGAGCTTCTGGCCAACATAGACAGTCGCCAGGATTCGGTTTTGTCTTCACTTACGGCTGCTGAGTTCACATTGCAGTATCGTTATGAGAACGTGGCAGCTTTCTCAGGTGAGGTTACAATTGAAGGCCTTTCCACACTGCTTGATGACCCCCTGGTGGCACATATCGAGCCTGTCAGAGAACTTGAATGGGCGCTGGCACAGGCAATTCCTTTGGCGAACGCATTGCAAGTCCGGCAGATTTACAGTGGCACAGGTGCGGCCGTTGCGATTTGTGACAGCGGTTTTGACTATACTCATCCGATGCTCGGTGGAGGCGGTTTCCCAAATAACAAGATAATCGGCGGTTACGATTTCGGCTCGAACGACCCCGACCCATTCCACGAGGGCCATCCCCATGGAACCTGCTGCTCAGGTATAGCTGCCGGGTCATTGGGTTTCGTTGGAGATTATATCGGTGGAGTCGCGTACAACAGCGGTATTTACGGATTGAAGATTTCAATTGGAATGGGAGGCCCGCTTACAAACGCTGCCCTTGCTGCGTGGGACTGGTGCATAACTCACCGCAATGACGACCCATCTAAACCCATCGTGGCGAATAGTAATAGCTGGGGCGGTGGTATTTTCAACGATCCTGCGGCAGCCGATGCCTCCTCGCCGGCGTTCGCGACGGTGGCCGCTGCGTCTGAGGCAGCGGGTATCACAATACTTGCCGCCTCGGGTAATAATGGATTTGCCGGTCAAGGCATATCCTGGCCCGCGGCAATGTCCAAGGTGGTTTCCGTTGGAGCCGTACATGATACAACTGACCAGGTAATGGGGTATTCGAATACGGCTGATATCCTCGATATACTGGCGCCGGCCGATCCTATGTACACCACTGACATCGTTGGGGCTGGCGGTTATGACCCCGGCGATTATTATCCTTATTTTGGCGGCACGTCTTCAGCCTGTCCTTTCGCAGCGGGTTGTGTTGCCGTTGTGCAGTCTGCTGCTAAAGGCAGCCTTTCGCCTGTAGAGGTGAGAAATTTACTCGTTGCAACCGGCGACCCGGTTACCGACACAAAAGTTCCCATAACCAAGCCCCGAATCAACCTGGGCGCGGCTATCGCCGGTCTCACATACGGAGCTGCAATTCATGTGGAAGAAGGTTGTATCCTCAATGGATGGGTAGCTCCTGACACCAATAACTACTGGGGATGGGACGCCAATACCTGGGATCCAAACAGCTTTGTCATCGAGGAAGACCCGAACTTCATCCACGGTTACTATCTAAGCCAGTTCGCTGCCGGTCAGATAACTGAAAGCAACTGTGTCAACGGTGGTAGTACATGGGCGACCAATGTTTTCGATATGAACGCTTTTAACTATACCACTCGCATTGACGGCGTCAACGACGTCGATATGGTCGATATGGGTTACCACTACACCGAAGCTGTTGTCAAATACGAGTTGACTGTCATCGTGACGGACGACCCGAACGACCCCGGCATCCACGGCAGAGTACAGTTTGAACCAGACCCTGTTGATCCAAACGGCTGGTACTATGAGGGTACGCAAGTAACCATTACGGCAATACCCGACACAGACTATTACGTCAAAGGATGGTACGATGTTAATGATGTCTTACTCTCTATCGACAGGACCTATGATGTAGTAATGGATGCCAACCAGACAGTTGTCGTTCGGTTCAGACTACCCGATAAAATCCAGGTTTCAGGCGGTGGTAATGCTCTGCAACAGGCGGTTAACGCCGCTGAAAATGGCGACACACTTATCGTTGCTTACGGCACCTATAACGGTAATATCGATTTCCAGGGCAAAGAGCTCAAGGTGTTCAGCACTTATCCTGACGACCCCAACTATGTTGCCCAGACGATTATCGATTGTCAATACAGCGTTCGCGCCTTTACATTCAACAATGGTGAAGATGCAAACTCAGTCGTGGACGGCTTTACTATTGTTAACGGTGGTCTTTTCGGACAACCCGGTGGTGCTATATACATCGGTGCCGAAAGCAGTCCAACCATTGCCAATGTCGTGATACGATACTGCGATGTTTTCTTCGACAACGGTGGTGCAATATACATTGGTTCCGGCAGCAGTCCAACTATTATTAACGCTACAATAACCACCACTACAGCCTTTTTGGGCAATGGTGGTGCTATATACGTTGGTGTCAACAGCTCGCCAACGTTTATAGATTGTAACATCGTCGATTCCTTTGCCATTCTTGGTTCCGGTGGCGCTGCATACTGTGATGTCAACAGCTCCCCGCTGTTTATCAACTGCAACTTCGCCGACAGCTTTGCAAGCTACGAAGGTGGCGGATTGTACTACAATTTTGAGAGTACTTCAGTGCTGAAGTCCTGCACGCTTACGAACGACACAGCAGATTCCGGTGGTGGAATCTACTACAATAGGGGCTGTATTTCAGACATAAACGACTGCACGTTCACAAACAATTTCGCCTTCGGTGATGGCGGCGGCATCTTATACGAGCCCAACAACAGCACAATAATGATTGCCGACTGCAACTTTACAAACAACTCAGCGACCAACGGCGGTGCATTGTACTTTGACCCGAACTGTTCAGGGACGGTTTCGGATACTATAATGTTAGCCAACAATGCGGACGAAGACGGTGGGGCTGTATTCCTCACAGATTCTAATATGTCAATTATCGACTGCAACAATATCAGCTATAATACAGCCGTTCGTGGCGCAGCCCTGTATTGCACACATTCGCCGGATACGGAAATCATTAACTGTTCAATCAAATATAATGAAGCTGTACGTGTTGTTATATATTTCGATTACTATCTGCCCAATCCGATTGACCCGAACCTTCCGCCGATTCCCGGTGGCGGCCCGAATGACGGAAACTCCATCGTTATCGCACGTCAGGACAGGTCTGGTGCCGCTCAGGGTGGTGGAATGTATTCTTTCATAGGCCCAACATTGATTCAAGACTCTGATATCAGCAACAATACGGCCAGCACTTCGGGCGGTGGTCTATACTTTGCCGGCGGAGAGTATGACACAACCAGACTCACGAACTGTCTGGTGACTCACAATTCAGCCGGCAGAGACGGGGCGGGTATTTCAAACAACTGGCAGAACGAATTGGCAGTCTCTAACTGCACGATAGCTCATAACACACTTACACACGTGGTCTCTTACGGCGGTGGCCTGTATGGTTCTTATGACAGCAATACAACTGTTAGCGATTCTATCATCTGGGGCAACACAGGTACCAGGGGCTTCCAGATAGCCGTATGTAGTGCTGACCCGCCGTCCTCCTTACTAACCTCAAAGGTCAAAGTAACTGACAGTGACATTGGTCTTGAGACCGAAGAGGTTGTGGACCTGATTGGTGCCGATACGCTGCCCGTCATACGTCCCGGATTTAACCTTTATTCACTGGGGTCGATTGACGACTTCCCAAGCGCTTTTGCTAACATTGGATTTACTATCAACTATTTCGGCACCACATACTCCGCCCTTTACATCAATAACAACGGCAATGTGACGCTTGATAGGTCACTATGGTCCTTCACGCCGTTTGGTTTGACAGGAAATATCGGCACAGCGATTATGGCGCCGTTCTTTGCTGATGTTGATACCCGTCTCAGCAGCCCCGTAACGTATGGGCAGGGTACCGTTGACGGTCATAACGCCTTCGCCGTTAACTGGATTAACGTTGGTTACTCCTTTATGAACATTGATAAGCTCAACACGTTCCAGCTGGTCCTCATTGACCGCTCCGATCGTGCCGCTGGTGACTTCGATATCGAGTTCAACTACGAGACGATCAATTGGGAAACCGGCGATCTCAGCGGCGGGTTCAACGGTTTCGGCGGGTTCTCGGCCCGTGCTGGTTTCTCTAACGGCACCGGCAATCCGGGGACCTTCTACGAGTTCCCGGGCTCAGGCATCCCTGGCTCGTTCCTCAATAGTAGCTCTACGGGTCTAATCTATGACAGCCGGAACAGTTTGGTTAATGGACGCTATGTCTTTTCCATTAGGAGTGGGGCCCTCGACATAGGAAGGTTCTTGGGCATCCCCATCTATGTTGAAGATGGTTGCACACTCTACGGGTGGGAGCCCAATGACCCGAATAACCCCTTGGACCCGAACGGCCTCTGGGACCCCAACACTCACAACATCGCCGACGACCCGAACTTTACAACAGGCTCTTTGGGCGATTACTACCTGAGTCAAATCGCTGCCGGACAATTGGTCGACAGCAATTGCGTCGATGCCGGAAGCAACTTGGCAAGCGTTCTCGGCATGGATACCTATACCACCCGAACTGACCTCGTTGGCGACGCTGACAGGGTGGATATGGGCTACCACTATCCGCAGGTCGGCGTAAAGTACGAGTTAATCGTTACTGCGATAGGACCGGGTACAGTCGTAGTCGATTCCAACGCACTCGATCCCAACAACCCATTGCACGATCCCAACAACAATATCTGCGCATACAAAGACTATGCAGGCCGTGTATTTGTCTTGACGGCAATACCCGATCCGGGCTATCGCGTCTTAAGCTGGACCGGTACCGATAATGACCCGTCCTGGAATATAAACACCAATACGGTAACAATGGACAGCAATGAGCGCGCCAGCGTCGAGTTTGAGCCAGATGTTGTTAGCAACTTCCTTGTCCCATCCGACAAATACCGTACAATTGAGGAAGCCATAGTGGCTGCACACCCGGCGGGGGACAATATCATCGTTTCTCCTGGCATCCACTACGTAACCAACCCGGACGGTATCGACTTCCAGGGCAAGCAAATTACTCTGAGGTCCACTGACCCGGATGATCCAGACATCATAGCGCACACGATTATTGACGTCCAGGGTAACAGGTACTTGCCGAAGCGTGCGTTCCACTTCCACAGCGGTGAAGGTCCCAACACTGTTGTAATAGGATTGACCATCAGGAACGGGTTCATAACCGGTCCTCTCGGGGTGCCTGGGCGTGTTGGAATGCTCACTCCTGAACCCTACGAGCCGATGCCCGATGGCGACACGCCGCCGCCACGGGCTGAACGTGGGCATGACGCCGTCGGCGATGCCTATGGCGGTGGAATCCTCTGTGAGAACGCAAGTTCTCCCACTATTAAAAACTGCGTGATAACTAACTGTACTGTTACCGGCGCATGGGGCGGCGACGGTGCGCAGGGCATGTTCGCTGAATGGGGCTACCTCCATCCCGCGGGTACGGACGTGGAAACGACCACCGACGGGCAGTGGGGTGGCCATGCTGGTACCGGCATTGGAAGGGGCTACGGCGGCGCTATCGCCTGTCGGGAGGGAAGCTGCCCAATCATCGTTAATTGTACAATCAAAGATAACTTTGCCAGAGGTGGCTGTGGTGGAACCGGAGGGAACGGTGGTGATGAAGACGGTGGAGCTGAAGGCGAAGGAGGTTACGGCGGAACGGCCGTTGGTGACGGTATTGGTG
The DNA here is from genome assembly GCA_030615025.1 of Phycisphaerae bacterium. Taxonomy (GTDB): domain Bacteria; phylum Planctomycetota; class Phycisphaerae; order Sedimentisphaerales; family Anaerobacaceae; genus CS2-K091. The sequence continues at coordinate 17,218 of JAUXAB010000009.1, read as the reverse complement.
GCGGTATCTACTGTGACGGCGATAGTACCCCCATTATAACGAATTGTATTTTCAGTAACAATGTTGCTACTATAGGTCTTCCGGGAGACGGCGGTTTTAGCAGTGTCTACTATTATGAAAATCCGCTTATCGCAGCTACTCTGGCCGGCTACGCCAGCTATCCTATTCCCTTTGGCGGTATAGCGGGTGGTGCAGCTTACTTTGCAGACAACACAGATCCAAGCTTTACGAATTGTACTTTCTCCGGCAACAAGGCCCGCGAAGCATATATGGACTTCGATTATGTTTACTACTACTACGGACACCGCATGTTCCAGGAGAGCATTTACGTAAACACCTACGGCGGTGCTCTGTATGCTGAGCCGAACAACACTGTTACTCTGACGAACTGTGATTTTACAGACAACCTCGGTGGAGCTATCCTTGTTAAATCCGACTGCATCGTCGATTTCAACGACTGTCTGTTTAAGGACAACGAAGCAACTAATCGGCTTAGCTACTACGGTTATCCTTACATTGGTTATCCTTACATTGGTTCTCCTTTCATCGGTTCTCCTTTCATCGGTTATCCTTACATCGTTTATCCGTACACCTATTATCCTTACAGCTATTATCCTTACAGCTATTTGTACGGTTATCCATATTATGACCCCAATGGTCCAGGCTTCCCGCCAATAGATACGGGAGGCGGCGCCGTCTATATAGGCCCCGATTGTAATGGCGTAAATATTTGGAATTGTAACTTCAACGGCAACTCTTCCTTCTATGACGGTGGTGCAATTGATATTGAGAGTGATGCCAGCATTGCGTACTGTTCATTCGGCGGTAATATAGCCGGCAACAACGGCGGTGCAATAGACGGTTCTTATCAAGATTCGAACGACCCCAACATAACCACAACATTGACATTTAACTTCGCATCCTGCAGCTTTGTCGGGAACCAGGCCAGCCAAGGCATCGACGGATGGGGCGGCGGTATATATCTCATGGACTTCATAGGTACATTCACAGACTGCCACTTTGTAGACAATACCTCCAAAAACGGTGGCGGCTTGTACCTCGTAGATGGAACCGTTACTGTAACCGGTTCAAATATAAGCGGCAATAGAGCCACAGGCGGCAGCGGTCTTGACACAATTACAATTCCGGTCAGTCGTTTCGGCGTCATCGAACCTCTCAATATGAACCTTGGTGTCGACATCGGCGGCGGCCTGGTCTGCGCCGACACACATGCAACAATCCAAGACTGTACGCTCAGTGATAATGTCGCCGAGGGTGTTAATGGCTCCGGCGGCGCAATCAATTTCTACGGTGGATACCTCACACATCTGGTCAGAAACTGCCTCATAACCGGCAACTCTGCCACCGTGGAGGGTGGTGCGATCTCCTGTAATTTCTTTGCAACGCCCGAAATCAAACACTGCACCTTCAGCCAAAACTCGGCAGGCAGCTTCGGCGGCGCAGTATTCTGCGATGGGGGTTCCGACCCAACAATTACCGACTCTATATTCCAGAACTGTAACAGCCACGCAATATGTGAAGAGGACGTCGGCAATGCAATCATAACATATTCTTTATTCCACAACAGCCCGGACGGCGATTACGGGATTTATGACCCCTGCACAGGGCAGACCTATACCTTTGCCGGTGCTGACATTGATGCTACGAATATTGATGGCGACCCGCTGTTTGTAACCGGGCCGTTCGGTGACTGCTATCTTAATCAAAGCGCAAGTCCCGCCGTTGATAACGGCAGCAATAGTGCCGCTAATCTCGGACTGGATACCTACACCACCGATCCCAATGGTGTTGTAGATATGGTCCAGGTTGACATCGGTTATCACTACTACGACCCCTTGACGGTCCCGCAATTTACGCTAACAGTCAATGCAACTGACGGCCACGGGGCGTTCAAGGTCGAACCTTCATCCGACCCGAACGCTGTCTACGAGACGTTCACTGAAACTTACTACGCCGTCACACCGGTAACACTAATTAGCATCCCCGATCCAGGCAATCGCACAATCTGGTCCGGAACGGACAATGATGCCTCGAAGGGCGACACCACCGTTGTGATGTGGTCCAACAGAGATGTTACTTTACGGTTCGACCAGTCGAGAACAATTTTTGTCGTCAGGGATCCCAACTACACCTCGATTCAACACGCTATTGATGCTGCTTCCGATGGTGACGTTGTGATTATTCCAACAGGTACTTATGATTCTCCATATCCGGGCTTCCCGGCTCCATACATTTCGATTATCGATAAGAATATTACGCTGACCAGCACCAATCCGGATGACCCAACTTGCGTTGCAGCCACTGTTATCGAGGGTCAATTCTTTAACATCGAAAACATCGGTCCCGAATCGATAATTGATGGCATTACCATAAGATTTAGCAGAATGTATCTCTATAATTCCTCACCGACTATCCGCAACTGTGTATTCGACCGGTGCATGATAGGGGGCGGCAATGGAGGGAATTTAGGAGGCATAGATGACGATGGCCAGGATGGCGGTGGTGTCGGGGGTGGTGCAATACGCATGCTTAACAGCTCACCAACCATACAGAACTGTGATTTTATAAGCTGTTCGGTTAGCGGCGGTGATGGAGGCCCCGGTGACAATGGTACCCCCGACCATCCTTATGGGTTCGACGGCGGCTGGGCAGGTTGGGGCTACGGCGGAGCCGTATATTGTGGAACCAGAAGCAGTCCGACATTTGAACAATGCTCATTTACAAACTGCTACGCCATGGGCGGAAATGGAGGCCCCGGCGGCACTGGCCTCGATGGTGTCCACGGCGGAAGGGGCGGTAACTGGCAATGGTCTGAAACCTTCGAAACCGGCCCGTTCACCTGGCCTGACTGGTACTGGTGGGATGGCTGGCAATACGCTCCATACGACGTTGACGGTAATCTCAGGTCCTACTTGTACGACGACTACGGTTATTACAAGGATTACTGGAAATACAGCGGCTATGGCGGCGCCGTCTACTGTGAGAACGACAGCTCGCCAAAATTCTTAGACTGCACATTTACCAACAATAACACTTATGGCGGCGTTTGTGGCGTGGGCGGCTTCGCATGGGAAACTCCGGACAGGCCCCTGAATATAGAGAACTTCGGCGGTGCCGTTTATGCCTGCTACTGGAGCAATCCCGAATTCGTAAACTGCTCTTTCAATAACAATACAGCCGATACTTCAGTCGTTACCGTGCCCGACGATATCATGGTCAGCTATGGCGGTGCCATCGCTTTCGAAGATGACTGCGAGCCGAAATTCGTAAACTGCACCATTACCAACAGCGAAGCCTGCATAGGCGGCGGAATGTACTGGTCGAACGCCAGCCCGACAATCATCGACTGCAGCTTTAGTAACAATACGGCTTACCACGGTGCAGGTCTATACTCCGTCGAGGCCACGGGGACAATTACAGGTTCTACTATCACCAGGAACCAGGCTTTTGTTGGCCCTTATCCTGCACCCACTGACCCGAACTTCTCGACCCAGCTTCCTGTAATATTCGGCGAGGGCGGCGGTTATTGCTGCTTGTCCTCAATCGTTGATATAACTGACAGCATCTTCACCGAAAACCGGGCAAGTGCTTCCGGCGGCGCCATCTACTTTGGCGGCAGCGACCTGGACCTCTATAATCCCCTCCTGCACAACTGCTTGCTAACGGGCAACAGCGCCGGCCGCGATGGCGGTGCCATATCCTCGAACTGGTTCGCAGAACCTATAATCTCCAATTGTACGATAGCCGACAACGAAGTCAGAGGATTGCCTGCTTACGGTGGAGGCCTGTACTGTTCCTATGAAAGCAATGTGGAAGTTATCAACAGCATCATCTGGGGCAACGTCAGTAGTTACGAGGGCTCCCAGGTCGCAGTATGCACCGACGCCGAATTCGGAGCAAGACCATCCATGCTTACGATTTCGTACAGCGACATCCAGCCGGAGCCTAACGCAGTTGTTGAGCCAACGGCACTCGACCTTGTTATCTGTGTAGACACAACCGGCAGTATGTGGGACGATATCGATGCCGTTAAAGCCTCAGCAACACAATTCGTCAATTTCATAGCGGCTACAATGCCCGATTACCGGATTGCCGTGGTAGACTATAAAGATTTCAACGATCCGAATCATGGCTTATCCACTGATTATCCATATCAAACTATTGTGGAATTTACGAGCGATGCCACGGCAGTGGTGGCTGGGATCAACCTGTTAACAGCACCCTTAGGTGCGGGTGGCGATTGGCGAGAATCGGTCTATACAGGCCTAATGCATTGTATCGACCACAACTCACTGGCAGCGAGGCTGGCCGGCAACTTATATGGAGCAGACCCGAGCTCTAACGGGCCTGGACCCTGGAGGCCTGGGGCCGAGGTAAGCAGGGTAATTATTCTTATAGCCGATGCAGCGCCGCATGACCCGGAGCCGTTTACCGGCTATAGGCTCAACGATATTGCTGCTGCAGCAACGGCAGGACCGGCACCAGTAAGAATAGTCTCGATCGTAACCGGATTCGGTGTTGGTGATCCGTTCGTCGAATCGTATCTCGATGGCTTGGCCAAAGGAACGGGCGGCCTGATGCTTCAGGCCTTTGATCCCAGCGAGATTTTTGGCGCAATTATGGAAGCCATCTCCGTGATTGGCCAAGTTGCGCCCATGATTTACGTTGAAGATGGTTGTACGCTCAACGGGTGGGATTGGAATCCGGACGCCAATAGCTGGGACCCCAACAACGGCAACATCATGGAAGACCCGCTATTCGCCGGCGGTTACTATTATCTAAGCCAGACTGCTGCAGGACAGTCGGTCGACAGCCCATGTGTCGATTCTGGAAGCGCTGATGCCAATGATTCTAATATCGGCATGGATACATATACCACCAGAACCGATGGTGTCAATGACGTCAATGTCGTCGATATGGGTTATCACTACCGCCAGGGACTCATTCCATATCTGTTAACTGTCAGTGTGGTTGATGCTAATGGTGTGGTTGTTGACCCGAATCTTGCCCATGGCTATGTCGAGCCGAACAGCGCCATAATCTACGAGGGCTCCATAGACAATGTAATAAAGCTCACTGCATATCCCGATGTTGGCTACAAAGTGAAGAAATGGACCGGCACTGATAACGATGCATCTACCAGCCGCCACAACACCGTCACTTTGACCGAAGATAAAAACGTCACCATTGAATTCGAGCAGGCCCCTCTGTACAATTTGTACCTGTACGCAGGCCCGAATGGCGCGCTCGAACCAAATTCTCCTCCCTACCTTGATTGTAGCGACATCAATGGTGACGGCATTTGTGATGTTTACAAGTACTACGCCGGCACCGAGGTAAACCTCATTGCACACCCAGACCCGAACTACGAAGTCAGGTACTGGTACGGGACTGATGACGATTCGTCCAGAGAGCTGAACAATATCGTAACCATGGATAGTAATAACGTACTTGTCGCAGTCGAATTCGGGAGGATTGGCTACAATATCATTAACCTGTACGATGAGAACATGGTTCTCGATCCTCGCAGCCCCTTCCCAACGATACAGGCTGCCGTTGACGCAGCGGGGAATAACTACACGGTGGAGCTCACCCGAGGCGTCTATACCGGTCCGGGCAACGTAAACATAAATCTGCGAGCAGGTTTGGATCCAAACGAGGTCAGACAGATAACTGTCCGCAGCACTGACCCGACCGATGCCGATGTAGTAGCGGCCACCATTATTAACTGTGAGGGATTAGGCCGAGCCTTCATATTCGATAGTGGTGAAGATCCTAACTATATCGTGTCGGGCTTTACCATTATGAACGGCTTTGCTGCCTTCGGCGGCGCCATACTATGCGACGGCGCCTCACCGGCGATAAGGAATTGCAGGATAGTCGATAATAGCGCTACCGGCAATGGCGGTGCAATCTATTGTACAAACGCCTCACCATGGATCGTCGATACAGAAATTAGCAGAAACATCGCAGGTGGGTTCGGCGGAGGTATCTATGGTCAAGCTGGATCCGCTCCCGAGATTATCAACTGCTTAATTACTTTCAACACATCAGGCGATATTGGCGGCGCAATTTACCTGTACGACTCACCTGCTATCATCACGCTCTGCACCATCGCATACAATACGGGCCTGGCCTATGAGGAAAATATGTACGGGCCCATACCCATCGGCGGCGTTGCCTGTCGCGACTCCGACCCGGAAATTACTAACTGTATCATAGGGTGCAACGGCAATATATATGGAATGTGGTACGGCATGTTGTGGGGTATGTGGGGCGATCCGTTTTACGCCGGCGACGACCTTTACGAATGTACTGCAACATGGTCGAACATCGAGAACGGCGATGCCGGCGACAACAACATAAGCGAAGATCCGTTGTGGGTAACTGGCAGCCTTGGGCCCTTCTACCTGAGCCAGACTCGGGCGGGTCAGCCACAAACAAGCCCCAGTATAGATGCCGGCGAACAATACATTCTGCAGATTCTCCAGGGTACGTACAATTTGGGCAACATAACAACAAGTATCCTGAATCAGACGGATACTGGATGGGCCGACCAGGGCTACCACTATCCGTTCTTTACCGGTCCGCCTATTCAGTACAGCCTGGTGATATATGTCACTGGTAATGGCCGCCTCGAATATACTTATTATGACTATGCTGACTTTAACGACGTCAACACTGTTGTTGGGCCGAACGAATCACCCGTAGTTGTTTACGTAACGCCAGGCACGTCGGTACAGCTAAGGGCGATACCAGATCCGAACTATCGGGTACTCAGGTGGACGGGTACCAATGATGATTCATCCTTCGGCCAGTACAACAACGTTACCATGTACAGCAGCAGGTACGTCACCCTCGAATTCGAGCGGGCTGTCAAGCGATTTTTGAACGTGTCTACCGACGGTCAATATACTTACTTAGGAATTCAGGACGCTATAGATGACGCAAGAGATGGCGACGTGGTTGTCCTTCACAGCGGCACCTATGCCGGTACTGGCTTTGAGGTCATAGGCAAAAACATCACAATTACCGGCACCAACCCTGACGACCCCGATATCGTTGCAACTACAATTATAGATTGCACAGGTGAGATCGGCGGCGGTATCCACATCCTTGGTGCCCCTGGAGGCTCTTGCGTGCTGAGTGGCATCACGATAATGAACTCACAGACCACAGGAATAAACGCTCCAGGCCCGGATGGTGCCGGTGCCCGCGGCATCGATGGTGCCGATAACATGCCTTATGCTTACGCCAATATGGCCGGTGATATTTATACCGGTTCCGGGTATGTCAACAGCAATGCCGCTATTACCGTCTTCGGAAATCACATCATCGCCAATTGTATTGTCAGAGACTGCTCGGTCACCGGAGGCAATGCCAGTGGCGGTAACAACGGTGAGAACGACGTGGACGGTGGTAACGGCGGTAGCGGCGGCTTCGCCGGAGGTGCCGGTATCTATATCGGTGACATCTTCGATTATTACTACGAGTACCGCTTCCACCCCAATTACCCCAACGACGTCAACTATATGACTTATGAACAAGTTTTGGTCAGCTGGGGAAGTAGTCCCCTCATTAAGAACTGTATAATTGACAACTGTGTGGCAACTGCCGGTAATGGCGCAAACGGCGGGGCCGGTGGCGGGGAGAGAGCTGGCGGCGGTTCCGGAGGCGTATCCGGCCGGGCCCTCGGAGCTGGCATATACTGCGACATGGGAACAAGCCCAACATTCGAAAATTGTACGGTCACGAACTGCCGCGTCGTCGGTGGTAATGGCGGCAATGGTGGTGACGGCGGTAATCCGGGCATGGGTGGCTTTGGCGGATTAACCTATGCCGATCCCTGCCAGCCTGACCCTGAAAACTTCAGTGCATACGGTGCCGGTGTCTATTGCGGCATTGGGTGCGAGCCTAACTTCATTAACTGCACAATCAGCGATAATGTTACCGATGGCAGTGTAAGCGGAGTTGGTGGCTTTAGTCAGCCCAGCGGTATTCAACAACAGCCACGAAGAAACTACAATATCCCAAGCTACGGTGCCGGCGTCTATTGCGACAGCGGCTGCTCGTCAACATTTACAGACTGCAGCTTCCAGGACAACCTCACTACCTATTATGGCGACTTGTACAGCGGCTACGGCGGCGGATTATGCTTCGATGGCGGTAAAGACTATGATTATTACTTCGGCTATAGTTTCTACTATTCTGTTGGTCTGTATTCAAGCTACTACTATTCGAGCTACATCTTTGACACTAACTTTGTGAGCACTGTCTCAGCTACACTTACCGATTGTCGATTTAGCGGCAATTCCGCCTCTGTGGGTGGCGGTCTCTACGCAGTCGAATCAGACGTGAATATTGTGGACTGCAATTTCGCCGACAATACATCCTATGTTGGCGGTGGCCTGTGCTTCAACGATAGCCTGGCTGCTATTTCCGATTCCACTATTCAACGCAATATTGTTTCTGCCGAAGCTGACCCCGATCCTAACGATCCTAACGCCATCGGAGTTGAATTTGGTGCTGGTGGTGGTATCTACTGTTTGGCAACCGATACCCTGATCCGAAACTGCGACATCAGCTATAATGTTGCCAGCGGCTCTGGTGGAGGTGTGTATCTGGCTGTTGATCCAAACCTTGAATCTCCCGACAACCAGGTACTTAAGAACTGCCTGATAACCAACAACACAGCAGGCAGAGACGGTGGCGGGATTTCGGTCAACTGGTATGCCCAACCATATATCTACAATTGTACGATAGCCGACAACAATGTCAGTGATGCAAACGGTTATGGCGGAGGCTTATACTGCTCCTATGAAGGCAACGCCTGCGTTACCGACTCTATTATCTGGGGCAACCGGGGTAATGTCGGTATTAACGGCTCCCAGATCGCTTTATGCAAAGGCAACTTGCCCTACTCGGTGCCATCTACTATTACCGTTTCCTACAGTGATGTTCAAGGTGGCTCTGATGCCAACGAGCCCAACCGGATCGATCCTAACGCCGTCTTCGTTGATGCAGACATTGACGCAAACGATTTCCTGCACTGGGACTTCAACACTGTTATCGACGACGACCCACTGTTTGTCAGTGGTTACTATCTAAGCCATGTCGCTGCCGGTCAATCGCTCGACAGCCCGTGCATCGATACCGGAAGCGGTGTGTCAAATGATCCGAATATCGACATGGCCCGATATACAACACGCATAGATGGTGTCAACGATGTCAACATCGTGGATATAGGCTATCATTATCCAATTGTGCTGTACCGGCTAACAGTTGAGGTAGTAGGTGGTAACGGCAGTGTCGTCTTCGATCCGAACGGCCTTGTGGATGTCGATCCTAACAGTCGTTGGTATAACCAGTTCGCGACAGTAACACTGAAGTCAATGCCAAAGACGAACTATCGCGTCGAAGGATGGTACGATGTCAACGACGTTTTGCTCTCTATCGGAAAGACGCTTGAAGTGCTGATGGATTCTGACTGGTACTTCCGAGTCCGGTTCGAACTGCCCGGTTATGTCCACGTCTCAGGTGGAGGCAATGCCATTCAGCAGGCTATTGATGCTGCAAAAAGCGGTGATACGCTTATCGTTGTTGTCGACACATACGACGGCGATATCAACTTGCAGGGCAAAGACATCACCGTGGTCAGCACCAATCCTGATGATCCTAACGTTGTTGCGATGACAATTATCGACTGCCAGCAAAGCGGCCGCGGCTTCATCTTCAATAGCAATGAAGGTCCCAACACCATCGTAGACGGTTTTACGATAATCAATGGCAGCATCACCGGCCAGGGTGGCGGGGCTATATTCATTGATGCCAACAGCAGTCCGACCATTGTAAACGTTATTATGAACAACTGCAGCGTTACTGGCGCCGACGGCGGTGCAATTTATGTCGATGCCAACAGCAGTCCTGCATTCATAAACTGTGTAATCACTAATTGCTCTGCTGATAACGGCGGCGGAGCCCATTGCGATGTCAACAGCTCCCCAACCTTCTACCACTGCACCTTCAGCAACAACTCTGCCGTCCAGGTCGCAGGTGCCATGCTCTGTGACCCCAATGTCTCGATAACTATTAAAGACTGCAATTTCACAGACAATTCAGCCAGCTTCGGTGGCGCATTGTATTGTGCAGCCAACTGTTCAGGAGAGATTATCGACACCATATTAGAGCGAAACAATGTGACTGAAGATGGTGGTGCAATATATCTCGCCGAGGCTAACGACCTCTCAGTTACCGACTGTAATATCTCTTACAATACAGCCCTGTACGGCGCAGGCTTATATTCACTCGGTTCTTTGAATCTGACAATTAGCGGATGCACGTTCAACTTTAACCAGGCTCCCCTCGATTTTGTTGACCCGAATGACCCGAGTACCTGGGTAGTTGGCCAGGGTGGTGGAATGTATTGCTCTACTACAGAGGCGGTAATCAGGGACTGTGTCTTAAACCACAATACCGCCAATACTTCCGGCGGTGGTATATATCTGGCCGGAGAGTCGGATTACATTGAGATTATAAACTGCCTGATAATCAATAACTTAGCGGGCAGAGATGGCGGTGGTATCTCTGCCAACTGGAAGGCTGAGCCCAACATCGCAAACTGCACACTCGTCAGCAATGCGGCCCCAGGTGCCTTCGGACAACCCGGCTATAGTGGCTTCGGCGGCGGCCTCTACTGCTCATACCACAGCAACGTTGTTGTTTCAGACAGCATCCTCTGGAATAACTATGCCCTTCAGGGTCTCGAAATCGCCGTGGCTACCGGCTTCGAGTTCGATCCAAGACCGGCAACACTTATGATCTCCTACAGCGACATCAAGCTCGCAGAATTGTCTGTCTGGGTTGACACTGGTTGTACCCTCTGGAACCCCAGCGACCCGAATAAACAGACACCATTAGATTCCAGTCATCCCGGCGCCCCCTGGGATCCACGCACGCACAACATCTACCACGACCCGCTCTTCGTAACGGGAGCGCTTGGTAATCACTATCTCAGTCATATCGGCGCCGGACAGGCCGCAGACAGCCCATGTATCGACGTCGGCAGTGGCCTTGCAATCAATCTCGGCATGACCGAATACACCACGCGCACCGATGAACTACCCGATACAAGAATGGTCGATATGGGCTATCACTACCCGCTTGAGAGAGAAGAATGCAGGTTCTGTGACATGGTGCATGACGGCATCATCAACTTTAAGGACTTTGCAATATTTGCTTGGAACTGGCTCGATGATGGCTGTTTCGACCGCGACGCTCGCTGCCAGGGTGCAGACTTTACATTTGACACTTATGTTGACTTTAACGACTTGGCCTTCTTCGTTGACTGCTGGCTCGTCGAAGATGTCTATGCTCCGATTCCCAATCCAAGCGAGTGGCTAATAAAACCTTATTTAACGTCTGAGACGTATCCTTACTCAATTAGTATGACCGCTAAGACCGCCTTTGACGCCTGGGGCTGGCCGGTCCAGTACGACTTCAATTGCGTCCACGGCGGTGGCGGCGACAGCGGCTGGCAGGACAGCCCGATGTGGGAAGACACCGGCCTCAACGTCAACATTTACGGCTACAGGGTAAGAGCACGCGATGAATTAGGCAACGAAACCCAATGGTCGGTAATCGCCTATGCCGGCACGGGAGACACCACGCCGCCGGCACCGGTTCCTGACATAGTGAGCATTCAGGCGACGGAGAGTTCAATTACAATGACAGCCACTACAAGCTACGATGATAGCGGCGTAGAGTATTATTTCGAGTGCACAGAGGGCGACGACGGGCATGATAGCGGGTGGCTGGACGAGCCGAATTATACAGACGTCAACCTCGTTCCCGACACCATGTACTGCTACAGGGTCAAGGCCAGAGACACGTCAGCCAATTATAACGAAACCATCTGGTCATCCGAAATCTGTACGAATACTCTTCCTCCTCCGGATAGACTGGCTCCAACACCTGACCCAATGCTATGGGACACCGTTGATGTAAATAACTTTGATGGCTGGCCTCGAGAAATCTTGATGCCTACCGGCGGCACGTTTGAGTACGGGGCCACAATGAGAGCAGCAGAAGCCACGGATCAGGCGCCGCCCGGCGTCAACGCAAGCGATGTGGAGTATTTCTTCGAATGCACTACGGAGAGCGGCTTCAGCAGCGGCTGGAGAACCGTAGGTGATTATCCTGACCCGTTGGAGCGCCGAACCTACACGGTCGGCGTAGGGGGCAGCGGACAGGCCAAGAGATTCAGGGTCAGGGCACGTGATACCTCGGCCAACCAAAACATGACCGACTGGTCAGACGTGGGGGTGGCACGATAATGTACTTGCCCCTTTACCTATCGAAGGAGAGCCTCTGCTCATATCCGCCGTGGCTGGCAGTGGAACCGTTCCCGTAGTATGGGTCAAGTGATGGCCCAAGATTTAGCCCCGCCTGCTTTCCAGGGGTTCTTAGGCCGTAGGGACGCATTTGTCCTTGAGCGTCTGGTAGCCGTAGTGTGCCAGCAGGTGGTCAAGTATCACTAAGGCTGTGTAGTTTTCAGCAACCGGCCATATCCGGGCCACAATCGTTGGGTCACGCCGCGTGATGGCCGCCAGCTCCTTGTTCTCCAGCGTATACTTGTCAATCGTCTTCTGCGGCTTGTCAATTGTGGGTGTTGGTTTGACGGTCAGTCTTACAACGATGGGCTGTCCGGTAGAAAGGCCGCCTGTAATTCCGCCGGCGTTATTTGACTCGAAGATGACCTTGCCTCCTTCGGCTCGCATCTGGTCGTTATTCTCGCTGCCGGTCATATCTTTTACGGCAAAGCCGGCGCCGACCTCAACACCTTTGACGGCACCGATGCCGAGCATTCGGCCCAATTCAGCGTCGAGTTTATAGAAGACCGGCTCACCGAGGCCGGTGGGCACGCCCGTTACCACGACTTCGACCACACCGCCGGCTGAATCACCTGTGGCAGCGATGCGGTTGCAGGCATCGACCATTGCCTGGGCGGCGTCCACATCGGGGCAGTTCAATATCGGATGCACACCGTATTTGTCGCGCACCTCAGCGGCTGTAAGCCTGGGGGCCTTATCCCGGATAGCGTCAATTTCCTGTTCAATCTCGGCTAATATCTTGGTTTTTTCCAGAAACCGCATGTCCATCGTTATGCGGTTACTGGCATAAACCTCCTGGTAGAATGGATCGAGGTCACGCCGCATTTTTTTGAACTCGTTAGTATAGTTGGCGGCCTGGTCGTGTGCCACGTCGGGGCATCGCACTGACGCAAGCTCTTTGACGTAGGAAAACACCTCGATACCGCATTTTCTGAGGGTCTTTTTTGCGACGTATCCGGCAGCCACTATGGGGGCGGTATAGCGCCCGCTGAACAGCCCTGCACCGATAGCATCGTCGTCGGGACCATATTTGATGAACGAAGCGTAGGACGCATGGCCCGGGCGAGGTGTGCGGTTCGTGTCCTGGTATTGCTTGATGTGAATGAAGTGGCGGTCCAGATTGGGAATCAGAATTGAAAGTGGCGTTCCATTAGTGTGATTTTTGTTTCCCGCGCCTTCGACAGTATCGGCTGCGTTTAGCCCGTTGTAGATAATCGGAAGGTCGGGCTCCTTTCGCGGGCTGGAGAGTTCGTCGACACCCGGCTTTCTAAGAAGCATGTCCCCGTAAATCTCCTGCTCGGCAAGTTCCATTCCGGGCGGAACGCCCTGTATAACAGCCGTCAAGCCCTCCTGGTAGGAACCGCCGGCCATCGTTACCTGAAAACAACGTCCTGTGTGACAACCTAACATTTTATATTCTCCTGAAAAACCTTTTATTAATTCGCATTATCCCTTTGCCCCTCTAATAATGATACGGTTACCGTCGGTCCAGTTATCCCGGTACCAGGTACACTGCTGGAAATTGTCGTTGAGCGACTTCATCTTGTCGGCGAGCACCTTTCGGAAACGTGCAATAGTGCTTCTGTGCCTGGGCTGCTGGGCCAGGTTCGTCATCTGGTACGGGTCAGCGACATTATCAAAGAGCAATTCTGATTTGTCAAGGCGGTATTTGGCATAGGTGTACTGCTTGTCTCTGAGGGCACGCCACTCATGGCCGTTTTCCCAAGCTGCACAGGCACCGGTATTCTGTAGAAAAGCAGCTTTTGGCTCCGGCCCTTTCTTGCCCAGCGCACAGTGGGCCAGAGCCATACCTTCAACATGAGCGGGAACCGGCAGATCCATCAGCGAAAGGATTGTGGGCATAATATCGACCGTGCCCAGGCAGGCATCCGAGACAGTTCCGGCAGGAATGTGTTTGGGCCACCTTATCAGAAACGGTACACGGGCAGCTTCTTCGTAAAAGATATTCTTTGCTCGCCGTCCCTGGGCGCCGAACATTTCGCCGTGGTCGGATGTGAAAACGATAATAGTGTTGTCGCCGATGCCGGCCTTTTCGACAGCGTCCAGCAATCGGCCGATATTCCAGTCCAGGTTGGCCACCATTGCGTGGTAGTTCCGCCGCCAGTACTCAAGTTTTTTGCGCTGCTCTGGTGACAACCTGCCCCAACCATCAGCGTACTTATCGTTCTCGTCCTTGTAATTGGGTGGGTTAGGGAACTTGACGTCCTTGAACATATTCCTGTACTTTCGCGGGACGTTGTTGTCTGACCACGGGTCGTGCGGTGTACCGTAGGACAGGAATACAGCAAACGGTTTGCCTGACTTAGCTGCATTCTGCAGGAAGCTGGTTGCCAGCTCGGTCTGTGCATCCGGCTCGTAGACTCCCTTGCCATAAAGGATTTTCTTCGGGGAATTGGTGTGATAGTAGGCGTTGTAATAGTTGTGGTGGAAATTGTAGGCGGCCCAGTATCCATTGAAGCCCAGCCGGTCAGGTCCCGGGGGCACGTAGCTGTTTTTCGGGTCGTGATGATGTCCTAATTGATTGGCGTAAAGGTGCCATTTGCCGATATAGCCGGTTTCATAGCCGGCACGTGTCAACACATGGGCGAAGCACTCGTGATTAGTATTCATCCGGAGTTCGTTGATTACCATACCGGTGCTTGTTGGATATTTGCCGCTAAACAGTGAGGCACGGTAGGCCGAGCACACCGGCATATTCGAGACTGCGTTGCAGAAGTTTACTGCCTGCGATGCGAGTCTGTCGATATTGGGAGAGCGGGCTTTTTTTGAACCGGCGTGGCCGCAGTGTATGTAGCCGAGCTGGTCCGCAAATACATATATCAGATTTGGATGTTTGGTTTTCGTCGCAGCCACAGACAGTCGCACTGAGGTGCTGACGCATCCTGGAAATGCAAGACCAGCAGTGCCTAAGACCGCGGTTTTGAGGAAATTGCGCCGGTTCAGATTCCTGTCCATTCCAAAATCGCTCTTGACTGATTAATCAACTGTTTCCATATTAGCGCCGAGACTTTTCATCAATTCCACGTACTCAGGGAAAGTGACGCTTATTGCCTCAGCAGTATCGATGCTGGTTTGACCGTCTAAGTTTAAGCCGGCCAACGACAGGCCCATCACAGTTCGGTGGTCACTTCTGCCGTGCAGTTGAAGCCCCCCTGGTTGCTTGGCGCAACCAAGCAGGGGGGGTCTGCTCCCCTCTATTATAAGGCCGTCGGGTAATTCTTCAACATCGACGGCCATTTTCCTCAGCTCTTCGGCCATACATCTGATTCGGTCGGTCTCTTTACCTCGCGCCTGGGCGACGTTTACCAGGCGGGTTTGGCCTTCGGCAAAAGCGGCGGTAACAGCCATAGCCGGCAGTGCATCGGGTGTTTTATTCATATCTATTTCAGTGCCTTTGAGTGTTGCGGCTTTGATAGTTACTGAGGTTGGCCCAATGCTGATATCGGCGCCCATCGCTTTCAGGTAATCGACCACGGCTTTGTCCGGCTGACTGTCCGAGAAATCCAGTCCAAGCAAGGTTACCTTATCTGCCACCATAGCGGCTGCGCAGAGAAAGAACGTGGCGCTGGAGAAATCCGCGGGGATCGTGGCATCAAAGGCCTTGTAGCTTTGACCGCCTTTGATTTTGAATTTGCGCATCTGCTGGTTTTCGTATTCTATTTGCTGCTTATCGAGCCAATCGAGCGTCATTTGCACGTAGCCCGGCTCGTTGAGCAGCGTAACGTCTATCTTGGTGTCTTTGGCCGCCAGAGGCGCACACAACAGCAGGCTGGATAGATATTGGCTGGTATGGCAGGCAATAGTGGTTTTTCCGCCTGCCAGTTTTCCGGTTACCTCGACAGGTGCTTTGCCGTTATTTTTTAGGCTGGCGCATTTTGCTCCCAAATCGGCGAGAGAGTCCATTAACGGCCCGACAGGGCGGGTCTGCAATTGCTGGTCGCCGGCGAAGGTTGTGGTCTGGCCTTTCTTGGCCAGAGCAGCCGAACCCATAGCGATACGCAATGTTGTGCCGGAATTGCCCACGTCGATGGATTCTGGCGGGGCGGCGATTTTACCCCCTGTACCGATTACATTCCAGAGTTTAGGGTCTGATGTATCAATCTCGGCACCCAATGCCCGGTAACAAGTCACCACCGCTTGTGTGTCGCCTGAGACCAGCGGGCTGCGGATGACACTTTGGCCCGCAGCTAAAGAGGCAATTGCGACGGCGCGAATAGTGTGCGACTTGGACGCCGGAATCGCCACCTCACCGGCAAGCCGAGATTTTTTCACAATCAGCTTCATAGCTAATATCGTATTGCGTATATCGTATTGCGTATTGCGTACCGGATTTTTACCAGAAATGACGATGAATTAAAAGAAGATTTTTAACCACAGATTTCACAGATTGCACGGAAAAAATAACCGCAGGGAACGCAGAGGGGATTCAATTCAAAACTCAAAATTCAAAACTTCTTTGGCCTGCGTTTCCTCATCAGCGCCAAGCCACCAGGGGCCGGTGTTTTGGCCGGGAAGATAAATTCAATGCCGCCAGATGATACAAAATCTCTGTGGTCCGTGGGTCCTTCACCGGTACCATAGCGTTGGTATAGCCGTTGAAACCGGGGTTGCTAACCGTGATTAGTTCGGGCAGGAGCAGGAAATTGAGGTCGTCAACGTTGTCGTTGAGCCCGTGAATTGCCAGGACGTTGCGGCCCTGCCGCAGGTCGCCGATGTGCTCGGAGATGTCGAAGTCAACGAATTGCAGGGCAAGGTCGTTCTGGCGGTTGCTGTCGGCCATGGAGTCC
>JAUXAB010000055.1 GCA_030615025.1 Phycisphaerae bacterium | reverse complement strand
GGTCATCCTGGAAGAAGACCCGAAGACGCCGAGCACCCGGCTGAGCACACTCGGCGGCGAAGAGTCAACCAGGTTGGCCCAGCGTCGTCGCATTGACCCCGGCACACTTCAGCGCAGGCTTCGTGGCGACCTTGACTGGATCACGCTCAAGGCGATGGAGAAGGACCGCACCCGCCGTTATCAGACGGCCCACGCTTTGGATGAGGATATCCAGCGGCACCTCAACCACGACCCCGTACTGGCTGGGCCGCCCAGCACAATCTATCGTCTGAAAAAATTGCTTCGCAAATACCGAACGCAGGCTATTGCGGCAGCAACGGTGATGATTCTACTTGCTTGTATGACAGTCATATCTGTGATGTACCTTCGGGCCGTTAGTAGAGGTAAAGAGGTTGAATCCCTCAAACACAGAGACATTCTGTCGAAGGCAATGGAATTGCGTTCCAATGGACAGTTCCAGGAGGCCCTGGCCAAAGTCGAAACGATTGTCGATAGCGAACATGTTGGCCCTAAAGCGCGACTGCTTCGTGCCCGGCTCGCTTTGGAATTACAAGGCCCTGCCGCTGCTGTGAAAGAACTCCAGAAGCTGCTGGACGAACGAGATGAGATTGCCGGCCAGGCCCATTCTCTTCTTGCCAAAATCTATTATGAAAGTGACCCTGATGCTTCAGGAAAGACGGAAGAATATCTTTTAAAGTGGGAATACCATCGGCAAGAGGCCGAAAAATTACTTCCACAGACTGCTGATGCTTATTTGCTTCGGGCTATGAGCGCAGCCGCTGTGCCAAAAACTCTCGATTTACTGGACAAAGCTCTTGAGCTTGATGAAAGACACTACGATTCCCTCAGAGAGCGGGCTTACTTATCTTATGCCGGCAAGCACTATTATAAGATGGCAAAGGATGCGGCGAGAATGATAGGTATCCAGCCTGACAATCCTTTAGGCTATTCTCTAAGTGCAGTAGCACAGCGTCAGTTGAGACAATTTGACGAGGCCATTAAGGATCACAATAAGGCAATCAAACTTTCGCCTGACGAGGCCGAATTTTATGACCAGCGCCGCCAGACGCAGATGAAAATGGGCAACTACGAACAGGCACTTTCGGATGCACACAAATGTGTTGAACTCCGACCCGAAGAAAACATCTATCGTTTCCATGCTTTTTGTGCCCTCGTTGTTTCGGGCCGCTATGATGAAGCGAAAGTTGAATGTGAGAAAGTCTTCAAGGCAGATTCGGCAAACAAAACACAGTTCCAAAATTGGTCGAGGAAATATGTGTTTGACACTCTGGATGCTGGACGTCAATGGCACGCACCTGATGGAAAACCGGAGGGTGCTGCTTTCTTGGCGATGAATGAAGCAGATGACTACTATCAAACTTTGCGTAAGAAAGCCGAGCGGGTAGTGGCCGAAGGCTTTTGTCCTATGTGGTCCCCCGATGGAACCGAGCTGGCCTACAGTCGTGGAATTGTCGGGTCGAGCGGCATCGAAATCCTTAATCTGGAATCGAGAGAGACCCGGCTGTTGACGGTCCCCGGTAAAGACCCGGTGTGGTCACCCGATGTTAAGTATATTGCCTTTGTCCGTCAGAGGCAGATCCTGCCTCTTGGTCACCTAACTGCTCAGCGCGAGATAGAACCCGGAGTCGGTGTGCAAGAAGAGGTCTGGATAATCAAGGCCGATGGCACAGAGGAGCCGAGCTTTCTGGCCAGGGGTGGCTCTCCCTGCTGGAGCCGTGACTCAAAGCGGGTTTTTTATCAATCGCGTGTGGATAGTAAACTTTGCTCGATTTCCATCGAAGACGGTGCTAAGCCGACACCGATCATCTCGTGTCCACATCATTTTCCTGTAGTGTCGCCGGATGATAAATACGTTGCCTATGCGGGGGGCAATGAGCTTCGAATCGTTGAATTATCCTCCAGGTCAGTCGTTGCGAGCTGGGCCGGGCCCCCGGGAATATATTTCACAATCTGGTCGCCAAATGGTCGCCAGTTAAGCGTGGGAGGCGGCCATGGATACCTTGTGGGGGCGTGGATATATAACCTGGAAGCGAAAAAGGCTTTAAAGGTCTTAAGTGGCCCCGTCATAAGGTCTCGCTGGTCGCCAGATGAACGTCGGCTGGCTTTCGCATTGGGGCCGCCATTCTTCGAAATCTGGATTGCTGAGACCGCAGCGCTCAGGCCGGGCCGAACGCTTGAAGAACATTATCAGGAAAGGGCCAACCTTTTTAGCCACCGAATCGACACAGAGCCTGAGGATGCAGGAAACTACCTTAGTCTGGACAGACTCCTAAGAAACCTTGGCCTGCTGGGTATGGAGCATTACAGCAGGGGTGCGTACGAGGAAGCCCTTGCGACTTTGACCGGCGTCGACAAGCTCCGACGTGCCGCTAACTATGAACCCAGTCCGGTTGACGTATCGTTCATCGCAATGTCCCTTCATCAGCTTGGCCGCGACAAAGAAGCCGAAGCCGCTCTCAATCGACTGCGGCGCTTGTTTGAGGACGGTAAACACACTCACAAACTAAGCTACCTTTGCAAAGCGGAACAACTCTTTGCCAGCGAGAACAGTAAGGTCTATTTGGTGTGGGAATGCATCGAAGCTGATAAACTCAATGAGGCTTCAGAACTGGTAGAAGAGCTACAGTCATTGCCGCGCCAGGAATATACTGAGATTGCCGCACACGTGCAAAGTGCTATCAAGTCCTTAGCCAGGGCGTATCACAATCGTGGCCAGAGTGTCAAGCACCGCGGCGGTGGGTACGGCGAAGCGATTAGCGATTATGAGACAGCGGTGCGTATCGACCCGAACTTCGCGCGGGCCTTTAGCGACTTAGCCTGGTTGCGGGCTGCTTGCCCAGCGGCTGAGTTTCGCGATGGGGCAAAGGCGATTGAGAACGCTGCCAAAGCCTGCAAACTGACGGACTGGAAGGACCACATCTATGTCGGCACCCTCGCAGCCGTCTATGCCGAGCTCGGTGATTTTGCTACCGCCGTCAAGTGGCAGAAAAAAGCAACTGATTTACTGACCGAGGATAAACGCGCTAAGTGGCAGGCCAGTTATGAATCGCGGCTGAAACTATACCAATCGGGCAAGCCTTACCTTGGGGGCAATCTATGGAGCTTTTCGACGGGGAGAATGGTCGGCTGGTGGAAATTTGACAAGATAGAAGGCCGCATCGCTGTTGATTCGTCCGGCAGCGGCCTGGACGGCAAACTGTTAGGAGACGCACAAATCATTTCTGACCCTGAAAGGGGTAATGTGCTGAGTCTGGACGGTGACGGTGACTATGTAAATTGCGGAAATGATACCAGATTCAATATCACTTATGAGTTCACGCTTGCGGCCTGGATAAAAGTGGACACTTTCGACACACGTTGGCAGGTGGTTGTTACTAAAGGAGATACAGCCTGGAGATTGCAAAGGGAGAAAGAGACCGATGCGCTTCACTTTGCCTGCACCGGTCTCGATGTTCCAAGCGACCAGTGGTCTTCCGTCCGTGGTGAAAGGAAAGTGAACGACGGGAAATGGCATCATATTGCCGGGGTGTATGATGGGACAAAAATGTACCAATATGTGGACGGCAGACTGGATGTCTCCGCCAGTGCTACGGGCAGCATTAACGCCAACGGCTGGGAAGTCTTGATTGGTGAAAATGCGGAAAAGCCGGGACGCGAATGGAACGGCCTGATTGACGACGTGCGGATTTACAGCTATGCCCTGAGCGAAGACGAAATAAAAGCCCTTTATGCCGGCCAAGGCCCCGGGCCAACATCGGATTGATTATTTAGATGAGATTGTGGGGGCGAATGGTGTCAGGTTAGCTCGACGGTGATTGGCTTGTCGGGTGGGGGCGTGTCGGTTGAGGCCAATTCTCGGCCGAGGCGGAAGGCTTCGTCCATTGCGGAAGGGTGCTTTTTTACCTGGCCGGGTTCGTCGATATTGTTAACAAAAAGATTGGTGGCAAAAAAGTTTTTTTTGGTCATTTTTTTGTTGACTTTTGTTTGAAAATCTGTTAAAATACCCGTATGTTTACCAGTAGACAAACGTAAACCGCCAGTAGCTTGCCCCTTTCCCTGTGGGGGGCGATAGATAACTAAGAGATTAAAAGGTGTTCCTCATGGCCACCGAAGCCCAAAACTACGCAAACCGCCTAAACACCCCAAATTCCACTTTGTGCCTTAGTGCCTTTGTGGCTATGCCTTCTTATCTTTACAACTGTAGAGAGAGCTCTACAAATCAACTCTTTTTATGCAAAACAAACCCAATTTCCCGGATGACCAAATGAACGTAAATAAAGCATTAACAAAGAATTATGAAAATAAGACACTTGGTGGAAGTGGGAAAAACAAAGCCAATACAAAGCCAATCAAAGCCAATTTCCGAAAAGCCAAAATGAACGTAACTACTTTCCTAACAAAGGATTATGAAAATAAGTCAAATTGGGCAATTTTTGAAAACAAACCCAATTCAAACCCAATACAAACCCAATCAAACCCAACTTGTCGCGGCGTAGCCTCTGGCGAAGCCGGATCAAACCCAATTTCAGAGGCAAAAAAATCAGATGAGCAGGCAACCAGCAGAAAAGATGAGCAGGTAACCAGGAGAAAAGAGAATGGAGAAGTAAGAAGGTAAAATTGAGAATTGAGAATTAGTGCGCGATAACACTCGAAATTCTAAAGACCGGCAACAGCAGCGCTATGGCAATTGTTCCGATAATCGCGCCGAGAATTGTTATCATAAGCGGCTCTATAAGAGCCATAACGCTCTTGATCGAGGCTTCGAGCCTTTTTTCGTAAAAAACCGATATTTTACCACAGACTTCACCAAGCTTGCCGCTCTTTTCCCCTGCCCGAAGCATCTGGATAACCCCGGGTGCAATTAACCGGGTTGCTGTTTTGCGATTCTTTTTGCCAAGTGGGGTCCCTTCGCTACCCATAGAAATCAGTATCGACTCTGATAGCTGGTAGCCGTCGCGAATTTTTTCGTCCGTGCCGGCCCAAAGCCGTTGAAAATAGTAGTTTTCACACGAGCTGCCAATCACTTCTATCGAGTCCAGCAGGTTCACGCCCGTGCTGACCATCGTTGCCATAATACGCATACTGCGAGTTACAACCATGTCGATAAACATCGTGCCCAGCACAGGTGTGCGGATTTTTATAAAATCTATCACACGTCGGCCAAGGGCGCTCCCAGCCCAGTAATATAATGCTACCGACGCCAATATCACTACAGTTACGATACCGGTCATCACCTGGAAATCACCTAACATCTTGCTGAAACTAACTAATACTTGAGTGATTTTTGGCAGCGCAGCCCCTCTGGCTTCATAAATTTTCGTAAATCTCGGCAAAACAAAGAACATCAATGTCCCCGTTGCCACCACAGCCATTAGTGCCATTATGAATGGATACGTAAGAGCTCCTTTGATGCGTTTACGGGTTTCAGCTTCGAAGTTTAGATAGCCGCTGAGCACGCTGAGCATTTCAACCATTCTGCCGGACGCTTCCGAGGCCTTGACCATACCGATAAACATCGAATTGAAAACCTTCGGGTAGGCAGTTAGTGCTTTTGAAAAATTTTCGCCGCTCTTGATTGTCTCTGCCACATCCATAATTATCATCTTAAATGTGCCTTGTTCAGCCTGGTCAGCAATAGCATCAAGAGCATCGCTAAGCGCCACCCCGCTATCAAGCATCACGGCTAACTGTGTCGTGAACAGTATCAGCTCCGCCTGTTTTACCTTTGCCGTGTGGAGACGGCTGAACGGTTCGACGGCTCGATGGTCAGCCGGCTGGACCCACCTTTGGGCGGCTTTCACTGTTTCACCGCCCGACTGTTTCGCCGTTTCGTCAGGCGTTTCTGTAGTTTTTGTTGCTAACACAGCCATTTATTAGTTTCCCAACCTTTACTACATGCTATACACTATCTTTATCATCAACTGCCTGGGTTATTCTCAATACTTCCTCGATAGATATAATTCCCGCCTTTACCTTTTCAATCCCATCTAACTGCAAAGGAACCATTCCATTTCGAAGTGCCTTATGTCTCAACTTTTTTAAGCTCGTGCGCTCATTAATCATTTCGGTAATTTCCTCGTTCGGCACAAACAGCTCGTGAATTGCAATTCGTCCGACATGCCCGGTATTACGGCACTTTTTGCAACCCACACCGCGATAAAATTTCGTAACTTTTCCGCCCAATTCTTCAATGATTCTTTTTACACTGGCAGGCAGCTTGTATTCCGTCTTACAGTTCGGGCATATCTTTCGCACTAATCGCTGGGCCAAAACTGCAATCAACGAGGCACTGACAAGATAAGGAGCAACGTTCAAATCCAGCAAACGTGTTACCGCCCCAGGTGCATCATTCGTGTGCAAAGTTGACAGAACCAAATGGCCGGTCAGGGCCGCCTGCACCGCAATATTGGCTGTAGCTTCATCGCGAATCTCGCCGACCATTATTATATCGGGGTCCTGCCGTAACAAACTGCGCAGCGCCGTCGAAAATTCAAAGCCTGCGTTGTCGCTTACTTGAAACTGATTAATACCAGCCATATTGCACTCCACAGGGTCTTCAACCGTACAGATGTTAACCTCTTCGCCATTTAACTCAGCAAGAGCGGCATAAAGAGTGGTGTTTTTACCTGAACCGGTCGGTCCAGTTACTAAAACTATACCATTCGGAGATTGTATTACCTGCCTGAATAGCTGGAGGTTTTCGTAGGTAAATCCAAGCGACTCAAGATTGAAAAGAACCTTCTGCGGATCGATAATTCTGATAACTACCTTTTCGCCGAAGTTGCCCGGCATAACCGATACTCGCAAATCGATCGGCCTACCTTCTAATAAAACGTGAATACCACCGTCTTGCGGCAGACGCCGCTGAGCGATGTCCAGTTCAGCCATAATCTTGATGCGCGAAACAATTGCCGAATGCATCTGATAAGGTGGACAGATTCTTTCATATAACCTGCCATCTACTCTATACCGGACCCTTAGCTTCTTATCATCCGGCTCTATATGAATGTCACTGGCATTCTCCCTCACGGCGTTATAAATCAAATAATTGACCAGTCTTACAACCGGCGATTGGCCGGCCATCTCCTCCAGACTGCTTATATCCGCTGTGTATTTTTCTATTAGTGTAAAGTCTTCCAGTCCCTCATCATCGATAATATCGTCAATGACAAAGACATTGGCGGCCGGCAAATGTATCTGTAGTGTGCCCTTGATATCCTTGGCTGTTGAACAGACTACCTGAATCTTACAGCCGCTTATACGCTCTATTTCGTCCATCAAAAATACATTTGTCGGCTCGCTCACCGCCACCGTAAGCACATCATAGACCTTAAACAGTGGCAAAACGATATGTTCTTCGAGAAAGTCCCTGGGCAAGATCTCAAGCGTCTTCGGGTCACATATTTTCGGACTGACCTGCGCATAAGGCACACCGTACGCCTCCGCCAGCGCCGAGGCTATCTGGTTTTCCGTGCAATAATTCATCTCCACCAGAAGCTCGCCAAGCAGCTTGTGGTGGCCCTTCTCTTTCTGTTCAGTAAGAGCCTTCTCAACCTGCTCCACCGTCACAACGCCACGCGCCAGCAGCAGCTGCCCAAGCTGCATCTTGTTTTCCACTGATATTTGACTCATAGCCTTTTCTTCCGCCATCTCGTATCTCGTCCGATGAAGATACGAGATACGAACAACGAACTATTGCTCTACGCGAAACTCTTTACTGCCTCAGACAGCTCGACATAGCGGTCGAATTCATTTTCAAGCCGGGTGATTTCCAAAATTTTTGCACAGTTTTCATCAAGTCCCGCTAATCTAATTCCACGTTTGTTCTCGTTGCAGTAGTCCCGCGCCCATAACAATTGTTCCAGTCCCTGGCTATCGATAAATCCCACACTGCTCATATCAAGCACGATGCCGGTCTTGTGCGTGGCGATTATATCGGTGATGGTATTTTGGAGCAACTCGCCCAAATCGCCGTCCAGCTCGCCCTGCAATTCAACGACCGTAACATTGTTATAATCTTGTGTTCTTATTCTCATGTGATTAGTGTCCCCACAGCAGCAGTACCAAATTCCGAGAAGTTACTGCTGCCATAAATCCCAGTAAAGTCGGGACCATTCTGCATAATAATGTCCCAGAGCTGATAGACATCGCTGTTGATAAATACTCTGCCGACTTTCTCGTCAAACTGCGTGCCTAATCCTTTTTTTATCTCTGCAAGTGCTTGCTCTACGGTCCTTGCATTTCTATAAGTTCGCTTTGATGTCATTGCGTCAAAACCATCTGCCAATCCGACAATTTTACCTATGAGCGGTATTTGCTCACCGACCAAACCGCCGGGATATCCCTTACCATCGACGCGCTCGTGGTGACACAATACACCCGGCACAATATCGCGCATCTGTTTTATTTCACGTAAAATGCCTGCCCCTATCGACGGATGTTTTCTTATACACTCGAGTTCCCGCTCGGTTAGCTTACCCTTCTTACGTAATACCGTTTCGTCTATCCCTATTTTTCCTATATCGTGCAGCAGTCCAGCCAAATAAATCCTGTGTATTTGTTCTTCTTCGAGCGGCTCTTGCTCGGCGAGTCTCTCAGCAATCCATCGAGAAATGAACGCAACCCTTTCGGAATGGCCGCGCGTGTACTGATCCTTCGCATCAATACTACGCGTTAGTGCTCTTAACGAACCTATAAATAATGTTTTGAGGTCATTGAACAGCCTGCCATTCTCGATAAACACGGCACATCCATTGGCCACCGAGTTAAATAGTTTTGCATCGGTACTGTCGAAATCCTGCTTGTCGATTCTGTTTATCGCAACCATCAGCCCCATTATGCGGTTTTCATTTTGAGCTCCGGCGATTTTATCGGGATGGGACTCGGCTTTGTCTTTGCCGCACAAAGGTACTGCAATAATATTTCTTATGTTTTCCGGCCAATCATGTTTGAAAGGGGAATCCACTTCGCTATCCAGCAACGCCTCTTTACCGCTGTTTATCTCCTCGGCCAACAGGCTATGTAAAACAGCTGCCATTCGGTCATCTATATCTATCAACCCCGACCCGGCAGCCACAACCAACTGCTTTTCATTCTCTATGGTCTTTTCCAGCAGTATCGCGATACCCTCGACACTGACAATACCGGTTAAGCTGTCACAAGCCATTTGCAGAAAGTTGGCGTCCGGCTCGGTGACCCTCATATTTGTGCTGAGCTTGTAAAGCAGCACCAGCTCCTCGTAGACTCTCGCCAACTCGGTGCCGACCATTTCGATTTGTTCTTCAGCTTCTACCTCGGTTTGAAAATGCTCTGCTAAAAGCCCAAGCATCTCACTCAAAATCGATTCTCGATACTCGATACTCGATTCTCGATCCGAGCATCCAGCATCCGGTATTGAGAATCCGGTATCCAAGTCAATCAGGGCTACTCCAACAGCTTCGCTACCCCCCCTTAGAACAGCAGCCAAAACCGGATTTGTTTCACCAACCCGGCAAACTTGCGTCTCTGTCCCGATGCAGCTTCCTTCACCTTCTTTGTTCAAAGCTCGCTGGCTTGCCTTTATCAACTGTTTCCGGCTGCTTTTGAATTTGCCGCCGTCGCACAGCAGGACAAGCTCACCATTGGCATCGCAAACTGCAAAATTAACGCCGAATTTATTTATCCTACCGCCAAAGCTCTCCAGCTCACGTAATTGTGAGCTTGTAAGCCGGCCATTGGTCTTACGGGATGATAAGCCTATCTCGTATCTCGTATTTTGCATCTCGTATTCTGCTTCACTCTTCATACCTGGCGATTAACTACTGCCCTGTGATATAGAATATCCTCGATGTTTTCTAATAACTCCTTAGGGCTAAACGGCTTGCTAAGACACTGCGATATCTGCAAATCTTCTTGTTGTTGTTCCTCAATGGCAAAGTTTCTGGCTGTCAACAGAATCACCGGTATATCTTTTGTCTCTTCGCATTGCCGGACCTTCTCAACGAGTTCCAGTCCTGTCATAACCGGCATTTGAAAATCTGTAACGATGATATCCGGCTTCTCGCTGCATGCCAGCTCAAAGGCCTCGGCACCGTTGTCAGCGGATATAACCTCATAATCGTTATTACGAAGCTTTATCGCCACCACATGAACGATATGTATCTCGTCGTCCACAATCAGAACTCTCTTTCTCGACATCGACCCACCTCCACAAAGTTTTCTGGGCTCCCAAACGCACATTACCCGCCATCGGCGGCTTAGAAGCGTCCACTCCCAGGCGGATTACGTTCGGGGCTGCTCTTAACTACCCCCTGCTTGTTACCGGCAGGGATTCGACTACTTCTCTCGTTGCCAGAGGCAACTCAAAGCCAAATGTACTGCCCGCGCCGGGCTTACTGCTAACAAACACTCGGCCATCGTGGACTTTTTCAACTATTTGTTTAACAAGGTTAAGTCCCAATCCTGTACCCTTTGCTTGATTTTTGTTTGTACTAACCCTGTAAAATTTATCGAAGACATGTTCGATTTCATTTTCAGGAATCCCAACTCCTGTATCGGTCACACTAAGGCGTGCAACGTTAGCGGTTTCATCGACCTCGGTTTCGATTTTTATCGAACCTCCCGAAGGGGTATACTTAACCGCATTGCTTAGCAGATTGACAATAACCTGCGAAATCATATCCTTGTCTGCATACACCTGGTCAAAAACAATCCGGCTTTGTCCAATATCCTTTAGACAAATGTTCTTTTCCTCAGCGTAGCTTTTTATCATTTGCAATTGTTCTTCTATTAGTATTGTCAAGCTAACAGGTCCTTTATCCACCTTTACCAGTCCCGACTCTATTCGTGAAATATTCAGGACGTCCTCAATCAGTCGATTCAATCTTATCGCCTGATTTTGAATTACCGCATAAAACTCTTTTCTTGTTCGGCCGTCTTTAGCTTCACCGTCAGAGAGCATTTCCGAATAGGCGCTGATAGAAGCAAGAGGCGTTTTTAATTCGTGACAGACGTGATTTACAAAATCATTTTTTATCTGCGATATTTGCTTCTCACGCGTAACATCATGCAGCACCGCCACGACCCCGCAAACCTGCCGGCTCTCATCGTAAATACACGAAACAATGCAATCGAAGGTTTTCAGCTTCCCGTCTTCTAAAAATTCGATTTCCTTTCTCGTTGGTTGTGCCTTACTTTGTCTGCTCTGGCGCAAGAAATCCACAAATTCACTTTTACCTTCGTCTATTAGCTCGCCGATGCGCCTGTGCTGAGAACTCCTAAAATTGAAATTGAAAAGCCCGCCGGCCGCCTCATTTGCCATTAATAACCTGTCAAATTCATCAATCACGATAACACCATCGTGGATGCTGTATATGATGGCCTCGATGTTTCCCTTTTGCCGCTGTGTTAGTTGAATCTGAATTTGCAAATCATTAATTTGCTTTTCGAGCTCGCCTATTACATTCGAGTAACGCACAAGTGCCTCACTGAGAGCCTCGCTCAATTCATCTATTACTGCATTACCGCTTGCTTTCCTTTTATCATTCCCGCGAAAGCGGGAATCCATTATGCTGTTTGCCTTGAGGCGCCTGGCTATGGACGTGATTCCACCAGCCAGCTTTAGCCAGTACCAGCCAAGCCAAATCACGCCCACAGCCCCAACAATGTGGCACGCCGGCACAACGGGAACCCGTTGCACGTAACCGGCGAAACGCCCACCCTCTTCCGTACCAGAGTCCAACCACTCGGCGAGGCCTCCTGCAAGCAGACTAACCGCCACAACACCTGTGACTATCACATATAAGTTTCTCACCGATTTCAAAACGGCAACTCCAATTCTTCTTCAACTTTTAATTTTTTACCGCAGAGAGCACGGAGCACGCAGAGATTTTAAATTCTAAATTCTATCTGTCTTTGCTCTGTGCTCTCTGCGTTCTCAGCGGTCAATTTTTTTTTACTTTTATTTAATTTCCAGTCGATAATCACCAATCCCGGATGTCCTTTCCTTTGGCCAGGAAATCTCCCAGTTCACTGTGGGGATTTATTTCCAGTGCCCTTTTGTACGCTCGTTCGGCCTTGTCCGTCTGGCTGAGCTGGTCATAGCATCTTGCCCTCATAAGCCAGGAAAAACCCGCGTTCTTCCTATCTGCCGCTATCTTTTCAAAGCTCTTGAGCGCCGCAACGTAATTGCCGCTGGCATATTGGGCGCAGCCAATCAGTGCAATCGCATCACTATAGCCCGGCTGCAAAGCCAACGCCTTTTGCGCATATATAAAGGCCCTGTTCGGTGCGCCTGCACCCAATGCCGCCTGACCCATTTTCACCCATATTTCAGCGTTATCCCTTTCCTCGACGCTTAACTGACTGTAGCACTTAACAGCCCTGCCATATTGGGCGGAGTTCATACTGCACAGTGCCGTCACTTGCAAATACAGTTTCTTTTTCTGTTCGTCCTCGCACTGCTCGAACAGTCTGTCAAATATCCCCGCCGCCTCGTCCCACTTGCCGCTAAATATATAGCAGTAGCCAAGCGCTTCAGCGATTGTCTCATTATCGCTTGTCAGGAGCATTGCCTGTTTATAAAGCTCAACGGCTTGCTCGTTTTTTCCCATCCGGTGCATCAAATCCGCCGCCGCGACTTTCAATGACACACTGCGCGGCAGGGCCGCCATTTTCTGGGTCAGCAACTTTGCGGCCCCGGAGTAATTGTTCTGGGAAGCCTGTACATCAGCAACGGCAAGGATGTAATCGACGTTTGTCGGCTCCAGCGACAAAGCCTTCCCGTAATGCTTGTAAGCTTTTTCGTAGTCTCTGTTTTCCTGTGCCGCTACACCCAGCCAGTACCAGCTTTCGTGAAGCTTTTTATCCAATTCGAGAGCAAAACTAAGCTGCCTAATTGCCTCGTCGCGCCGACCATTTCCCAAAAGCAGCTTTCCGTACAGCCCTCGAGCTGCAGCATTCTCAGGGTCGGCATTAAGGCACTCTTGTACGGCTTTGACCGCCTGGTCATAGTTGCCCACCTCTGCCTGCTGCTGTGCCAACATTAGCTTTATTTGAGCGGACGTCTTGTCCCATCTTTGCCTGGCAGCTTTTTTACTCTGTGCGTGCGACTCACAGCCCGCACAGACTGCCAGCACGATTGTCATCGCCGCGATTATTATTTTCCGTAGCATTTTAAATTTCCCTTCAATTTTCTCCGTGTATCACGGGCATCCTGCCCGTGAAAACACGGCCAAGATGGCCGTGCCACCTGTCATCATCTTCTCATCCACCTGTTCGCCTCTTCTCGTTCAATAACATCAACCATTACTCTTTCAATTATTGTCACATCATCCGGGGCTGCTTCGCTGATAATCCTTTCTTTTAGCCGGAGCGCCTCAAGATATGTCGGGCGAAGTTCGAGTACAAAGTTCACTTTATCCAGCGCAGTCTTGCTGTCACCTTCGATGTAGTGCTTCACGGCCTCTGTATAACGGTCTTCTGCCAGTCTTGCTCTGCCGGCCCACTGCAGCGCCATACGGGCTCCATACCGTTTACGACCGATGTCGGCCGCTCTGGCATCTGCGTTGGTGTCCTCCGGCTCGGTGATGATATGAGGCGTAAGCATCACAATTATTTCCTGGCGCACGGTGCTATCGGTCGTGCCTCTAAATGCCGCTCCGACAAGCGGCAGGTCACCAAGTAATGGAATCTGCGACCTGGTTGATGTTATGGCATCCCTGAACAGACCGCCGATAACTATTGTCTGGCCGTCTTTAACCATTATGTTAGTCATAAGCTCTGCAGTGGTTTTCCTCGGGATACCCTCAGAATCCAGTTCGCCGGAACTGTCCTGCGGGTAAATGTCCATACGGATGTAACCATCATTGCCTATGTATGGTCTGAACGAGAGCTTGGTTCCTGTCTGATAAAAGCTAACCTCACCGACTGTGGCCTGACCGCTGGCGTCAATCGTGGTTCTGTCTCTGTAGCCGAGTTCCTGGCCGATAAACACCGTACCGGCCTGCTTGTTCAAAGCGAGTATCTTGGGATTAGCAAGAACCGTGATATCGGTAACAGATTCCAGTGCAGTGATGAGCGCCGTAAAATCACCCATAGTTACACCGATTCTCAGGCCGCTGCCCCCCACGTGGGCAAAACCGGCAGTTTCAATTGGAGTTCCGATGACTCCTGCGCCTATTTGCGAGATAGGCGTAGACGCGGCGTCGCCTCTGCTCGGGGTAGCACCGTCGGGAACGAGATCCGGCGTTGCATCGGTGCCGGTCAAGCTGACACCCGCTAAGAAATTCAGGTCAATACCAAGCTCCATTCCCTCGGTCAAGGTAGCGCTTAGAATTGTCGCTTCGATAAGTACCTGCTTCGGCTTGACATCAAGCACCGCTATCACCTCTTCGGCCTTAGCGATGTTTTCAGGGTAGTCATACACAACAATCGTGTCGTGCCACGCCATATTGTTGCCGCCGCCTTTTGAGCCACTCACACCTTCTTTACCTATGGATATGCCCGCCACAGCAGCAGTGCTACTCTGAACTTCCCCGGCACCGCTCAGCACCGGCTTTATAAGCTTTGCCGCCTCTTCGGCCGTGATGTAGTACAAGGTAAAGACCTTGTATATCATCCGGTCTTTGTCTTCCTTAATCTTTTTGTATTCTTCTCTGGTGTATACCTTGATTACGTTGCTGGCCTGCTCGTATTTCAAGTTCGGACCTAAAACCGCATCCATGGCTTCTTCAAAGGTCACATCATAAAGGCGCGTAAACCCCAATGCCCCGTTAACGTTCGGCGAGGGCGCTATATTCTTCTTATACAAAGCCGATAAAACCCGAAGCGCATCTTTGATTGTCTTAACCTTTTCCTTATCGAAGGTGAATGACTGAACCATCGCACCTACGGAAACATCTTCACCGCTGCTTACATCAACACCTACGGCCTCGATACCTTCATTGGCGCTATCCTCTATTGGGCCTTGCTCAATGCTACCGACCGCAATTGCCGCCATCACAATCAATATAAAGCCCCATACGAACAAGTTACTTCTATTCTTGATTTTGCTACCTGAATTTTCATTGAGATACATAATTTGCCTCCTCTTTCTTTGATACCCATTCTGCAACATATTGCAAAATGGGGCACCGATTACCACTTAATTAGACACTTCAATAGCCTGGGTAAGTTTCAACGTTATTTCTGCTTCTCCACATCTTATAAACACCGTTTCTTCTTCAATTCCAACTACTTCACATTCATACGTATCGACCCCGTCCCTGACGAGCAATTTGTCCCCCACGGCTAACAGCTCATCATTGATAAAGGCCTGGGGATTTTTGCCCATCCCTATTGCCTCCAGCTTTAGCTTCTCTGCAACTCGCCTGACTATTTCATCACTTCCATCACCTTCAACTACACTCACTTCTTTATTACCACCCACTCCGTCAATAAAGTCCTGCCAGCCGTCTGCAGCAAAGAAGTCTCTTGTTAGTGCATCGTTACGGCCTGGAACTTTCGGCAACTCTATAAAAGATATTTTTAATTCCAAATTTGACCCCGAGATATCCGGGTCTACATCCTCTTGTCTCGGTGCTGCTTCAGCAGTCTCTGGCGTCTTCGTAGCCAGCACCCTGGCCCACATAAAGACCATCAGCGCAATCAAACACAATGCCGTGACGGTCTTTTTCTTCTCTGCCGCCAACCGGCTAAAAAGCCTATTAGTTCCGTTACCGCTGTTTTCCATATTTTGTTTCATATCTTCTTATCCCTGGTCGGCCTGCGGCCTGTAATAAATGACCACTTTTGTCTGTATACTCACGTCGCCGCTAAAATCGCTGTCGTTCACAAGCTTGACCTGCTCAATGCGAACTAACCTATCCAGCTTCTGTATTCGTTTATAGAATTCAAAAACTTGAGCCAATTTACCTTTACACTGCATATCCACGGGTATACAGTTCAATTCCTTCACCACTATTTCCTTACCGGGCACAATCACTTGCTCTCTTAGATTATGCTTACTCATCAGTTCAGCTATCTGCTGCAAAAACACACCGAGGTCCCTTTGCGCAGGAATATTAGCCTTATAGTTTCCAACCATCCGTTGCAGTTTCAGCAATTGCTCCTTAAGCACCGGCAGCTGCGCCCTCTCCATCGATGCTTTACTGATGGCAAGTGTCTGTGCGGTTTTTGTCTGTTCGACAGCCTTCATTCTTTGCCGTAAAGGCAGATATCGAAACAGCACAACCGCTGCCATCATCGCTCCGGCCGCAACACATATCGCTATTTGTTTTCTTTCTCGAAACAACATTTTTACCTTTTACTTTTCGCGATAATTTGCCAGATAACAAGTTATCTCGAACTCACTTGCCTGGAAATTTTTTCCGTCTCCCGCATTCATTTTCCTGTTTCGTGAAAATGATGGGTACACCAGACAAAAATACGGTGACTCTTCCAACTTGCATATCAACTCTGCTATATCGCCGGCATCTGCCGCTACACCGTTTATCACCACCTTGAACCGCACGTCACCAAGTGCTTCTTTGCCGACAAAGTTACGGCCAGCCACTCTCGCAGCAGTCCTCGTGCGTCTGGATGCTTTCCCCCGTTGCTCATCGACAAACCTCTCAGCGTCAAATTCCACTTTGCTAAGTACAATATTGTCATCAATCAAAAAGCTCATCTCAGCTAAAACGCTGGCGACATCAATTTTGGAATCGATTTCTTCCATAGATTTCACTTTTTTCTGCAACCCGGTCACTTCGCTTTTAATCCCGGCGAATTCCCGCGATACACTCTCTGCTTCCGCTTGCATTGCCTTGCCCTGTTCAACTTCGGCCCTGGCTTTTGATATCGAATGGGTAGCAATGAAATTCCATACTATCATCATCACAAGTACACCGCCCAGGCCGAGTACTTGTGTGCGATAACTAATCTGCCGCTGTCTGCCGCTCTTATACCATTCTGGAAGAAAATCAATTTCTTTCATAGCTATCCACCTGGCTCTCGGCTGCGGGGGTCGCCAAGTGCTCTTTTCCGCGTTCCGGTTCCGGGTGCCCATTCCAACCTTTAAGACTGAGGCCTACAGCCACCGCCCACTCACATAGCAGGCCTCGCTTGTCGCTATCGAAATTTAAATTCATCATATCAAAACCCTTCAACGGCTGAGCCACCTCAATCTCAACCGCCAATTGCCGCTTTAAGACATTGAGTAAAATTTTTTCGTATGCCTCTCCTCCGCTAAAGACGGCCCGCTCTACTCGCTTGCCCCTGAACGCAACGGTATAATATCTAAAGCACAGTGATATCTCTCTTGCCAGCTGTTCAGCAACCGCACTTATCGCATCAACCATCACCTGGCGTGTCGACGCATCGAGGGTTCCCAAAGCCGCTTTATGGTATTTGGGGTCCGCGAGACTGTCCTGCCCTACCGAGCTTTGACTGGAGGCCCAAAGACCTTTTTCGGCGTTTGCCGTCCTTTCCATTCTCAACTTGCCTCGAAGCATTTCTGCTTCGTTAATGCTAACTCCCAATTTTGCCGCGATTTCCTGATTGAACTTGTCCCCACCAATCGATATCTGTTTGACGAAACTAATCTCTCGGCCACGACCGAATACGACCGTAGTAAACCGGCTTCCCACATCTACAAAAACGGCCGTGCGCTCTTTATCCTCCTGACGCTGCAGCGACCTCTCGAAGCTCCTGAACAGCGCACATGGGACCATATCTATGCCTACCGGCCTAAGCCCAGCCTCTTCAAGCAATTCAATGTGGCTTTTTATCGACTCATTATCTGCTGCAAACAGGATCAACTCGCTCTTAATCTCATCACCCTGATGAACATCTCCTACAAGCACATAGTTAATTGCGTCCTCATCGGGGTCCAAGCCAAAACGTTCGGCAACTTCTTTTCTTAAAGTCTGCCCTATTTTCTCGCTCTCTGCCTCAGCCAATCGCAGACTTGTTATTTTCAATCCGTCACTCGGCAGGGCAGAGATGACTTTTTTCCCGCGAAAGTTGCCTTCTGCCAGCATTTGTTTTATCTTCGAAACAACAAAACTTCTTCTTTCTTCCGCATCACCGTTTATACGAGGATCAATGCGAGCTTTATCTGCTGCAAGAACACTTATGTGTCCCCCATTGATTGCCAACTGGATCATCTTGATAGAATTATGACCTATGTCCAACCCTATTGGCCGCTGACCTCGAGTTTTCATTTTCCAATTTATCATCCACCTTTTTCCCGTCAGTTCCCAATGGAGATAAACCCCGTAACGGGCTCCACGTTAATCGTTATAGTCGTCCCGTTTGCCTGCAGTGTAACAACACCGCTGTTGAGCGGGCTGTCGCCGCCGTCATACGGACTACCCAGATAATTAAATTTGATCGCGTTGGTCGCATTAAAAGCAACGTCCGCAATATCAACCTTGTTCAATCGGCTGTCGCTGCCGAAATTCACAACGTATGGGAATCCCTTCTTGACCGGGTGGTCAATTATTCCGTTCGGATCTTCAATCTGATAACTCTCAGCTGATTTATCGAAAACGACGGCGTATATTTTCTGTCTGCTTATCGCCATACTTTTGGCGTACTCCAGGTCTGCCGCAATCATATTCGCCGCAGACCGGATCTGAAAACCTGCTGCCGAAGTCATCATCGGTATCACCGTCATTGCCGCTATCGCGATTATCACAACCACAATCAGAATCTCTATCGCAGTAAAACCACTGCTTGTAGCTCGCCCCGTTAGAAATCTTCGCGTCTTCTCCGACCTTCTTGTCGGCTCTGAAATCTCTAACGGGGCCCGTAAATGGTATCTGCCTTCTTGACTACAGCAGCGATGAGACCTCCGAAGCCAGTATCGCAAACTAACCATTTCCACTGCCCTGCTCTCCCTTAGTCCCTACCTCTGTTCTTTTTTCGTCCCCTTTGAGACGCATCTTTACCGACAGGCTAACCAATACAAGCAAGCTGTTATATTCACTAATATTTAGGACCTATCCGGGCTGACAAAACCGGCCAGTTTTTCTCTCTGCAACCATCATTTCGTACACGCCGAAAGTGATATAACTGTCAAATCCCATACTTCCTACAGTCAAGGCCAACAAAACTGGTACAATCGTCAAAATAATATGACAGGAACCATCGAACTACTTCGATGTCACGTGGAGGCTATAATGTGTAGTTAGTGTCATTAATTTACTTTGGATTTTTCTTTTTATTGCATATAAAGGCCGATAAGCGCCCTCTCTTTTAGCCGTCCTATAACTCACCTTTAATCTGCATTAACCTGCGTTAATCTATGGCCTTTTTTACTTTTTAATTTCTTCTGATACTTCTAAAAAATGCTCCGGCAGCCGGACACCAGTTCTCCGCAACACCGCCCGGCCAAACAACAATCGCTGTCTTTGACGGCGCAGCGGTTATGCTGATACTGCTGGTGCCATCCTCATCCAGTTTCCAGTGTCCCACAAGTCCGGCCAGCCCATCAATTGGTGGGTAGACTTCATTTGGGTCCAGAGCGCGGTTGTAGATGCGCACGTCATCGATCAGACCATCGAAAAAATCGGCTCCGTCTCTACCACCAATGTAAAGCGGGCGCATGTCCGTACCTATGGTGCCAGCCCGTGATTCAGGCGGGTCGTTATCAAGAATACCGTTGACGTAGATTCTGACGGTCGATCCATCCCACGCAGCCGCAACGTGATACCATTGCACGGTACTAAGAAGCGTGTTGCCGCGCAAACCACCACCGCTATCTATGCCATCCAACATTAGACTAACTTTCCCATCTGCGATGGCCAACTGATAGTTAACCGGAGTCACCTCTCCCTTGCGGGCAATGGTGTCCACGTCAGAGCCGGTACCCCAGCCATCGCCTTTAATCCATGCGGCAATCGTTAACGCGCTGCTAAGTTGCAAACTTGAAGAATTTCCGACCCAAAGATAATCATTAACTCCATCAAACTCGAGCGCACCCTCTATCTGACCACCAAAGGAGGGCAGCCAAGTCGGATTGTCATGCACAACAGCAGTATTGCCGTTGCCTGACGAGTCCATAGTCGTCTGCACAATACCATTTTTGGTAAACAGCCCGCCGACTATGTAAAGATTGGCAGATCCAGCACTGATTTGCACCTCCCCCTCAACGATGGCAAGTCCATCAATATCCAACCCGCCGCTGTTTTCTACTTTAAGGTTTCCGGTCACTAAAAGGGCTGGTAAATTCTTCGATGCTGTGATAACATTTCCACCTTCCCGTATGGTCAAATCGCCCTCAACCACAAGCATACCGTGGATTTGGACATTCACGCCCAGCTCCACATCGCCCCCACCGTTATAACAGACTTGCACAGGGTTGTACGGACCATACGTTACACCAGAAAGGATAGAACCTATGGATTGCACGGTATAACGCGAGGCAAAATCTCCAACCGTAACCTGAGGCCATTGGAGTGATAGGTCTGCCAACGGTTTCTGCTGCCCCAAAGGCTCGTTTCCACTAAAGCCGTTCGCAAACACATCACCATCGATTGCGCCGTTGTTCGTTAGGATACCGTTGCAATCAACGTCACCGGAAATCGTAATCCCCTGCCAGATTGTCGTACCTGCCCCTGCCCAGAATGCGATGCACGGATTAAGCCGAAGCTCCGCCTCCAAACTACTGCGGCCGATCTTCTCTCCATTCTTCTCCCTGTACGCATCGCAGGTTATAAAATAATTACAAAGATTGGGGTCGTCACGAACAATCATAACATCATAGTAATCATTGCTGTCTGCCACCAACTGCTGCCTCACATCCCCAGTCCAATATTCTGAGCCAACATCCTGCGGATTGAGGATAAGCCCCTTCGCGTGTTCCAGCCCCGATTCAGCTAAATAATCCATTTGCGTTCGCAGTATCATATTCTTGCCGCAGGCCAGCTCGACATCGCTTCGCGACAGAAAGCCCAGCGATAATATTGTTGCTGCCATAACAATAAGCAGAACAACAAGCAGTGCCGCTCCTCGCCTATTGATTTTGTTTCTTCTATCGTTCATAATTTAATCATCATCACTTACGAGACTGCTTCCGTCTGTATCGAGCAGATGTCCCGCCCAGCCGCGAAGTGCAGCGCTTATCTGATACTGACGAACAGCTCCATTTTCAACTAAGTCGAAGGACACACTTACGGACTTACTCCACGGCGGTAGTGAGTCCAGCACAATCTGAACGTTGCTGCATTCCGGCACCAGCTTCGTTTGCCTCTCGTCGCAAATAAGTATCAACTCCTGCTTGGCCGTCCCGCCCAGAATACTGCTCAACGTAACCCGCCAGTTCGCAGCAGAAGGAAAGTCCAACAATTGGACGTAATCTCGACCCTGCCCCATCTCTAAATAGACCAGCTCCTGCGGGTTAATCTGGCCATTGTTATTGTCGTCGGCTCGCCAGACAGCCAAATCATCACCGGGCGCCCCGCATATAAGTTTGCAATTCCGAACCAGCTCCGAAATCCTCAACGTTGTATAACGCACCTGTGCCTGTTTCACAGCCGTGTCATTACTGCTGTCATTTGCCGTCCCCAGAGCGTAAGCTAATGTAGCCACCGCAGCAGAAACTATGCCGGTAACAACAAGAGCCACCAGCAGCTCAACCAGCGTAAATCCCTTAAAATTATGTTTTGGTCTTTTTGGTATCATTACTTACTAACCAGCCGGCTTAAACTTACAATTTCATTTCCGTTGTATTTCACCCAAACCGTAATAATTATGAAGAAGGGCTGGCTGGCATCATATTCATAGCTTGCGCCTCTGCTGAAGTTTGCGTAATTTGAATCAGTAAACACCATCCCGCTCGCATCCTTTACCTGACCCTGCGGCTCATCGACATATCCACCTCCATCAGCCACAAGCTCCTCGAACGAAGTATTGATGAACTCCTCCATCAAATCGCTCGCCAGCTTGGCCGCCACTGTCCTGCGCATACCTTCAGCCCGCACCGCCGCTCCGCTTGTAAACGGCAGTAGCACTCCGGCTGCAGCAATACCCAGCACGACGGTTGCCATCATCGCCTCTGCCAGGGAAAATCCCCTTCGATTTTTATAATTACTCCTCATAATCAATCCTTTTGGCTTTTCAAAGACCTGCGTGTGCAGCACTATCGTCAGCCTGGAATGAACCGGTCTCGGTATCAAGTCTCCAACCGGCTATGCCGGCCCCTGCCGGTTCGCCATCAAACCGGACCGTGTCAAGGTCGTTAAAAGGATTAACAGGAATCTCATCAACATACGGACCGTACCGGCCTATTCTTGTTGTCATAGCGGTCTGAAAACCGGCGAACGAGTCAACATCGGGAAGATATGCTTCGTGCTGAGCACGGTATAAATCAAGCTGAGCACGCATCTCTTGAAGTCTGTCAATTAGCTCTGAAATCCTGGATTCCGGACCCGCCTCGGTAAACTGCGGAACAACCCTCATCGCAACTACGCCCAATACGGCCGCTATGATTATCACCCCGGCATAAGACAAGCGAGCCTGCTCTCTCATAACCCCCCCTCTTTCAAAAAGGCTGACCAGCTCTGGCTGTTCGCTAAATCTGGTCAGCCTGATTTGTTTTCCTCGGTAATTAATCGCCACCGCTGGCTTGCCGTCTTTACAACGTCGCCACCATTTTCATGGATTAATATCCAGTATGCCAATCAGTTGCATCAAGCGGGTTTGCCTTATCATCATCGGCTTGGAACAATCCGGCATCAGCACCGGCGTTCACAAAGTGCCAGCCATTCAAGTTGCTTCCTACTCCAACTGTTGCTATGCCGTCCTCTAAGACCGTATTCAAATCATTGAAAGGATTGACAGGAATCTCCCGCATGTAAGGTCCGAATCTGAACGTAGGCCCGACGCCCACGACGCCGTCCTGATCGGTCGTCTCCGTCATTGCCGTTCTAAAATCAACACCCTGCGTTCCAGGCAGCTCATCATTGTGGTGAATCTTATACAGCTCAATCTGCGAGCGCATAGCCTGAATGTCGCTGACCAATGCCGCTTCCTTCGCCTCCGTACTGGCGCTGGTAAACTGAGGAATCACGATGGCAGCCAAGATACCCAGTATGACCACCACAATCAGAATTTCCACTAATGTAAAACCTTTTTCAGCTTTCATCTTTTTGCCCTCTCCAAATTTCACCTTTTGTTTTTGTTCTCTTTACTTAAATAAATAAGTAAAAGTTACGATTCTTTTTTCATCTAAATTGTAAACACAATCGCAAGAATACTGAGTACACCCAACACAATCAAAATCTCAATCAATGAAAAGCCACTTCCTTCCGTTCTCATCTTTCCACCCTCTTCCAAGTAAAATTGCACACATCTGACGCAAAAGTCTTGCAGTTAAATCTATCGGCCTAATCGAAACAGGACTTAACTGCACCTTTACTTTTCTGTATGCTATGAGTTTGCCCCAAAATGAAGATACTTTAAAAAATCTGAAAAAAAATACTTCGAGAGTTTCACCCGGACACTCAACCGATGGTAAAACTTCAAACTCATACGTCCGAAAAACACTTCAGAACGCCTTTTACAGCGCCCGTATAAGTGTCCAAGCAAAATATAAAAAATAAACGCTGCACTGCCAAATTTTCAGGCGTGAAAATAATTGCATTGGCAATTCAAGGCTGCCAAAAGAAGGGATGCTGTAACACCTTTACAATACTATGTAGTCGCCAATATTTTGGATGCGTATTTTCCTTCTGGTTTCACCGCCGTGTTGAAGCTCTATCCGGATGTAATCTATAGCCTGCAGGGCTGATTCGATTTTATCGGCCCACTCAATCAGAACCACCGACTGCGGCCGGCAGTACTCGTCGAAGCCGATCATCTCGAACTCGGCAATCGAATTTAGCCGATAAGCATCTATATGGTAAATATCCAGTCGTCCTGCATACTCATTAACTATGACAAACGTGGGACTATTGACCCGCTTACTGTCTTCGGCCCCCGCACCGGCTGCAATCCCTTTAATCAAATGCGTCTTGCCGCTGCCCAACAGACCACAAATACCTATAACTTCACCGCCTTTTAGCTGTGAGCCGATCCTTCGACCAAGCTCTATCGTTTCCTCCGGTGAATTAGAAATAATGTCAAAGCCCATAGTTAGTGGCCAATAATCAATTATCTCAGACCGTCATTTTCCCAATTGAGCGGGATAGTAATAGCCCATCGTTTGAGCGACAACACCCAGTCGGTATTGATGGTCCTGCATCAGACACACACGCCGGTCGGAAGCAGGTATCGTACTGGTGTAGATGCGAAGCTCTCCTTTCAAGCTGGTAATCACCTCCTCCCGATGGTCGCCGAGGCAATCGACTACTGCAATGACCCGGCCTTGGATAGGCTGTATCGCCTTTCCACCCCAATCGCGAACCGCTCCGGAGAGCACCACTTCTTTTTGTGGGTCCGCATCCCACCAAACGGGACGTGGGCTCAAGGCCCCTTTTTCCCGAAATTTTATGAGATGTCCCTTCGCGCTATAAAGCCATCGCTCCTTATAATCTCTCTCGCCGCTATAGACCTCCATACCGTCAAACTCCGCGAGGATATCACCGACCATACCCTGTGCGTGAATATGGCGGGTTGGTTTTTTGTGGGCCCAGAGTTTCCGGCCGGTCCTGGCGTCCACCACGCAAATCCCATCGGTTTTTTGGCGTGTTTCGAACCCGTAAAAAACCTCCAGGCCGGGTTTGGTCGGGTCGATATCGGCGACATAGCAAACATCAGGATGTCCCATCTCCAACGTCCAGAGACCTTTGCCGTTATCGTCCAGCACTGCGGCACCGATGACCAGCTCGTCCCGGCCATCCTGGTCGACATCAGCGGTAATCAATCCGTGGGAACCCTGGCCGCGGTATTTCGCTTTTTCCTGCGGCGATTCCCAGTACCAGATTCGTTTGAAATCCTTATCCAGCGCCTGTGTCTTGATGAGGTTATACGTGCCTCGCTGCATAATCAGCGATGGCGTTTTGCCGTCCAGATACGCCACGGTGAGGAAATTGCGGCAGTAATAATTATAACTGGGAAATCCGTCCCGGCTAAGCCATTCAGTCTTGGCCACAACCTTGCCGGTTTCCCCGTCAATCTTGACAAGATATTCAGGGCCGGTTTTGACGTGCCCGGCTTCTTCCCGCGGGTCTCCAACACCGGCCTTGCAATAGACCTCAGCCTTGCCGTCCCCATCGACGTCATAGACTATCCACGGCGAATACCAGATGCCCGCCTCGATGGCCCAGCCCATATCGTACCGCCACATCATCGTACCGTCCAAACGATAGGCTTCGAGTTTGTATGTGGTGGGGCTGCGTTTCCAGTAGCCCGGTCTCTGGTAAGGGTCGGTATTGAAATTAGGCTGCTTGATGACAAACTCATAACTGCCATCCCCATCCAGGTCTCCGATACCCACCTTCTGGAAATCATAATCTCCCTTCAAGGGAATACTGATGTATGATTTGGCCCGGCCGGTCAGCCCAATAGTAACTTCCCCCACTCTCTCGGCCGATATCCTTGTCCTTTCTTTTGCACTGGATTCGCTGAATTTATAGAGTCCATAAACATGGATTTTCCCGCCTGTATCCTTCTCGGCAGTCTTATACACACGGTTGGTCAGTTGGTATTGTTTTCCTTTTAAATACGGAATATCACTAATGTTTAAAACGGTGAGCCCTCCACCAGGACTGCCGCGACTGATCAGGAAAGCAACGTCTTTGGGGTCACTCTCCAGCAGACGCCAGCTAAGAAAAACTGAGCCGTCTTCACGCTCAAGGGCCACCAGCCCACGGTCTAATTTCTCCACACCCAATACGGCAGTAGGAAAAGTAAAAAGCAGCGAAAATCCAATCATCCACGTAAACAATAATCGACATTTCATGATTCACACCTCCCTTTCAAATGGTCGTACCCCTTGGCTTCCAAATCGCTAAGCTGGCCATCGGGCATCTTTATCTGCATTTTTTTGGTGTCGGTAATTTCACCGATTTGCGTAATCGGTACCTGCTGCGACAGTGCGGCAGCACGGCGAGTCGGTCCATCCCACTTCTTTAATAATTTCTGACATTCTTTATCGCAAAGCGTAAAAAGCAATTCAAAATCTTCGCCGTCGTTTAGCGCTGAACCCAGAGGGTCTTCACCCTTTCGCGCTTCATCCGATATTGGAATCTGCTCTGCATCTATGATGGCCCCTACTTTGCTCGCTTGGCAGATACGGTTCAAATCGCTGCTCAGCCCATCGCTTATATCAATCATTGCATTTACTTCTGCCTTCTGGGCGATTTTTATTGCCTCTTTAACTCTCGGCTCAAATTCCAGATGTTTTCCGCCGCCTGCACCACCCAGCAGGCCGGTTACACAGATACTGTCTCCAACCTTCGCTCCCGACCGCTTTATAGGTTTATTAGCCGCTTGCTTACT
>JAUXAB010000081.1 GCA_030615025.1 Phycisphaerae bacterium | reverse complement strand
AAGCACAACTCTTCCATTTTGATTGAGTTTGATATGTCCTAGGGCTTTTGTTCACTGATACATACCTGAATATTCTCTTTTCAAAGAGCAATTATTGGAATTACGCTGTTTTTCAGTGGTCCGACGCCCGCTTGACAAGCGAATTTTATCCCATTGTCCCCACATCTGGCCTTTGAAATAGACCACGCCGCAGATCCATTTCACAGAACTCGAATTCGGGAGCGTAGCGGTGCGCCGCCACGAATTCGCGCGGGTCCCGTTTCGATCAGCGGCACCTCTTCCATTCGTGTCTGCTTGTTAACTACTCGCCCAGCAATTCGGCCATGCCTTCGCCAAAGGCCTTGCCCATTTGGTAGTAGATCTTGGCGCTACCCAGATAGTGATACCCGCGCTCGGAGCCGACGTTGTAGAA
The DNA here is from genome assembly GCA_030615025.1 of Phycisphaerae bacterium. Taxonomy (GTDB): domain Bacteria; phylum Planctomycetota; class Phycisphaerae; order Sedimentisphaerales; family Anaerobacaceae; genus CS2-K091. The sequence continues at coordinate 17,700 of JAUXAB010000081.1, read as the reverse complement.
CTTCACCCAGTCCGGCCCTTTCCACACACCCTTGTTGACCATCTCCTCGACCTCGGGCTCCCAGAACTCGCGGGTCTTTACGAACTTGATGTTGCCCTTGAACTCTGGCAGTTTCGCCACTGCCTCCTGGGCTGCCTGGAAGTCGCCTCGCTTTGCGGCGCCCAGCTCACCGATGACCACCGGCAGGTTCGGGGCCTTGAGGTCCTTGCGGACGTCCTTGATCAGTTGGGCCAGCCGTTTGGTGTAGTTAACGTACTTCTCGCCGCGCTGCTCGCCGTCCACCATATCGTTCCAGCCCTGAAACCAGACAAACCCTGCCAGCTCGTAGCCTCTTTTCTCGTCGTACTTCGGAAAGAGCTCCTTGAGGTTGCCCAGCACGTTGTTGACATGTTTGATCATATCGCGATACGCCTTGCCGTATCGCTCCTTGATCTCATCTATCGTGGTGTCCGGATTTCTCTTCTTGGCGTTCTCAAGCTCCTTCTCAAGCTTCTCGGCCGGGGGCATCTCCGCACTGGGAGGTAGGAAGTCGCGTTTGACGCTCCTGCCTCCCCAGCAGGTCTTGATCAGCAGCACCTGCTCGCTCATCGCCTCGCCGATGACCCATCCGAAGCCAAGCTCAGGACCGATCTTTCTTTCACTCTGGCCGAAGCCCGGCTTGAGGTTGCCGTAGCGCTCGCCGTCGGTTGTCCATATCCAGACGTCGCTGCGTTCGTACCAGTCGCCCCAGCGGTCCTTCCACTGCTGGTATTCGGGTGCGGTTTCCTCGTTGTAGATCAGATATTCCAGCGTGCGCAAGGCCGCATGGCCCTGCATATTGGACTGGCCCGCCAGAATGAAGACCTTCACCGGCCCTTCCTTGACCATGGGCCACGGGTCCTGGTTGAAAGCCGATTCCGGCACGTTGGCTGAGCCAATGCCGGTAAATACGCAAATGACAGCTAAAGCCAAGATCATCCTAAGACAACTCATGAACCTGCTCCTTTCCGAAAGAGTAAGAACCGTCAACTCGGCCAACAGTCCTGTGAGAAAGGCCCAAAAATACGCCAATTCGCTGAAAATCCAACATTTCGACAGGCTCTATACTATCAAATCACAGTCCATTTGTCATGGACTACTTGGGAAATCCGGGGTAAGAATAATTGTCGCTGATCATAACTGGAAGGAAACGATGCATCTCCTATCGGCTGGTGATGGCGGCGGCCCATCCTTTGGATCCGGGTGCGGATATCTTTACGGCCTTACCAGGGTCGATTATGGTTTTCGGTCCCCAGTCGCCGGTTGTGATGTTGACCCATTGCAGTTTCAGCTTGCCCCGATCGGAGCTGAAGTCGACGGTGACCGATCCGTCGTCGGTGAAGTAGAGGATGTAGGCGCCGGGGCCGGCGGCTATGTAGGCTTCGTCGGATTCGCGGTCGCCGAGCAGGTCCATCTTCGGTTCGACCTGCTGGAAGGGCACGATGCTTTCGATCCTGCGGGCGGCGCGGATGCATGCCTTGGCGATGTCGTTGAGGCCGATACCCGCGGTGGGGCGGTGGAAGCGACAGGATGCGCAGCCGGCGATGAGGTTTCGCCAGAATCGCTCCACGCCGTCGACGGGCGTGCCGGTGCCGAAGCTGAGTTGTCCATCGGAATAGATTTTCGTGTTGTTCAGCGGTCTGGGGAATCGACCGTTCTGTTGATTGTTCCAGAACACATTGGTCCAGTGGTCCTCGTTGAACGTGCGGCTGTTGACCTGGGAGACGTCCATGAATTCATAGACTTCGGGATCGTCGAAGGCTTGGCGCAGCTTGGCGCTGGTCTGGGGTTTGTAAGCGTCGTCGAACATGTCGGTGACGTAGATTTCAGCGCCCTCGGCGGCGGCCTTGGTTTCGATGAATCGCATCCAGTAGCGTCCCCAGACGGGATCCGTGGATGTCTCGTTGTTCATGCAGTAGAGGACGTTTGGGTATTTCAGGCTGTGCGAGAGCATCTTGGCGACGAAGCGTTCCTGGTGTTTTCGTATCAGGTCGTACACGGGCTTGTACTGGGCCATGCCCGGGATGGTATGGAAGAATGGGTGTCGGTCGCGCCAAGCCGGGGCGGGGTATTTGCGGGCCAGGCCGCTTTGCGCGAAGTCGTAGTTGACGTTGTTGGCGGGGTTCCACGGGCTGTGGTCCCATTGCTCCTGCGAGTAGTCGAATCGGTCCCAGACCTCGATCTGCATGATGATGTCCCGCTCGAGGGTCCATTTGAGACAGTTCTCGAAGCGCTTCCAGTACTCGGGGTTCCAGCGGTCCATGTCGAACTTGCCGTTGTCGAGGAGTTTGTGGGCCTTGAGTTCGACGCTTTCGCGCTGGCTCATGGTGTTGCGGACGTAATTGGCGCCGGTGGAGACCATCTCTTCGAGGTGAGCCTTGAGGCCTTCGAGCAGGAAGATGTGGTCGGTCCGGCTACCGCCGAGCAGCAGGACGGGCTTGCCTTTGTACTGCCAGTAGCGGGTGTCTTTGTGCCAAGGCTTGATTCGTTCGGTGTTGTCGGCTTTTTCAGCCAAGGCTGTCGAGAGGTTCAGTAACACGAGGGCCACGACTGCGAGAACAATGCTTCTGATTAGGACCTTGATATTCATCGGACATTTCCTATTTAACTTCATAAACAGTACTCCTGCACGCTACGGCCTCTATAATAACACAACATGCCGTTCGATTCCAATACCTCTGACCGGCTGCCCGTAACGAATAATGTCCACGCATCTGCAAAGCACCAAAAAATCCGTAAGTCTCAATCCAGGCTGAGTTCGGGAAGCTCTACATCCCCGCTCTGCCGCCACTCTTCGAATCGGTCCCGCATTCTTTCGCTGGCCTCTCGCCTCTCCTCTTCGGACATATTCTCCCACCTTTCTCCCATTGCCCTCAGTCTGGCCGTTTCCGCCTCCCTTTCCTCCGGCGACATATTCTGCCATCTCTCTATCGCTAACCTGAATCCTTCTCTCATCCTGGCCTGCTCTTCTTCTGTTAGATTCAGGTCTGCCCAGACTTCTCGCCAGCCGCCAAAACCTTTCGCTTCTTGAGCCTCGTATTCTACCGGTTCGGCCTCCGGCATATCATCCGGTTCTTCCTCGTCCGGTATGGTCTCTGTTTCCTCTTCTAATTTCTTAATCTCCTCGTCCAGCCACTGCAGGAACTCCTCGTCTTCTGGAGTCATTTCCGACAGCTTGATATCCTCTTGCGGACGTGTTTCTGCAGGCTTGGTTTGTTGCTGTTCGACTTGTGATTCAAACTCAGCCCGATGCGGTTGAGACAGTTTGATGCCAATTCCCACAGCCAAGGCGGTAAACAGCAGTACAACTACGGCACCCAGTATTCCAAGCTTGGATTTCCCATTTGTCTTCATAAACATTACTCCTGCACGCTACGATCTCCATAATAACACAACATGCGGTTCGATCTCGACGCTTCTGGCCGTTGACCGGCCAACCACTTCATTCTCTTATACACCCCGCCGGGATAAAAGGTTACACGCTTTCTTCGCAAACTGGCCATGTCAACGCAGAGTATGCAAGGTAATAGGCCAGGCTCGCAGCACGCAGAGGTTACGGAACGTGAAAAGAGCAATATTCGAGTTCGCTGCCGTGCGTGTCTTGTTCTCGGTCCCTAATCTAAGGAACGAAAGCAACGTACTTTGAACTTGAACATTCCCTGCAGCAAGCTGCAGGGAATGTTCAAGTTCAAAGTTATTCTTGTCTCATTTTTGGTGACGACGTACAAGTTGGCCTTGTCAGACAAGTAGGACCTGCCGAAGCTGTTCAAAAGTGTTCAGGATTAGGTATTGTTCCTTGTCATAAGGCCAAGCTGCTTCGCCAGATACCACTATCGGGGGATGGCAAGAGAGGGGAACACGAGAAATAACCATTGTACCCACCAAGCATATTTGATATTCTTGCTAAGTTGACAGGCTCAGCAGCGCAGCTGACCGTTTTAAATGGAAAAGGTGAGGTTTAATCCCTGCTCAGACTATGACTTCTCAAAGGAAGTTCGAATACAAAACAACTGTAGCAGACGAGCACTGGCGCAACGAAGAGTTGCAGTGGGCACGGATACTCTGCTCAGGCAACCCGGCCAAGGGTATGGTCTTGCTGTACATACAGAAGGCGTGTACAGCATTTCATGAGTTTGAGCCAGCCTGGAAGCAGGGTGCTTTGAGGCAGGGGCAGATTGACTTCTTCCGCCAGCGGTTAGCAAAGAGGGTCAGGCATGTATTGGTGACGATGGAGAACAACGGTCTTGATACAGTTAATGGGGCCGCTGAACTGGCGGAGATTCTACGCTCTATCAAATCGGCAAAAACCGCGGACGAACTGGCCGAACTGACTGAAAAAGTACATACCGTCAACCACTTACTGTTAGATTCCTTAGAAGAGAAATAGCGGGGGAAAATAGGAAGCACCGCACCAATTGAGCTTAGGCTCCTGCCTAATTGGTGCGGGGTTGAATAGTGTATCAAACGTAAACTCTGAATAGACCGTCGCATTGGATAGGGCAGCTGGCGTGTTGCAGGACAGGAATTCAGAAGGGAGAAAGATTATGAAAGGTGTTACCCGTCGAGATTTTGTGAAGGGTTCGATTGCTGCAGGGGTCACGGTAGCGTTGCCCTTTTTGCGCGTACGAGGAGCCAATGACCGCATTCGTGTGGGCGTGGTCGGTCTCGGCGGTCGCGGCACCGGGGCCCACATACCTGCCTTTGAGAACCAGAACGGCGTAACTGTTGTGGCCATCTGCGACCCGGATCAGCAGCGTATGGGCAGTGCAGCTGAAATGCTCCAATCGAGATACAACCACAAAGTCGTACAATACGTCGATATGCGTAAAATGTTCGACCGCAAGGACATCGACGTAATCGGTAATGCAACACAGAACTACTGGCACGGACTGAGCACAATCTGGGCATGCCAGGCTGGCAAGCACGTCTATGTCGAGAAGCCGCTATCGCACTACATCTGGGAGGGCCGGCAGATGGTTAACGCGGCCAGAAAGTACAACCGCATCGTCCAGTGCGGCACCCAGCACCGCTCGCAGAGCTCCATCGCTCAGGCGATCCAATGGGTCCGGGAAGGAAACCTTGGTAGGATCAAGTACATCACCGCTTTTGCCAACAAGCCACGCACCTCATGCGGCAGGCGAGACACTCCGCTCCCGATCCCCGATACTATCGACTACGACCTCTGGTGTGGTCCTGCCAGGAAAGTGCCAATCTATCGCGACCGGCTCCAATATGACTGCAGCTTCGACTGGAACACCGGTGATGGGGAGTCGTGCAACCAGAGCGTCCACGAGGTAGACGTGGCCCGTTGGTGCCTGGGAGAGAAGATGCTTCCCCGCCGGGTAATGAGCATCGGCGGCCGGTTCGTGTTCAACGACGCCTGCAACGTCCCCAACACGCAGATAATCTACTACGACTTCCACACCGCACCGGTGCTTTATGAGGTGCACAACCTCCGCAAGGCCAAGGGCTCTAACGAAATGCCTACGTTTCGTGGCGAGCGGGTCGGCGTCATCGTCGATTGCGAAGGCGGGTCGGTGAGTCTCTACCGCGGCATCGCGTGGGACAACAAGGGCAAACAGGTCAAGTCGTTCAGCGGTGGCGGCGATCATTTCGTCAACTTCATCGAGGCGGTCCGTAGCGGCCGTCGGGAAGATCTCAACGCTGATGTCCTCGAAGGCCACCGTTCCACGGCCATCTGTCATACCGGCAACATCTCGTATCGGCTCGGCAAGAAAGCTTCGAAGGAGGAGATGCACGCGCAGGTCCAGCACATACCTATCTTCGGCGAAATGTTCCACCGGTTGCTGGAGCACCTTGAGGCCCACGAAATCGACGTCGACGCCAGGGCCGTGACGCTGGGGCCGTGGCTGGAGATTGACCGGGAAAACGAGTGCTTCAAGAGCAATGAACAGGCTAACCGCCTGGTCTATGGCTTTTACCGCGAGCCGTGCGTCGTGCCGGACTTGTCGGTTTGAGCGCAGCACCGGAATGCAGAGGTTTTGCCGCCTTTGTGTATTGATGCGATCTTGCCGGGATTGGCGAGTTTTGCTACTAACAGGTCCGTGTGGAGCGTAGCAATTCTCTTTGCAAGGCTTGGGTGTGTGGTGCTTGCGAGAAGAGGCGGATTCCGGGTTCCCGGCGTGTGCAAAATGCTCTGGCTTTATCGACTAATTAGTGTATTATGACTATTAGGAAAGTGCGGTGACGTGCCTGGACAGCTGTTATATTGGAGATGCCGGATCAAGGCGTTTATATGTGAGGTTTTCATATGCGAAGGCGTGACTTTCTAACGGCAGTTGCTGGAGCGGCTGGAACAGCTATCACCCTGGGCATGACGACCGACACTAAGGGTGTTGGTCGCAACATAGATAAAGGTCGAGTTAGGGAGTATCTGTGTTCACTGATGCCCACACGGGAGCAGGTTAAAAATTTCATCAGCGGCAGGCAGGGTCCCGAGAAACTCAGCCGAAACCAGGGCTGGACGTTCGATCCTGCTCTGGGCTGGGTCCTTTGTGACGCTGTCCGCCGTCGCAGCGTAGACGGCTCCAAAGGCTTCTACAGCTATGAACGAGACGGAGCTCGCAAAGTCATCAACTTCCCTGATAGACCCTGTCGTATCCATACTTATGGCAACAGCTTTACACACTGCGACCAGGTCAGTGACGGCGAGACCTGGCAGGAGTATTTAGCAGCACATATACAAGAGCCTGTCCGAAACTATGGCGTCGGTGGCTACAGCGTCTACCAGGCCTATCGCCGCATGCTGAAGGTCGAAAAGAAAAAACCGGCGGAATACATTATCCTTAACATCTGGGACGATGATCACTTACGAAACTTAGACGCGTGGCGGTCGATCCGCTTCGGCCATCGCACGTCTTGTGGTTTCACCTTGCCTCATTTACGGGTAAACGTACAGCAGGGCCGATGTGAGCAGGTTGAGAATTTGTGCCGTAAGTCACAGGATGTATATAAACTTTGTGACGAAGATTTTGTCTGGCAGACTTTCAGAGACGACCCGGTACTGCAAGGGGTCTTGGCTATGCGGGCTGGCAAGAAGGTCTCGCAAAAACTGGTCAAGGCGATTGCAATGAGCTTCGGAATACCTTATGAAGACATCGTTGACCTCGACGCAGGTCAGCAGATTAGGAAAATACACACCGAAGCTGCATTGTACGCCACGAAAAATATCCTTACCTGGACTGAACAGTTTGTTAAACGAACCGGCAAAAAACTGATGGTTATGCTCTCTTTTGGACAAGGTAACATTGCCAGTGATTTGCGCGGCAGGCCGCGATTCGACCAAAGCTTTGTCGATTGGCTCAAAAACAAATCCTACCCTGTCATTGATATGCGTGATTTTTTCAGGGCTGATTACAAACAGTTCAAGGTAGATATCAACACGTACCTGAAGCGTTTTTACATCGGGCACCTCAATCCAGCCGGCAACTTCTTTACCGCATGGGCGATCAAGAATCGTGTGGTTGGATGGCTCGACCCGCCTCCCAAGCCTTATCGCTGAAAGGGCATTAGGCTCCCGGCGATGTCCCTGCTCGGCTTTGGGTTGGGTGGCAGTGAGGAGACACGCCCAACTAAAACACGGAATAGGGTGTAACGCTAATACGCGAAGCAGCAAATGAGTTTGCAGCTACCAATCCGCAGCTTTCGGCTATGACTTTTGCATTATCTTATCCAGGGCCGCCAAGGTCAAATCAATGTCTTCGGCAGTAATACCGTAGTGTGTTACTGCTCTAATCTGACTTGGCCCTGTCTGCAATAGCCTGATTCCCTTCTTACTAAGTTGTTTCACAAGTATCTCTGCTGTCAGTTGTTCGTCGACCGGCTCGAAATAGACCATATTTGTTTGTGTGCCTTCCAGGTTAGTAGTCAGTCCCTGGATACGGGCAATTCCTACAGCCAAACGCCGAGCATTTGCATGGTCTTCAGCAATTCTATCCACCATTTGCTCTAAGGCTGTAATACCTGCTGCTGCGATTATACCGCACTGGCGCATGCCGCCCCCCAACACCTTACGGACTCGCCGGGCCTCAGTAATAAACTCACGGCAGCCGCATACTACAGAACCGACTGGCGCTGAAAGACCTTTTGAAAGACAAAAGCTAACAGAATCGACGTTTCGAGTTAGTTCCTTGACGTCGACTCCTAAGACCGCTGCCGCATTGAATATCCGGGCGCCGTCGAGGTGCACCATAATACCTCGACCTCTGGCCAATGCCGCCACGGCATCGGTGTACTCAGATGTAAGAACAGCGCCGCTGCAACGATTATGGGTGTTCTCTAAACAAATCAGCCGAGTGCGTGGAAAATGCACATTGTCACCGCGAATAGCTGCCTCGATATCTATCAACCGTATCGTGCCATCAGGTTGGTTGCGGACAGTGTGTGGATGTATTCCACCCAGGGCTGACATACCGCCGGCTTCGTAAAGAAACGTATGCGACTTATCACCCAGAATCGCCTCTTCACCACGTTTACAGTGGGTAAGCAAGCACACTAAGTTTCCCATTGTCCCGCTGACGACCAGCATTGCCGCTTCTTTTCCCATACGTTCGGCAGCCATTCTCTCAAGACGGTTGGTTGTCGGGTCCTCGCCGAACACGTCATCGCCTAATTCAGCCTGATAAATGGCTTCCCGCATCGACGGCGTTGGCAAAGTAACAGTGTCACTGCGTAAGTCTATTGTTTTCATCAGCTTTTCTCTGTGCTAAATATGGAAACTGATATTTCCCATTAAAAGGTAAATTCGACTCCAACATCAAACTCGTTATTCGCCAAAATAGCATATTTTGTTAATAAAATAAACCTTCGCGAATATTTTCCACCAGTAATTATTTTTTTGCTGTGATATACATCAACGCATATTTTCTGTGACGGCATGTTCGGCGCTTTTGTGGTTCACCTTGCGTGCAATTCGTGTTATCATTTCCCAGCGACTCCAATGAGTCTCTAACATGCAGCGGGTGTATGGAACCGTAGAAGTAAGAGTAATAGATAATTCTGAATAAGGAGCCTGAATATGAAAAGAATGATAAGACGCCGACTTTTCTTTTTAACCATTATGACTATCACCTTCGTCTGTTCTCAGCGTGTCCTGCCACAAGAGTTGAGGGCCTACCCAACAACCGGCAAGGTTGTCAGACTTGAAAACTCTATAAATGAATTGCTCCCACCTGACGCCAGGATTGAGCTTCTGGCCACAGGGTTTGAATGGTCTGAAGGCCCCTTGTGGGTCCAGGATGCCGACGGCGGTTATCTTCTATTCTCGGATATACCACGCAACTCTGTTATGAAATGGAAGGAAGGAGCAGGTATTAGTCTATTCATGAAACCCTCTGGTTATACCGGCGTTGCAGATTACGGCCGTGAGCCGGGAAGTAATGGCTTAGCGCTGGACCTTCAAGGGCGCATCATCTTTTGTGAGCACGGTGATCGGCGTATTTCAAGATTGGAAAAAGAAGGTGGCAAGAAAACTCTTGTCGATAGTTACAGGGGGAAACGCCTGAATAGTCCAAACGATGCCGCCGTCAAATCTAATGGTGATATTTATTTCACAGACCCACCTTATGGTTTGCCAAAGGGACATAGGGACCCCAGGCGAGAACTTGATTTCTGTGGTGTTTTTCGTCTTTCTACCTCTGGGAAATTGACTCTGCTCACAAAAGAAATGACAAGACCGAATGGAATTGCATTTTCACCAGACGAAAAGGTCTTGTATGTAGCACAATCTGATTCCACAAACCCAATCATAAAGGCTTTCCCAGTCAAATCAGACGGCACCTTGGGTAGTGGAAAGGTTTTATACGACTTCAGGACTCTAATGCGTAAATATCCGGGTGGCCCTGATGGCTTAAAGGTCGACAAAGGTGGGAATCTATTCGCCACCGGCCCCGGCGGGGTATACGTTATTACACCTGAGGGTAAGCTCTTGGGCCGAATTCATACTGGTAAGCGCACAGCCAATTGCGCCTGGGGCAACGACGGCTCGGTCTTGTATATAACAGCTGACGACTATCTTTGTCGTATCAAAACAAAAACAAAAGGGGCCAACTTCAGAAACATGTGATACCGGCTGCCGAATTCACCGTTAAATCTGAAGTTCCGGGTTTCTGCACTGAATAGCGGTTGCAATAGGTCGAATATGTGGCACCTGGTTGGCCCCTGTAGAATATAAACGAGTCTCACGTTACCGGCCCGTAGCGTGGACCCAAGCTTGGCGCCAGCTTCTTCCCATATTCTAACAACGCATGGCGTTGCTCTTCAGAGAGCGGTGCGTATTTTCGGGCGAACTCCACATTCTGTATAGCTTGCTCGACCGTGTAGGGACCGACCACGGCTACGCCGACGCCTTTGAGATCGAGCGCGTAGGCCAGAGCCTGTGGAAGATAGGCCGGCTCAGTTGCGCAGCCAACGTGGCCACTCCTGTGATTGCGGAAGCCACCCTTGATGCCGGCGTAGACCTTCATGGCCACGCAGCCGACATTGCGCTTTCGTGCTTCGGGCAAGACCTTACTCTCGAAATCATAGATGTTTCTGTCTGCGTAATTCATCACGCACATGACCACATCAACCTGATCGGTCTGGAGCATGCGGACGAAGTTTGCCGGCCGGTTGTGTCCCGAAATCCCGATGAAACGGACCTTGCCGTTTTCTTTCTGCTTCAGTAAGTACTCCAGAGCGCCACCCTTGCCCAGGACTCTGTCAATGTTTTTGCTGCCGATGCTGTGGATGTACACAAGGTCAACGTGACCGGTCTTGAGTCGGCGTAGTGATTCGCTCAGGGAACGTTGTGCTTCGGCTGCCGTGTGGGTTGAGACCTTTGTCGCGACAAAGAGCTTGTCACGACGTTTCGGAATCAGATGTCCCAATATCTCCTCAGCATTGCCATATATTCGTGCAGTATCCACATACGTGACACCACGGTCGAGGGCCTCTGCAAAGATGCGAATGCCCTGCTGTACGTCGATAGGGCCTTCGCCCACAGGTGCCGTGCCGAGACCAAGAATAGTGACCTTTTCTTTGGTTCGCCCAAGCACTCGTTTGGGCAACGTGCGAATAGTCGGTTTGCTGCTTCCCTCTTTGGTTTCGGCTGCAAGATTCGGAAGTGTAATAGCAGCAGTTGTACCTGCAATGATGTTTCCAAGGAACTTACGACGTGTGATTTTATCGTGTGTGTCCATAATCTTTTTTCCTCAATATAGCTTTATTGGTGATTTATTATACCGCAAATGCCGGTTCTGGAAAAAAGAAATTAAAAGTGGTTTGAACCTGGATTCCGTATTCTTATATTTCGCAATTTCTTCATAACTGAGGTCCTTGTCTTCGGGCCATTCTTCACCTATCCCGATCACGAGTCAAAAAAGCGGCTTTCCAAAATCTGAGGGCCACTTTGAGGCTTCCTTTTCCCTACTCGGCTTGTGTGGCGTGGTCGAGAGGGACAGTTGAGGTGCGAACAAATAATGAGGCGGCAACGGCTTCCACGGGGAAATTTTCCGTATTTTGGCGGGTTATAGCAGTAAAAGCTGCCAGACGAAGCCAAAATCAGTTGAAAATTCGGGGTAGATTTGGTAATATAATGACATCGGAGATCTTAGCAGGGTTATTGAATCGTCTATATGGGAAATTCCAGCTAATATAAATTAAAGGGGCTTTAGTGTCCCCAAGCGGTCCCGATGTCGTTTATCGGGATGGGTTTAGATGAGAAGTGTCGGCTCAGTCCCGATGTATCGGGATTGTACTTGAAAAGAGGAGCTCAAATGAATCGCTTATTTGTTTTGTCTGTTTCCACGGTCTTAATTGTAAATTCTGCATTTGCCCGAAATGAAGCGAGGCTATTGCGCTTTCCGGCAATTCATGAGGACCAGATTGTCTTTACTTACGCGGGTGATCTCTATAGTGTTCCATCAATCGGCGGTGTGGCCCGCAAGCTTACCAACCACGAAGGCTTTGAAATGTTTGCGCGTTTTTCTCCCAGCGGCGAGCATCTCGCTTTCACCGGTCAATATGATGGTAATACGGAGGTTTATCTAATGCTGGCCGGCGGCGGTGTGCCTCAACGCTTGACCTACACAGCAACGCTTGGGCGGGATGATGTGTCCGATCGAATGGGACCAAATAATATTGTGATGACCTGGAAAAATGACGGGGAAAATGTCATTTTCCGCTCACGAATGCGTTCATTTAATCCCTTTAATGGACAACTCTATGCCGTTTCCAAATCAGGCGGCCTTGCTGATGAGCTGCCCCTTCCTCGTGGTGGCTTTTGCTCCTTCTCACCGGATGACAAGAAATTAGCCTATAATCGGATATTTCGTGAATTCCGCACATGGAAACGCTATCGCGGCGGTATGGCCGATGATATCTGGATTTATGACTTCGAAACGAAAAGAGTTGAGAATATTACCAATAATCCCGCTCAGGATATTATCCCTATGTGGAGGGGAGATAAAATCTTTTTCCTCTCTGATCGCGATGAAAATAAACGCATGAACCTTTTCGTTTATGATCTCAACTCAAAGCAAACTAAGAAAATAACTAATTTCACTGATTTTGACATCAAATTTCCATCGTTGGGTAAAAGAGCAATTGTATTTGAAAACGGAGGCTATATTTATCGTTTTGATATCGAGAGTGAGAAATACGAGAAAGTGGTTATTTATATTCAGGAAGATTTGAGCGGCGGCAGAAGTGGTATTGTCAGTGTTGCTGACAATGTGACCAACTATGAAATTGGCCCGGATGGCAAGCGTGCCTTGTATGGCGCCAGAGGGGACGTATTTACCATTCCGGCCAAACACGGTGCTATCCGAAATCTAACCAGTTCGCCGGGAATTCACGAACGAAATTCCAAATGGTCACCGGACGGCAGGTGGATAGCATACATATCCGACGCTTCTGGTGAGGACGAAATTTATATCATTTCCCAAGATGGCAGCGCACCTGCAAAGCAGATAACAAGAAACGCCGAAACCTACAAATACAGAATCGAGTGGTCGCCGGACAGCAGGAAGATTCTCTGGGCAGACAAATGCTTACGTCTGCGATTTGTAAGTATCAAGAGCAGCAAGATCACCGAGGTTGATAAATCCGATAGATGGGAGTTCAGGAATTATTCCTGGTCTCCTGACAGCAGGTGGATCGTATATGCCAAGTCGGAAATAGGAGCTATGGACAAGATTTATCTCTATTCTCTCAAAGACAAGAAATCCTATGAGCTGACCGACGGCTGGTATACCGCATCCAATCCCATATTCAGTTCAGACGGGAAGTTCATCTTTTTTACTTCTGACCGGGATTTCAATCCGATTTACAGCAGAACAGAATGGAATCATGCCTACCAGGATATGTCTCGAATCTATCTGGTCACTCTGACAAAGGATACCGACTCTCCTTTCAAACCTCGAAGTGATGAAGTCGAAGTGAAGAAAAAGCAGAGAACCAAGAAACAAGACACCGAGAAGCCGGGGGTCAAAAAGGATGTCAAAAAACAGGACACCACGAAGCCGAAGGCGGAAAAAGATGTTGAGGAGCAGAAGAAAAAACTGAAAATTAAAATGGATATCGACGGCATCAAAGACCGCATTGCCGTCCTGCCCATAGCAGTTTCAAACTACTATAATCTAAGTTCGGTTGGCGATTATCTCTATTATAATCGAAGAGGCAGCAAGGATGATAAAGCCCAGTTGCGGTTATATAATCTGAAGGAACGAAAGGAAACTGAGCTTGGTCCGTTCAGGGGCTACGAGATATCGGCCGACCAAAAGAAGATGTTGATTGCCTCTGGCGGAAAATTTGCCATCGTCAATCTGCCCAAATCAAGAGTCGAAATGAAGGAAACGTTGGACCTGTCCGATATGGAAGTCCACCTGGATAAGAAAGAGCAATGGAGGCAAATCTTCAACGAATGTTGGCGGCAGATGCGGGAGTTTTTCTATGTTCCTAATATGCATGGCGTTGACTGGAAAGCTATGCTTAAACGCTATGGACCCTTGGTTGCTCATGTGAATCACAGGGCCGATTTGACATACATCATCGGCGAGATGATAGGCGAGTTAAATGTAGGCCATACTTATGTAGGCGGCGGAGAGTATCCAAAACCGAAGCGGATAAAGACCGGGCTGCTTGGCGCGGAAATTGAACGCGATGTAAAATCGGGGTATTACAGGATTGAAAAAATATTACGCGGACAAAACTGGGATAAAATCCTGCGCTCGCCGTTGACCGAAATTGGAGTTGATGCAAACCAAGGTGATTATATTCTCGCCATAGACGGCAAATCTACTGCCGACGTGGATAACATTTATGAGTTACTACTAAATAAAACCGGGAAACAGGTTACCTTAAAACTCAACTCGAAAGCGGTAAAGAAAGGCAGTCGGAACGTAATAGTTGTACCAACCGGTAGTGAAGAGAAGTTGTATTATTACGAGTGGGTACAGACTAATATTGAGAAAGTGAGTAAAGCCACTGATGGAAAGGTTGGCTATATTCATGTGCCCGATATGGGGCGTTACGGGCTAAATGAGTTTGTGAAGCATTTCTACCCACAGATTCGTAAAAAGGCTTTGATCATTGACGTACGCGGAAATGGCGGCGGTAACGTCTCACCGATGTTAATTGAACGGCTGCGGCGTGAAATTGCTATGATCGATTTTGCCAGAAATACCGCTGCGGAGCCGGACCCCTACAGTATGATCTATGGTCCTATGGTGTGTCTGGCAGATGAATTTTCTGCATCGGACGGTGATTTGTTTACGTATCGATTCAAGAAGCATAAACTCGGGAAAGTTATCGGTAAACGAACGTGGGGCGGTGTCGTCGGAATTCGCGGTTCCCTGCCTTTACTGGATGGTGGTTATTTGCGTAAACCGGAATTTTCCCGTTACGACGTGGAGGGAAAGAATTGGATTATTGAAGGATACGGAGTCGAACCGGATATTTGGGTTGATAACGACCCGGCTAAGGAATATGCCGGAATTGATGAACAATTAGATAAGGCAATCGAAGTTATTCTTGAAGAGTTGAAAACACAGGAAAAAGAGATACCGCCGTTACCAGTTTACCCAGTTAAGTAATTTGTGGATTACGACTCTAAGCATCTTTACACCTATGATTATTTAAATTGCTGACACCAAACCATTTTCGATTCTGCGTCAGACGTTCATAAAATTGCTTTTCCTGCTGAACACCTGACCTCTCCTTGAAAAATCAGTAATGTAATAAAACAATATTAAAGACAGTTCGCTGCTGTTTACTCTGCTGGTTATGCTTTTCTTCACCTTCGCGAGGCTTGGGTGGGGATAGCAAATCCCTCGACCCACGACCATCCCGATGTATCGGGATTCATCAGATGTGGACAACCTTGATCCCCGCGAGTTTACAGTAGGCCTTGAACGGAAGCTCCAGGTTGCCGTAAATGAACAATTGGTGGAAACCTTTCGTATCGCACGAATCGGGGACCCCGTCCAACTTGATCTCGACGGCAGTGCGGCAGCAACCCGCGGGTGGTTGGGGGATATTTGCAACCACGCGACCGGTCCCGAGGATGATGGATTCCGGCCCCTGAAACTTCATAATCGTCACCTTCTGCCCGATCCGCCAGAGCACCTGCAGGGCAACACCGGTCCGAGTATGATAGCTGCGAAGTATGAAAGGTGCCGTCGTAGGTTTGTCGAAGCCGTCGAGCTTGGTGGCGGACATACAATGGGCGCCCATCAAACTGTTGTTGATGGTGTTGGGAGCCGGGTCCTGCATGAAGCCAGGCCGGTCGAATAGGTAGTGTGTCAACTGCATAGAGATGGCCGCGTTCCAGTCGGCCTCGCAGGCGGCCACGACGCCCTCGTCCAGCAAATGTGAGAAAGCCATACATGGCGGCTGGATCACGCCGCGCTCTATCGGACCCAAACAGTCCATTGAGAAACCCTGGCAGTTCTCGGCCGCCATGAGTCGACGGCAAACAATGTAGTTCTTTGCAGCATCGAGGATCTCTTCCTTCTTCGGTTCGATGATCTTTTCAGCGTTCTTGGTGTAGTAGTCGGCGAGGGCTCGTGCTTCATCGCTCGCCTGAACTTTCTTGAACTCCTCGGGGAAGCGTTTGCTTGGGATGTAGTGGAGTGTCGTTCCGACAACGTTGAGTTTCTTGTCTAAAGTCTTGTCGCCCACGCAAATGCAAATACGCGTGTTCTTCATCCGCCAGATGGTATTGAGCATCCGAAGACCAAACACGGGCCAGTGGATATCCTGCGTGGCACCGACAAAGGTCTTAGGCGTGCTACGGGCGACCTTAAGATGCTGGGTAAAGGAACTTCCCATTGGGCTGTAGACGATGGTGGGGACGTCACCTCGCTTCTGCACGAGGTGGTTTATGAGATTCCAGCGGAAGAGTTCCATGGCGATGACGAACAGCCCGTCGGGCGGCTTTTTGCTGACTTGCTCAACGTAGGCATCGATGGCGTGGACGTTGTCCAGCGGCTCGGCCCTGACTTCAAGTTTTACCCCGAGTTGTTTGGCGGCGTCCTTGAGGATCTTTGTGTGCAGCGCTTGTCCGGCCTTGATGTCATATTGATAGCCGGGCCAGCTTATCACAGGGCGTTCACCGCGAACTTCCGGATCCGAAGTTTTCGGGCGAATGAAAACCGTCCAGACGACCGGCAACCTTTCGGGCTTGGCCTCGGCGGCCAACAGCGACGAGGCGAAGTCGAACAGACCCATCCTCGTAGCCACCGCCAACGAGCCCACGGTTGTCAGGAAACTGCGGCGATTCAGCATGAGGGGACAGCGGCCGGATGCGGCACAAATTTCGTCAGTCTGCATTGTGATTCCTCCTTTAATATGAACGTTCTTTCGCAACAAAATACGTTTGATTGTCTAAAACCTTTCGATATGAGCCGTAAAGCGCAAAAAAGAGACCGAGTGACAAGTTGCTCCTGGCCTCGGTACAGCCAAGACACGTTATAGACAAACTTCGGTTTAGTTTCCAACCGTTGCCGTGACGGTCAAATCCTTAGCACTGTTCGAGTTATCTAAGTTCTCAACGGAAACCTTCGCAAACTTTGAATTAGGGTTCAAATTGACTGTTTTTCTTACAGTCTTTCCTGGTTGAAGGTCAATATCAAAGGTGAACATGTCTATCGTGTCACAATGCACACCGTCATCACTACCTCTAACGTGAACTCGGAGTCCTGCCTTTGCATCAGAATCGTAGGTGCATTCAGCAGTAATGGCAAGTCTTGAAGCTGCTTCAAGACCTATAGGAACACAAGCTGCTATTCTGCTGCTTTGCTTGGGACCTAATGAGTCCATCATCAGAATCGGGAATGATATCTTGAAATGGGGGTCTATAGTAAGAACCTGGACTGCTAAATCTTCAGTATCCCAGCCGGGGTAGCTGCCAAGACCCCGAGCAGTGCCTTCGCCAGTATAGTACCTTAATGTGTGAAATACATAAATATACGGCCCTTCAACGTAACAATGTACCTCTGCAAAGCCCGAGGCGTCCGGAACTCTACTTAGAGGGACAACCGGGTTGGCTTGATATTTATGCCAGTTGATTGCGTCGAAACTGTAAGCGTAGCCCAGAGACTCAATTTTCGGGGCCTTCGTTCCGCCATACACACAATGGAAGACGCCTTCGTGATACCTGGCACACGCTTCTGAGAATCCGCC
>JAUXAB010000108.1 GCA_030615025.1 Phycisphaerae bacterium | reverse complement strand
GGTGGACATGGACCGATAACGGAGGGAATGTTATTAACGACGACTATTGTCCGCCGCCACGGGCTGTTGTTGAAGGCGATGTCGACGGTGACGGCGATGTGGACTTCAAGGATGTTGCGATACTTTGTGGCAACTGGCTTGAGGGAGTAGGTGAATAAGAAAATTACGAATTATTAATTATGAATTACGAATTAAGGAAGGCAATGGTTAATTATCCTCTCCAGGGGCGCTGTCTATTGGTTTTGGCTGATAAGATATTTTTTGCAATTATTATGTTTTCTCTGACCTGAAAGTCAAACATTCCGACGCAGGCAAAATCGGCGCCGTTTTCAAAGGCATACCTGAAACCTTCCCGGGGATGGATGGCGCCGGCCGCGAGGACCTTAAAGGCAATCCAGGGTTTTTTCACCTTTTTCATGAATTCGATGGTTTTTTCCGGCGTGATGGACCAGATATTATCGTAGTCATTAAGGCTGCCGGTATCAACGTTAAATTCCACCCTGTTTTCTTTAGGCGTGGCGGACCAGTAATTGCCGTGATGAAAAGTCTTCATATAAAAATCAGGATTTATCCCTGCTTTTTCGGATGCAATGGGTACTTGGATTGAATGTCCGCCGATGCCTGCGATAATTCCGTTTTGTTTAATGAATTCTACGGCTTTGCCAATCAGGTCAACACGACCATTTTTGACGAAACTGTCTCCAATACCGCCCTGTACGTAAGCTCCAACGGCGCCGTTATCGATTGCCCTTTTTATGTCACTGGTCAGGTCGTTTACTTTCGGGTGGACTTGTGCAATCCATTGTATCCGGCCGCCTCTTTCCCTCCAGTATTTTTTGAGGTAGCCGGAAGATGCTGTTATTATCGTGTTTATCCCGTTTTCCTCACATACCTGAAGAGTTTGCATGATTTTCTCTTCGGTACTATATGCCTTGAACAACTCGCGGAGATATTTCAGATCTCTGCTGTGTGACCAGCCGCTGAACTGATTTTCCCCTGTAATCAACCTGCTAATCTTAACGTTGCCGATTTTGCCTGTTGGCAAACTTTTAATCTCTTCGGCTGGTGCTGCTAATAAAGCTATCTTTTCAAAACTTAAACCTAACGAAGCACCTGTAGATGCAATCATGGATTTTTTTAAAAAGTTTCGTCGATTCACATTTTCTGACATGATCTATTTTTACTCTTTTAGCCTTGCAGTAGTTTAACTGCCTCATCGACGCTCGCACCTTTGTGTACCATTTTGCTGAGGGCCTGGACCATTTTGGTTGGGTTTTTGTGCTGGAAGGCGTTCCGGCCTATCGACACACCTGCAGCATCAGCTTTCAGGGCCTCATTCACCATTTTGAAAATGTCCTCGTCACTGTCCATTTTCGGCCCGCCCGCAATCACTACCGGTACCGGACAGCCCTGCACAACTTCGGTGAAACTTTCCGTGCTGCCTGTAAAAGGCACCTTAACAATATCCGCTCCCAGTTCTGCTCCGACTCTGGCGGCGTGCTTGACATTTTTGACGTCGTATTCGTCTTTGATTTTCGGGCCGCGAGTGTACACCATCGCCACGAGCGGCATCTGCCACTCCGTGCACCGACTGCTAACATAACCCAATTGCCGCAGCATTTCCTTGTCGGTTTCGGCACCGAGATTTATATGGACAGAAACCGCGTCAGCACCGAGCTTGATTGCCTCTTCGACGGTGCAGACCAGCTCCTTTGCGTTTGGGTCAGGACTTATTGATGTCCCTGCTGAAAGGTGGATAATCAGCCCCACGTCCTTACCCGTGCCTCTATGGCCCGCGCGGACCATCCCTTTGTGCATCAGGATAGCGTTGGCTCCGCCGGCTACAACTTTGCTTAC
Source organism: Phycisphaerae bacterium (assembly GCA_030615025.1). Lineage (GTDB taxonomy): Bacteria > Planctomycetota > Phycisphaerae > Sedimentisphaerales > Anaerobacaceae > CS2-K091. The sequence goes on along the minus strand of JAUXAB010000108.1, from coordinate 7,248 downwards.
GGTCTCCCGCATATCCGCCAGACCTTCAATAGGCCCAACCGTAACGCCGTGGTCCATTGGAATAATTACCGTTCTACGTGAATTGCGGTCGATTATTCGTTCGAGCCGTATCTCTTTGCCTATCATTGCCAGACCTCCAATTTTTCGTCATTGCGAGCCCTTCGCATTGCTCAGGATAAACTCCGCGAAACAATCTCGTGTTTTGCTTCCAGTTCCACATCACAACTTCATTTGTAAAATCTACCCAAAGCAGCGCAAAACGCAAGAAAAAAACATTCAATTCGATGCTTTAGAATTTGAGGCCGCTTTAACGCAGCAGCTTTGGCCTGCGTGTTACAGCGTTTTTGCTCTTGCCTTTGGGTACCATCGCTGCTATATCTTTGAATTACTATGGCATATTTAGCTGTTCCCATAGCAGCGCAGAATTTGGACCAGGCCAGGCAGCAAATCAAAGCTGCACTGGCCGCAGGTGCCGAGATGCTCGAGCTGCGAACCGATTATCTCGAAAACCTTGACATGGACTTGGTCCAGAGTTTAATTGCCGAGGCCAGAAGCGCCACCAAGCAATCGCTGCCTGTGATTGTAACCTGCCGCGACGAAAAGCAGGGCGGAGCGAGGACTTACCCCGAGCAGTTGCGAATCGAAATTCTCATAGAAGCTGTCAGGGCCGGTTCCGATTTTATTGATTGTGAGTATGATAATTTTCTTTCTACTGAGGTGCAGGAAAAGATAAAAGCGGTTTTGGCTGAGAGCTCGAAAACGCGATTGATTTTGTCCGCCCACGATTTCAAATCCCGATTTCAGGACATTAACCGTCTTTATCACGATATTCTGACAATGTGTCCGACTGCCATCCCAAAGCTGGTCTACACCGCAAACCATATCAACGATTGCTTTGAGGCGTTCGATTTATTGGCAAACAGCAGCGGCGATTCGATAGTATTCTGTATGGGCGCCGCTGGTCTTATCACCAGAATCATCGCAAAGAAGCTGGACAGCTTTGTTACCTTCGCAAGTATCGACGAGAAAACTGCGACCGCGCCGGGTCAGCTGACCATCGAGCAGTTCAGAAGACTATACCGCTATGATGATATAGACGCTGATACAGAGCTATTCGGCGTAATTGCCGACCCCGTTGGTCATTCCCTAAGTCCTGCCATTCATAATGCCTGTTTTGCTGATAAGGGTATGAACAAACTGTATTTACCGCTGCTTGTGGAAGGCAGCCAGAAGGAATTTGACGAATTCTTAAACAACATCCTTTCGAGAAAATGGCTGAACTTCAGAGGTTTTAGCGTGACCATTCCACACAAAGAAAATGCCCTGAATTACGTCAGGGACAAGCAAGGATTTGTTGAGCCATTAGCAGAAAAAATCGGCGCGGTAAATACTCTTGTCATCGGCACAGATGGGAAACTGGCCGCCTACAATACAGACTACGCCGCTGCGTTAGATTCAATTACTTCAACGCTTGGTATTACCAGAGCCGGCTTAAGAGACCTGCCTGTCGCAGTTATCGGCGCAGGAGGCGTCGCAAGGGCAATAGTAGCCGGCCTAAGTGACACAGGTGCCAGAATCAAGATTTACAACCGCACCGTAAAAAAGGCTGAGAGGCTTGCAGACGAGTTCAGTTGTGATTTTGCGCCTCTGGATGATTTACCGAATGTCGAGGCAGAATTGCTCATAAATTGCACCAGTATCGGAATGTATCCGAATGTTGATGAAACACCTTTGCCAAAAGAGTGCATCAAAAAGGATATGGTCGTCTTTGATACCGTTTATAATCCAGCCGAAACTTTACTCCTGAAGCAGGCTAAACAAGCCGGCGCAAAAACAATTGACGGCCTGTCGATGTTCGTCAACCAGGCCTTAGCCCAATTCAAACTCTTCACCGGCCAAAACGCAAATTCCGACATCATGCGAAAAACTATCCTTCAACGGTTCGAATAGACATGACTCCTTAAAAGTTGGACTTACATTTTGGGGTTGACCAAAAAGGGAAGAACTATGATGGAGATCAACAAAAAGAATATCCTTGAGTATGAAAAGAAATACGATGCCGACTACAAACCAGAAGATATGTTAGTCGAAGAAGAAATGAAAAGATTACTAAAAAAACAAAGATATTTGAGACAAAAAGAGTTAGTCGAAATTGGAGGGTGGAAATCAAAGAGGCCGTTAAGGCATTATAGAAGTGAGGAAAATGATGATTTGACAGTGCAAGAAATTACTAAATTTTCTTTCAACACAAAAAGCGAAAAAGCGAGGATAGGATGCTTGCTGGCATTAAAAGGAGTTTCTTGGCCGGTCGCTTCTGCTATTTTACATTTTGCGTTTCCCACCAAATACGCAATAATGGATTTTAGAGTCATATGGTCATTGGGTTGGGCCAAACCCCCAAGTTACAACTTCAGTTTCTGGCAGAAGTACTGTAAAAGAATGGGCGGGATTTCAAAGACAAACAATTTGCCAATAAGGACAGTAGAAAAAGCACTTTGGAAATATTCAAAAGAACAACAAAGATCTAATTCGTCCTAAAACAGAAATGATCGGACAAGACAGAGGTTGTACCCTGTGTTGTATCACTATTGTCCAATTTAGTTGTTGCTCTGCGATAACGATTATTGGTATATTAAGAGCGGCAGAAAAGACAGGATAGATTTCCCGCTTTCGCGGGAATGACATTGAAAGAGATGAGAATATGGCTATCCATGTAGATATATCCAGGGACAAAATCGAGGCGTTCTGTCGGCGCAATCATATACGCAGCCTTGCGTTTTTCGGCTCCGTGTTGCGAGATGATTTCGGGCCGGACAGCGATGTGGATGTGCTGGTGGAGTTTGAGCATGGCATGGAACCTGACCTAATGGCTTTGGTCTCGATAGAGAGTGAACTGTCCGCGATTTTGGGTCATAAGGTGGACCTCGTTGAACGTCAATCTGTCGAAAAGAGCGAAAACTATATACGCAGGCGGCGTATCCTACAATCCGTGGAGACAATTTATGTGGCGTGACGACGCTTATCTGCTGGATATGCTGCTGGCGGCTCGGAAGGTCCAAGAGTTTACGCAGGGAGTTGGTCGTAAGCAATTTGAGAACGATGACCTGATCCAGAACGCTGTGATGCGACAGATTCAGATCATTGGAGAAGCAGCTCGTAAGGTTTCGCTGCAATACCAACAGGCACATCCGGAAATTCCCTGGCAGGGGATAATCGGTATGCGGAATCGACTGATTCATGAATACTTCCGCATTATCCCTGAGAGGGTTTGGGATGTGGTCGAGAAGGATATACCGGAGTTGATTCGACTCATTGAGCCACTTGTACCGCCTGATGAATCATCGGAGGCCGAGGATTGATGTGGTTAAAACCCGGATGGTGGTGCTGCGTCCCACACGGTATTGGCTGATATAGGAAATATTTTATAATGGTGACGATGGCTCAGATAGAAGAATTAGTCCGACGAATTGGGCAACAGTTTCATCCTGAACGGATTGTGCTTTTTGGTTCTTATGCTTCCGGCCAGGCCACGGAAGACTCGGATGTGGACCTGCTGGTGGTTGCTGAGACTACCTTGCCGCCACCCGAACGTTATGGTGCGGTCCGACGCCTGTTGGCTGATTTCCCCGCCTCGTTTGACATTATTGTCAAGACGCCGGAGGAATACGCCCGCTGGCGGTCGGTCGTGAATCATATCGTCTATTTCGCAGACAAATACGGGAGAGTTCTCTATGAACGACCAGACTCGTGAAGCCGTCCGACAGTGGCGGGCAAAAGCCCAGAGCGACTGGACGGCCGTGGAGATCCTGATGGCCAGTGAGCGATGCCCGGCTGAAATGGTTTGTTTTCACTGCCAACAGTTTGTTGAGAAGCTGCTAAAAGCAATTCTTACCTGCCACGGTATCGAGGCCCCAAAAACGCACGATTTGCGAAGGTTGATCCAGTTAGCCGAACCGTTTGTGCCGGAGCTTTCCCGGTTGTCTGACGCATCGGACACATTGACCATTCATGAGGTTGAGACGAGATATCCTGGTGACTGGCGGCAGATCGAAACATCGGAGATGAACGAGGTAGTTAAACTATCAAGACAGTTCGGCGATATACTGCTTGCGAAACTGGAGTAATAATGGCCAGACCTGATTGTGGCTTTGCCCTATAAGGTATTAGTCTTGTACCATTTAATTGTTGCTCTGCGGCGACAGTTATTGGTATATTAAGAACGGCAGAAAACACAAGGGATTTGTATATGGACGTTCAGAAACAGATTGATTTCTGGAGAGGCAGTGCAGACGAGGATTTTGCGGCTGCGGAGTCGCTGCTGGAAAAAGGTCATTTGCGACATTCTCTTTTCTTTGCGCACCTTGGGATTGAAAAGATGCTCAAAGCGCACGTGACCCGGCAAACGGAAGATATTCCGCCACGCACACATAACCTTATTCGTCTTACTGAGATTGCCGGCCTAAAGATCGACGCCGAGCAGGAGAAATTCCTGCGCAAGTTCAATGTTTACCAACTGGAAGGTCGCTATCCTGATTCCGAACAGGTTTCATTTAATTTGGGTTTTGCACGTGAGAAAATGTCGAGAGCCAGGGAGATGTTAAAATGGTTGAGGAAACAGTTATAGCAGCAGTAAAGCGGTATCTTGCTGCGCTGCCGCCTCTGGGTATTCATGCCCGTCGAGCGGTTCTATTCGGCTCATTTGTGCATGGCCAGGCTGACGAGTATAGTGATATAGACCTGGTTGTAATCGCTCCGGAATTCGACGGCTCGCGAGAGATCTCGTTGATTGAAGCGATCTGGCAGGCAACCACCACCGACAACCGCATCGAGCCTATCCCCTGCGGTGAACAGGAATGGGAAACTGATCAGGGCCGTCCTATTCTCGAAATTGCCCGGCGTGAAGGCGTTATCATTGCTGCGTAAAAGCAGTTATTGATATAGGAAATATTTTATAATGGTGACGATGAATCGAATAGAAGAGTTTGGCCGGCAGATTGGCCGTGAATTTGTCGCTGAAAGGATTATACTCTTTGGCTCTTATACGCGAGGCGCAGTCACAGACGATTCAGATGTGGACCTGTTGGTCATTGTCCCTTTTGAGGGCAGAAACGTTGATAAATCGGTGGAAATTCGGATGAAGTTGCGGCCTCAGTTTCCCGTGGACCTGCTCGTGCGCACTCCCGAAAAGGTTCGCCAGCGAATAGAGATGGGTGACGGGTTTATGCGAGAGATTGTTGAAGAAGGGAAGGTGCTCTATGAAGCCGATCTCTGTTGAGTGGGTCGCCAAGGCCGAGGGAGACTTTGCAATAATGGAGCGCGAATGCCGGGCGCGCAAGAATCCCAACTATGGCGGCATCTGTTTTCACGCCCAGCAGTGTGCCGAAAAATACCTCAAGGCTCGGCTTTGCGAAGCGGACATAACTTTTAGCAAAATCCACGACCTGGTTGCTCTGTTTGAGCAGACGCTTGTCGTCGAGCCGGCATGGGACACCTTCCGTGAAGACCTTGCTTACCTTTCGGATTTTGCTGTGACTTTTCGCTGTCCCGGCGAATCCGTCGATAAGGAATCGGCACTTGATGCCCAGAGTCGCTGTCGCCTATTTCGCAATGTAGCACGCAATGCACTGGGGTTGGAAACATAAACTCGTTAAGGGCAAGTTCAATGGCTAAGAGTAAAAGCAAAGCTCAAAAGGTTGTTCTGGCATATAGCGGCGGACTGGATACCAGCGTAATCCTGCCGTGGCTTAAGGAGACCTACGGGTATGAAGTAATAGCATTTGCAGCCGACCTCGGCCAGGGCGATGAGCTGGCTAATATAAAGCGAAAAGCGCTCAAGTCCGGCGCAGCCAAGTGCGTAGTGAAAGACCTACGCGCCGAATTTGTAGAAGATTACCTCTGGCCGCTGCTTAAGTCGGGTGCGGTTTATGAAAAAGGGTATTTGTTAGGGACAAGTATTGCCCGGCCTTTAATCGCAAAGCATCAGGTCGATGTCGCACACGTTGAAGGTGCGACAGCCGTAGCCCACGGCGCGACAGGCAAGGGCAACGACCAGGTGCGGTTTGAACTAACCTATATGGCACTGGACCCGTCACTGAAAATTATAGCTCCCTGGAAAGACCCGAAATTTACTTTAACTTCTCGTGAAGCTGCCGTCGATTATGCCAGGAAGCACAAGATTCCAATCAAACAGAGTAAAAAGAAAATCTATTCTCGTGACCGCAACCTCTGGCACATCAGCCACGAAGGGGCCGAGCTTGAAGACCCCGCCAATGAGCCGAAAGACGATGTGTTTGTAATCTCCCGGCCGCTCTCGAAAACGCCCGACAGACCTGATTATGTCGAGGTCGGCTTCAGCAAAGGAGTGCCGGTAAAACTTAACGGCAAAAAGATAAGCGGCGTAAAGCTAATTGAGCAATTGAACCGGCTTGGCGGCAAGCACGGCATTGGTCAGGTGGACCTGGTCGAAAATCGTCTCGTTGGCATAAAGTCGCGGGGAGTGTATGAAACACCGGGCGGCACGATACTGACGACCGCTCACAATGCTCTCGAGAGCCTGACACTTGATAGGGAAACCATGCATTACAAACAGCAGCTCGCTCTGAAATACGCCGAGCTGGTTTATTACGGCCTATGGTTTTCCCAATTACGCGAGGCTCTTGACGCATTTATCGATGTTACTCAGCGAAATGTCACCGGGCAGGTTAAAATGAAGTTGTTTAAGGGCCGATGCAGCCCAGCCGGCATAAAAAGCCCGAGCAGTTTATATCGGACCGATTTGGCCAGCTTCAAGATGGGTGCTGAATATGACCCCACTGACGCAGCCGGCTTTATTCGTTTGTTCGGCTTACCTATGAAAGTCGCCGCTGCAGTTAACAAGAAAGGCAAAAGTAAAGCGGATTATTAGAGATTGGTTGGCTAAAAACGGTTCTTTGTTAGATGTGAATAAACACTGATTGAAGTAGTAGGGCCGTGTGTTATAATATTATCATAAGTTAAACTGTCAGAATAACGGGAGCAACGGCTATGAAAACAAAAATGACTATGATTTACTGGAAGGGTGAGAAATATTGGCTGGGAAAGCTTCTTGAGCATCCAGAAATTATGACCCAGGGAGAAACTCTGGGGGAATTAGAGGAGAATATTAAGGATGCGTATCTATTGATGGCTATGGATGAGGTGCCTGAAGAACACAAGATGAAAGAAATTGCAATATGAAGCGAAAGAAATTCATCCGCCAGCTCACAAAAG
>JAUXAB010000101.1 GCA_030615025.1 Phycisphaerae bacterium | reverse complement strand
TATGCCGCCTGGCGTTCAGATTCTCGATGATTATGATGGCAGGTTAAGCAATGCCGGCGAGAAGGTGCAGCTTAGTATGCCTGGCGATACTGATGAGTTTGGCACGCGTTATTATATCCGCATTGACAGGGTAAATTACAGCGATGGTTCACATCCTGAAGATTGTCCTGGCGGTGTGGACCTCTGGCCAACTTGGGCGGATGGAGTTGTTTTTTCGCTTACTCGGAAAGTTGCCGATGAGTATGGCAACGACGTAGCCAATTGGGAAGGGGCTTTACCTTCACCTGGCGTCGCCAACCCGTAGAGTCCCGGACGGAGGGGCAAATATACCAGGTGTTCAACGCCAGTGAAGATAGCAGCGAAGCGAAAGTTGAGAGACAGGATTTACCCCGCCTTTCCGCCTTTAGCGGGTTTTATCCTGTTAATCCCGACCCGTAAGTTAGCCGTTGGTCTTACGGGTCCCGTCTAAAAGCGGAATGAGAGTTTAGGTAGCCACGAGTAACCACGAAGTGTGAGCTTTTCAGATTTTGCCGCTTTGTCGTTTCCAAGGGATTACTTATGGACTTTGGTACGCTTGCCGGACTCCGACAAACATCGGCTATTTCGTTTGCATTTGTGTTTCTTTGGTGATTAAATTGCAGGCAGAAAAAACTAAGTTCGAACGTATTTCAAGGAGATTCCAAATGAATGGGGAAGTAAATATGAATGAGATTAAAGCTGCTCCTTCCACAAGCGGAACAGATCCAAAAGCAGTTTCACGCAGGACATTTATCCAGAGCTTAGGTGCCATTGGTGTCGGGGCAATCTTCTTCTCTGCTGGCGCTGACAAGCAAGCGAGAGGCCAGTCCGTTTCCACCTACATTGATAGTCTCTCGACTGAACAGCTCACAGCGATGTACACTGATATGTTAAAGATCCGCTTGTGGGAAACGAAAATCAAAGACCTGGCACTTAAGGGAGGTTTCCGTGGCGTAGCCCACTTATATGTAGGAGAAGAGGCTATCGCTGTGGGTGTCTGCAGTGCCCTGAGGCAAGATGACTACATAGCCAGCACTCACCGCGGCCACGGCCACCTGATTGCCAAGGGTGGCGATCTTAAGTTAATGCTGGCGGAAATTACTCACAAGGCCACAGGGTACTGTAAAGGTTATGGTGGTTCCCTGCACATTACGGATATGAGTTTGGGGATTTTGGGCATGAACGGCATCGTAGGGGCTTCACATCTGATGGGCGCAGGCGCAGCCTACGGAATCAAGGTCAAGGGAACTGACCAGGTGGTGGTAAGCTTTGGTGGAGACGGTTCCATACAAGGAAGCTTTTTCACCAGTGCCGCAAACAGCGCTGCAACTTATAAACTACCCTGGATAAGCATCATCGAAAACAACCAGTTTCAGATTTGGGTACGATGTTCGGACGTATACGGCATCAAAGATTTGGCCCGAAGGGCTGACGGTTATGGCATTGAGGGACGCGTAGTAGATGGCAATGACGTGCTGGCTGTTTACGATGTGGCAAAGTATGCCGTGGAAAAGGCTCGTGCCGGACGTGGCCCCACCGTCATCGAGTGCAAGACCTACCGGTGGTACGACCACTATGGGTTCCAGGGTTCAAAAATAGGTAGGGATGGCGCTTTCGGCCTTGGCTATCGCTCGGACCAGGAACTGAGGGAATGGATGGCCAAAGATCCCATACCGCGATTCAGACGGTTCTTAGTGAATGAAAAGGTCCTGACAGAAGAGCGGGCCGACGAGGTCGTTCAAGAAGTTAAGCAAACGGTTGACGATGCTGCTGCTTTCGCTGAGGCTCAGCCGGTTCCAAAAGCTGTGGATGGGCTCTTAAATGTTTTCGCCGAAGGCGCGGTTCCTCTTCACAAAAGCTAAAAACAAAAGGAGGCAAAGACCATGCCAAAGAGTATGAGATATGCGATTCTTGAAGCCATTCAAGGGGAAATGCGGCGAGATAAGCTGTTGACTCTTCTTTACGAATACCAGCGACCGGCTGCCCGTTGGGGAGGCCGATCCATCAATTTGGAGGCGGAGTTCGGACGCTGGAGAGCGCGATTCAGCGCTATCGACGAGAATTGGATTGTGGGCGGCGCGCTGGGAATGTCCATGATTGGTGTACGAGCAATTGCCCATATACCGAGCATGACTACTCTGATCCCCTATGAATTGATGTTCAACCATGCGGGCAAGCTTCGCCATATGACTGGAGGACAAGCTGCATTTCCTATGATACTTTGGGCCGATATGCAAGGAAGAGCATCATTTCAAGCTGGGCAACATGCCGACGCAGGGCTTGAATCTTGTTACGCCCGGCTGGCTGGACTGAAGGTAGTGATTCCCTCCAATCCATACGATGCCAAAGGCTTGATGGTATCAGCTATCAGAGACGTTGACCCGGTTGTATTCTGCCACTACTCAGTGCCTACCTCTGGTCCAGATGTTCCTGACGAACCATATACCGTTCCAATAGGTCAGACAGCCGTCCGCACAGAGGGCAAAGATATCACCATTGTTGGCTATGCGCCACAGACAGTCGAGATAGCCAAGGCGGTTAAGCAGCTTAAACAGCGTGGGATCAGTGCCGAATTCATCGACCCTCGAACATTGGCACCATTGGAGCAAGTTATGGAGACCATCATTAAGTCCGTTAAGAAGACCGGTAAGCTCTTGACATCCGATGATGGCAGTTACAGCTTCTGCAATTGTACCGAGATTATAGCCAGGGCTGCTGAGGCGGTACCAGGTACCAAGTTTAAAAGACTCGCGTTCCCTGATGCCCCTCCACCGGGTGCGCCGGAGATGATTAACTACATGAGGGTAGGCGCTGCCGACATTGTCACAGCCGCCGAAAAGATGGTACGAGGATAAGTGGGCCTTTCACTGGGGACGAAGACATGCCTCTTTCTGCTGGGCGACGTCTCCAGAGCACTGCCAGCTAAATGAGCGATAGCGATATGGAACAAAAACAGCAAAAAAAGACGCAAGAAGGAAGGGAAAATCCGCAATCTCAAGCGGCGCCGCGATGCAAATATTGTGGATGCGAGACCAACGAGGATGTCATCAGAGCGGCACTTTGGACTAACAGCGGATTGATTGTTATAGAAGATATTCCTGCGAGGTTGTGCGAGGGATGCGGGGAGCAGTTCTTCGAGGAAGAAATCACACAAAAGATTCAGCAGGTAACAACATATCCAATAGTGAAAGCAAAGCGGCAGATTCGGGTCCCTGTCTACTCTCTGTCGCAGGTAGAGGTCGAGAAAAAGCGGCGCCATTCTGAACCAATCAGAGTGGACCAAGACCGTGAGGAGACTTTCCTGTGCAAGTACTGTGAATCAGAAACTGTTGAGGATCTGGTCAAATCTGCCTTCTGGGTGGATGGAGCGTGGGTGGCTATAGAGAATATCCAGGCACGCGTGTGTCAGCAGTGTAGGCAACAGTTCTACGACGACAAGACCACTGAAAAGATCTCAGAGTTAAATAAACATAGGTTTGTAGCAGGAACAGAAAGGCGGGATGTGTTGGTCCCTGTTTTCTCTCTTGCCGACATAAAATAATCAGCGTGCTAAATGCATCATCGAGAAAAAAGTGGCAGCTTACCTTATTTATTACACCTAAATTAAATAACTATTACCGAAGATACTGAAATAGCTGACAAATACCGTCAGATAATAGAACACTGCCAATCTCCGACATATGAAACGCCAAGTTCCTTGACTTGCCAACGGTCGTTCTATCTGTATCGTGGTGACGGTGAGAAACTGGTTTGTTTGAAAAGCGTTACCACAGCGGGCCTGCGGTGGGCGCAGGGAAGTAATTATAGTAGGGGTTGCCTTTCCCAGAACAACCGGTAAGATAGTTCACGACCTGAATGGAACCACAATGGTCTCGGAGAGTTTGAAATGAGTAGAAACAAACACCAGTTATTGATAATTATATTTCAGTGGATAATCGGTTCATTCTTCCTTGGGATACCATCTTTTGCAAAAGAGTCCAAGTACATAGACATCGGTTCAGGCCGTGAGTTGTTTGTTGACTATTATCTTATCAACCGTCTTGACGGTGCACATCTAATATTGCATCATCCACACGACGAAGGGCCGGTACTTAAATTCGAGCAGCCCTGGGAAGGACCGTTCTGCGGGTACTGCACCGTTATAAAAGACCAGGATAAATACCGCTTCTACTATAGAGGACTACCCCAAGCTGGTAGAGACGGTAGCAGCCGAGAAGTCACTTGCTATGCCGAATCACTGGATGGCATCCATATCACGAAGCCCAGACTCAATCTGTTTACCCTGAATGGTTCAAAATCAAACAACGTTATTCTAGCCAATGCCGCACCGGTCAACCATAATTTCAGTCCTTTCCTCGATACCAGACGGGGCGTACCACAAAGCCAGCGTTTCAAAGCTCTTGGGGGCACGAAAAAGAGCGGCCTCATTGCCTTTGTCTCCCCTGACGGTGTCCACTGGAAAAAGCTCCAGGAAGAACCCGTTTTTACTAAGGGTATGTTTGATTCCCAAAATGTGGCCTTTTGGTCTGACAGCGAGCAATGCTATCTCTGTTACTTTCGCACCTGGACCGATACAAACTATGGTGGCTTCCGCACTATCAGTCGAACCACGTCAAAGGATTTTTTGCATTGGAGTGATCCGGTCGAAATGACATTCGGTGATACACCTCGCGAACACCTCTATACAAACCAAACGCATCCTTACTTCCGCGCACCACATATCTATATAGCCATTGCTGCCCGTTTTCTTCCAAGACGACAGGTTCTCAATGAAAAGCAAGCCCAACAATTAAAGGTGAATCCCAGCTATTTCAAAGATTGTTCCGACGCCGTTTTAATGACCTCACGCGGTGGTAATACCTATGACAGGACCTTTATGGAAGCGTTTATCCGACCAGGCATTGGCCTGCAAAACTGGGTCTCTCGCTCCAACTATCCTGCTCTAAATGTTGTTCAAACTGGAGCTGCTGAAATGTCGATTTACGTGCAGCACGATTACGCGCAGCCAACTGCACATCTACGCCGCTATTCGCTGCGCCTTGATGGTTTTACTTCAATATATGCTCCTTATAAGAGCGGCAGCATGACCACTAAGCCATTTATCAAAGGCAAGAAACTGTTGCTTAACTTTGCCACTTCTGCTCCAGGATACATAAAAGTTGAAATCCGGGATTCCGAAGGCAAACCCATTTCCGGTTATTCACTAAGAGACGCAGAAGAACTGATTGGTAACTATATTGAGCATCCTGTCTCCTGGCGCCACGGAAATGATGTGAGTCCACTATCAACTCGTCCAATTCAACTTCGTTTTGTTATGAAGGATGCGAATCTTTATTCTCTGCAATTCCGACCATGAGCGAAAAACTAAGGTGCCACATTAATAACGCAAGCCTCGCATGTTCGCCAAACACAGAAAACAACAAAAAAACCGCATATCATGGCTCGACAACGGTCGTTCCATATCGTGGCGATGGTGGGGAAGGAAATAGATATGACAAGCTTTGCATTCAACAAGGAAATTTGGTATTTCTATGATGCAGAAACGTTTAGTAATTTGGCTGAATATTCTAAATGTGAAATTTCAAGTAAATAGACCTCGACTGCGGCTACTTGCTGTCAGTATGATTTCAGATGCCGTCATGGACGCCAAGATGCTGTCTGCCCTTACGGTTAGTCAATCTTTGACAGCTTCAAATTAAGTCAGTCTTTTTGCTGGAAGGTAATAATCCATGAAAAATGATGTTGTGATTTTGATGGTTGTAACTGTCCTGGCACTCTGTGGTATAGCTGAGGTCTATGGCAACGAATCCAAGCATTCTCGTGATAGCAGGTACATTAACGGCAAGCGGAATTATCACTTCGATGGGAAAATCTCACGAGGAGTACTCGAGAACTATTTATCTCGAGCGATAACAACGAGTGCTATGCTCCACGGGATAGGGAACGTGGATGATAATATCAGAATGTTAACGAATACAGGGGCCAAGTTAGTGGGCCGAGCAATTTACCGCTGGGGTGGTGAGGCAGCATTGGAAGAACTACTTGCAATTGCAAAGCCTATTGCTATGAAGTTGCATGAGGCCGACTCTTACATCGTTCTACAAGCAGCGGTTTTTGAGATTGTAACGGAGCAGGTGAACCAAATACCCATTCCGTCAAGTATATTCGGCGAATTCAATATCGAGCCTAAGAAACGTAATTTCCGCTATGAATCAATGCTTTATCCAGATGGTCATCGGGTAAATCAATGGAGCAGGGGTGGCTCTGTGCCGGATATGAGCCAATTGGAAACAAGGATGTGGTTTACGTATCTTTCGGCGCGATACATTGATATTGGCGTTGAGGCAATACATTTCGGGCAAGTTGAGATAATGGATGACCGTGATCCTGAGCATTTACATTGGCGGGATATGATGAACCGGATTAGACAGTATGCTAAGAAACATGCGCGGCGTCATATGGTTATTTGTGATGCACATGTTCCGAGTGGTGGGATTGTGCATGATGACAAGCTGATGTTTGATTTTCATTCGTTTCCGCTGCGGATTGACGAAGTACTGGATAGTCCGCAACACGGAGTTCTGAAAATGGGGTATCTGGACAGTATCTTCGGACGAAGCAAAGGCGGGATTACACCAAGCGGGTGGAAGTGCAAGAGTCTGCCGTTTATAGTTGAGTTGGATAATTTTGGAAGAAGCGGACACGAAGGACAGAATATTGGGAGACATTGGATATGGGGTTATGATGAAATTTGCTGGTTTGCGCATCAGAGTGAAGAGTACCGAAATCAGTGGCTGTGTTATGCCTGGAACTGGGTACGCAAGCATGATCCGAATGGTTATCTCCAAATGCCGGGCAGCCGGGTGCTGGCAGCGCCGGTAGGCAAAATTAGCTGGTACTGGGCTAATACGGCAAGCAAAACTGTACCGAATGGGTTTAATCAGGAAGAGACCATAAAAGCAATTTGGAAAGAGGATAGGTAATTAAAAAACTTTGCCGCGTATTCTGGTTATTGCAAATATTTCAATTTCAGCACTAAGAATACGATAACTCGACAACGGTCGTTCCATATCGTGGCGATGGTGGGGAAGGAAATAGGGGTGCACGTCATCTTTGTAGGTAAAAAAGGAGATTATTATGCTTATCCCGACTTGTCGGGACTGCTGCCTATTTGAAGGTGTGGATTCCCGCTTTCGCGGGAATGACAGGAGGCAAGTATTAAAAGATGCGAAATTGCAGCTGAAGCCCCCCAAAAAATCTACCTACAATCGTGACGGGCACTCTCCAACCAACACCGCATAGATTTTAGTGGATTTTTGGCTGTGCTTATGTTACCGATGTTGAATATGGAAACATCAATTCACAGGCGCAGAAGAATACTTCTCCACTTTTTTCTGGGGATTGGATTGCCCAGTTTGCTTCTGGGTTATCTTGCGTTCCGTGGCATCCAGAATGATATGGCGTTGCTGGAGAAAGATCGGCTCAGCAAGCACTCGACACTCGCCCAACAGATTGCTGAGTCTATTGAGGAGAAGATTTCGGCGCTTGAAAAGGCCTTTCTCGATTCCATTGCGAATCAGCAGGGTCCAGCCCGCCTTCGTTCGCTGGAGCATCTAAAAAGCCGGCAACCGCTCGTTGAAGAAATTTTCTTATTTGAAAGCGCCGAACAAATTCAATTTCCCTTTGCAAAGCTCCTCTTCCATCCTGATGGGAGTTCAGAATCAGTAACCGCTCGACCACAACCATCCGTCTTGCTGCTTGGTCGGCAGCATGAATTTCAACAAAAGCATTATCAAGAGGCCCTGGTCAACTATCAACAGGCCTATGCTAAAGTTTCCAACCCGGATGTGAAATGCGAAGCGCTAACTGCAATTGCCAGAGTCCAGAATAAATCCAATCTTTTTCCCGATGCCATAAAGTCGTATAAGACAATTGCACAAGACTATAGCGATATACGAGTGGGCAGCGGTTTGCCATCGGGATTGATTGCGAGGTTAGAGCTCAGCGCTTTGTTTGTAGCAGTCGATGATTCCAACAGTGCCATTCAGACGCTTATTCGTTTATACCAGGATCTGATTCATGCCGAATGGACGCTGGAAAAATCTCAATATGAATATTTTGCTCAGCAAGTTGAAGAATCGATTGATGAAATCTTTTCGCAAGATGAACCCCGCCCGTCAAAGACGGGACGGGGTGAACCCCTGCAGTCATACCAAAGCACCTTTACAATGTTGAGGAGCGAGGAAAAAAAGCAAAGAGAAATCACGGAAAGGCTGATTACATTTCAGGAGAATGCAGCGCCTAATTTGCTGGCAAAAGTCCCACGAAATATAGAAAATCCCCCCAATGCACTCAGGCGATTTACATTGGACATCGCAGGACGCACGTATCTTGTTTCCATCCCGGGCGAACGGGAAGGAAATGGAAACGAAGATAACGGGTTCTGGGGGCTTCTGCTCAATTCTGAACAGCTCAAGGCCAACCTTCTGTCGCCGCTAATCAGGCAGCATGTTTCCGCAGAGGATATTCACTGGATTGTAAGAGGCAGGGACAGCCAAGCCATCTTGAAATCAGATGACTCAGCATCGGGTTCTGTGACCGTCAGAGCCAATTTTGTCGGGAACTTTCCACCCTGGTCTCTTGAGTTCTATCAACAGGACCAGCGTCTTTTTGAAACGCTTCTCACTTCACGACGCGGCATTTATCTTTATATGTTTGTCCTTCTCGCAGGTATTCTGATATTTGGCCTGACCCTGACAATTCGCATCGTTAGCCATGAGCTTGAATTGGGAAAAATGAAATCTGATTTTGTTTCGACCGTTTCTCACGAATTCAAGAGTCCTTTGACATCTATCCGGCAGTTGGCCGAGATGCTTCAAACCGGCCGGGTCCCATCTGAAGAACGCCGCCAGCGGTACTATGATGTTCTTCTGGAGCAAAGTGAAAGACTCTCGTTACTCATCGACAACATTTTAGATTTTGCAAAGATGGAAGAAGGTAAAAAAGAATTTGAGTTTGAGATGGTTGATATGGGTCCACTATTGGAAGAGCTGATTTCGACGATTCAACAGCAGGTGCGTCACGAGGGATTTACCGTTCAGGCAGAAATTGATACGCCCCTGCCATCCATTCAAGCAGACCGTGCCGCCATAAGCCAGGCGATTACGAATTTGATTGACAATGCCATCAAATACTCTGCCGGAGCAAAAGAGGTATACGTTCGGGGATTTACAGAGAATCAATATCTGATTATTGCTGTCCAGGACTTCGGCGTTGGCATCAAGCCGGAAGAAATCGATAAAGTTTTTGAACGCTTCTATCGCGGCGGGGATGAGCTGACGCGGACGGTAAAAGGAAGCGGGCTTGGATTGACTCTGGTCAAACAAATTATAGAGGCCCATCACGGGAGTGTGCACGTTGAAAGCGAGCCGGGCAGTGGCAGCACATTTTCGATAAGGCTTCCACTACCATTGACAGAGGTTTAATGAAATGGAAAAAATTCTTATCATTGAAGATGAGGAAAGTATCCTGATGGCGTTGACCGATGACCTCGCACTTGAGGGGTACGAAGTTGCAAGCGCAAGAGACGGACTCAAGGGCCTCTCAATGGCAAAAGAAAAGGCACACGACCTCATCATTCTCGACATTATGCTGCCGAAGGTGGACGGTTTTGAGGTTTGCAAACAATTGCGTCAAGCCGGCGTGGGGACACCCATTCTGATGCTGACCGCCAAAAGCCAGGAGATTGATAAGGTCCTGGGACTGGAGCTGGGCGCCGACGATTACGTTACCAAGCCCTTCAGCCCCCGCGAGCTTCTCGCCCGTGTGAAAGCCATTCTTAGACGAGTTAAGAGTACCCAGGAACAGATGGATGTTTATCGCTTCGGCGACGTGGAAATTGATTTCAAAAAGTACGAAGTGAAAAAGAAGGGACAGCCGGTTTATTTGACTACGCTCGAGTTTTCCTTAATCGGCTTTCTCATTAAGCATAAAGACCAGGTCTTGGACCGTTCGGCCATTCTTGACGGGGTCTGGGGCGAGGATGTATATGTATTACCCAAGACTGTGGACACTCATATTGGTCACCTGCGCAAGAAAATCGAAGACGACCCGGCCAATCCCAGGCACATCATCGGTGTTCGGGGCATTGGATACAAGTTTACCGCATAAATAACTTCACCAAATCTTCACTAAAACTTCACTTGGGCTTCACCCATTCAAAAGCTGTCCATAGTATAATTTTCTCCCGAAGTAAAAACTTTTAGTTTTGACAATTGGTCAATTTTATTGGTAACTAAAAAGATAAGGAGAAAAAAATGAAAGTTCGCACACAACTAACAAAAAGTGAAAACCGAAAAAGGACAAACATTAAGCTTCAATCTATCTCGGGTGTTGTTTTTGCCCTGATGCTTGTTGTGGCCTCGTCGGCCTACGCCAAGCCCAGCGCCGGAGTACTTTTCCAGTCCGGCCTGTATCAAGAGGAAGTGAAAGGGGACCTCGATGCCGCCATCAAGGTTTACGAACGTATTATTATAAACTTTCCCAGGAACCGTCTGGTTACGGCAAAGGCCCTGCTCCATATTGGATTGTGCTACGAGAAGCTGGGCAAACAGGAGGCACAAAAAGCCTATCAACGCCTCATCAAGGAGTACACCGACCAGCCGGAGCCCGTGCGCGTAGCGCGCCTGCACCTGGAGCAGCTCGACGCCGGGGCCCCGGGAGCCAAAGTCAACGGGCCTACCTACAGTCTTGTCCTGGATGACCAAATGGCCGGTATGCGTGTTGGTCAGCGCGACTTCTCGCCCAGCGGCGACCGGATTGTGTTTGGAAGTCGGGACAAGTTGTATATCACCGATCTGGCCGGAACCGTGATCCGACCGATTCTCGATGATATGGGGCCATGGGAATA
>JAUXAB010000109.1 GCA_030615025.1 Phycisphaerae bacterium | reverse complement strand
AACCCGCTCTATTGCGGCCGGCTGCAAAGCCCGATGCCTGCGTTGTCGGCCAAAAACGTTCTCAACGTGGAGAAAACCACGCCTCCGAGCATTTTTGGCCTGCCGCCTTGGCCTTCCCGATATATCGGGACTCGGCCTCATCCCGATATATCGGGATTCAGATAAGCTCTTAGAATTTGTCTGTAAGAAATCCTTAATTATTGTTACTATTATTATTGAGAGCAGGTAATCCGGATGGTGGCCGACAAATGGGAAACAACGTTCAAACAATGGCTTGGTGAGCACCAGGGACTGATTTTCAAGGTGATTCGGGCCTATGCAGCCACGACGGAAGACCAGGATGACCTGTTTCAGGAGATTCTCCTGCAGTTGTGGTGCTCCATTCCCGGTTTTCGCGGAAAGGCGGCCGTATCGACCTGGGTTTACAGAGTAGCGCTGAATACGGCCCTGGTCTGGAAGAGAGGCCAGAAAAAACGCCGGCAGCGTCGCACCCCGCTGATAGACATCAGCCAAGTACCTGACATCAGCGAGGAACATACGACTTCAGCGGAAGATAGGCAAATCGTGGACCGGCTATATGTGGCAATACGCGAGCTGCCGAAAGTTGACGCCTCACTGGTTCTGATGTACTTGGACGGTCTGAGCTACAGTGAGATGGCTGATATACTTGGCATTTCGCAAAGCAATGTGGGAGTCAAGCTGAATCGTGCCAGGAAGCGGCTGGCTGAGTTGCTGAAAGGGTATGTTGATGAGCCTTGAAGACTTGCAGAAAAGCTGGCGGTCGCAGGAAGGTCAGCCCAGGCTGACTATCGACCCTGACATCCTTCTCAAAGAGATTCAAAGAAACAAAAGAAATTTTGAGTCCACCGTTTTCTGGCGTGATGTACGTGAGGTAGGTGTCGCTTTCCTCATGACAGCGGTTCTTCTGTATTTAGGTATAAAGCACAACGCTTGGCCATTGATTGTGCTGGCAATTTTAGCTCTTTATGTAGGGGCATTCCTGCTTGTTGATCGTATTTTGCAGAAAAGAAAGAAACCGACGCTTACCGGGCCACTCCTGGAGTGTATCGAGGGTTCGTTGAACCAGGTCAACCATCAGATATGGTTGCTAAAGAATGTGCTGTGGTGGTATTTGCTGCCGCCTGGTGTCGGCATAGGCATCTTTATCATCTGTTGCGCGTGGAACACAATATGGAATATCGTCACATGGAATATCGTCGCGAAGGAATTCGTACCTATCTTAGGGTTTCTTTTTGGATACTCTGTTTTTTGTGTTCTTCTTTTTTGGGGTATCTACTGGCTCAACCAGCGCTGCGTGCGCAAAGAACTACAACCGCGCCGGCGCGAACTCGAAGCACTATTGAATAATCTGAAGAGTATCAACGAATAGCTCTGGGAGGTCAAAGGGCAGGACTGTAGAGCAGCACTTGGGTCGGACCTTAATTACCAATTATTGACTTCTATGTCAGAGACAGGGGCAAACAGCATCGTGATTAGGAAGCATTTTCCAACTCGGCAAAATACGAACTTCGGGCAAAGGGTGCGGAGATCACCCACGAAAAGCCAAGGTCAATTGCTTTTTGCTTCCAGAGGTCGAATTTTGGGGGCGTTATGTATTCGACCACTTCAAGTGAATCCTTCGATGGTTTTAGATATTGGCCGATTGTGATTCTATCACAGCCCACATTGCGCAAATCTTTTAGGACCTGTTCAACCTCGGCGTCGGTTTCTCCCAAGCCGAGCATAATTGAGGATTTAGTCTGGATAGCGTTATAGCTTTCCTTGGCCATTTTGAGCAGATTCAAGGAGCGTTGATAGTTTCCGCCGGCTCTGGCAATGTGGTACAAGGAGGGTACTGTTTCGACATTGTGAGCGAATACGAAGGGTAAGGCATCCCGCAAAATTTTTAGGGCCCGGGCCTGGCAGTTGCGGAAATCGGGGGTTAGTATTTCAAACTTCATATCCGGGCACCGCTGCCTTACTTCGTTAATGCAATCGCGAAAATGAGCGGCGCCGCCATCCGGCAAATCATCGCGGTTGACACTGGTAATTACCAGGTATTTCAGGCCCATTTGCTTTGCCATTTCGGCTATTCGGGCCGGCTCGGTCGGGTCCGGTGGGCCGGGTTTGCCCGCCTCTACAGAACAAAATTTGCAATCTCGCGTGCAGAGATTGCCCAAGATCAAGACTGTCGCTGTCCCTTTTGACCAGCATTCGCCTCGATTGGGACAGTTGGCGTTCCAACATACAGTCTCCAGGCCCAGAGAGTTTAATATATTATTCGTGCGATTGTAGGTCTCGCCGGCCGGCAAAGGCCTGCGCAGCCACGGTGGTAGTTTTCGTGGCTTGTGGCTCATGGCTCGTGGCTCGTTGGAGGTAGAGAAATGGTTTATAAGCAGCTGGGATAATTTTTCCTTGACCTGACTCATTGAGTTTTGTCTGCCGGTCTCTTTTAGCACTGAAGTCATTTCTACGCCGTCCAGGCCGCACGGTACTATATAATCGAAAATACTCAGGTCATTTTGAATGTTTATTGCCATACCATGATAGGTTACAAATTTGGATACGCGTGCGCCAATGGATGCGATCTTTCTATTATCGACCCATAAGCCGGGAAAACCCTTTCGCCTTTGGCTTCTGACGCCTAATTCCTCCAGCAGTTCTGTACCTATCGCTTCGAGCTCTCTGATGTATTCGCTGATGCCGAGGCCAAGCTCCTGCAAATGTAGAATCGGATAAAAGACCAACTGGCCTGGATTGTGCGCTGTTGTGCCGCCGCCTCTGCGGATATCAACTACGTCGATATCTTGCTGGGTGAGGCTATCGCGGCTGACCAGCAGCTTGTTGGCACTTTGCCGTGCACCGAGAGTGATAACAGCAGGGTGCTCGGCGATTAAAAAGGTATTTGGTATTTTGCCCCGGCGTCTTTTTTCACGTAATTCGTGCTGTAGTTGCAGAACCTGGCGGTACTCGGCAAGCCCGCAATCGCGAATCTGTAATATGCGATTTTCGGTTTTTTCAGCCACAAACTTCATTGATTTAATTCTAACCGCGGATTTTATGGATTTCACGGAATTTATTTATTACCACAGAGAACGCTGTCCTTGGGACTCCTTTCGGAGAGTCCGCAGAGACAAACGTGTATAAGAGTATAAGACAAAAGAAAAAGGGTTTTACTCTCGCACCCTCTTTCGGTACAATGTATCCATGATGGTTTGGGGAAATGAGGTCGGTTATGTACTTAACGACCGGTTTTAAGGACATGAAAAAGTGAGTAGTAAGGTAAAAACTTCAGGTAAAGGCAGTCTCGGTTCCCTGGAAGAGAACCTGAGAAAGCTCAAGCCGATGCTCAGTCGCAAATTCAAAGTCAAACGTCTTGGGATTTTTGGTTCATATGTCAGGAGACAGGCTCGCAGGTCCAGTGATGTCGATGTTTTGGTGGAATTCTCCGGGAGCATAGACTTGCTGGATTTTGTAGCACTGGAAAGATATCTGGCAGAGCAGACGGGAGCTAAAATTGATCTGGTTTCCATAAAAGCGTTAAGACCGGAATTTAGAGGCACAATACTAAATGAGGTTATTTATATATGAAACGCGACTGCCGCGTTTATTTGAGAGATATTCTTCAATCATTCCGTAATGCACAGGAATTTGTTGGAAGAATGTCTTATGAAAAGTTTATAACTGACAAAAAGACAGTAAGTGCCGTTGTAAGAGAATTGGAAGTCGCGGGCGAGGCAACCAAGCAGTTGCCCGGTACAGTCCGAAGAAAATATCCTGATATTCCCTGGTCGGATATGGCAGGTATGCGGGATAAGCTAATACATTTTTATTTCGGCGTCGATATGGAAATAGTCTGGGAAACTGTCAAAGTACGTATTCCCCAGCTTGAGCCACTGATAGAAGATGTTCTCGCCGATATGGAACAACAGTGATTATATAACCGGGTAGCCTGCCCTTCCCACCGGCGGTAAAGCTTGTGCCTGCGAAATCCTTGGTTGATAACTATATCTTCTCTGTGTTCTCCGCCTCTGTGGTTAATCTTTCTGTTTATGGTTTTGGTGGATTGTGCAGGCTCAAGCCAAAGGCGTCTTCGGCGGCTTCCTTGAGCACTTCGGAAACGGTTGGATGCGGGAAGCTTATTTCGGTGATTTCCTTGGATGTACCTATAAGTGCTCTTGCCGCAGCTATCAACTCGGTTACCATTGCGCCAACCATTGTAACACCTACAATTTTGGTAGTTGAGTTGTCTCTAACAACCCTTATCTGGCCGACGGTTTCGTTGTGTGCAACGCTTCGGCCATTAGCTTTGAAAAACGACCTTCCGACACTAATCTCAAGGCCTTCGTTTTTGCAGGCATCTTCGGTTTTGCCGACGGATGCGATCTCCGGGAATGTATAAACGGCCCGCGGTATAAGCGAGTAGTCGGCTATTCTTTTATCTCCGCCTGTGGCGTTGACCGCAGCCACTTCGGCCTCGGCAAAAGCGCCGTGAGCCAGGAAGGTTGTTCCCACAGCGTCGCCAATTGCATAGACGCCGGGGACGTTTGTTGCCATTTTTTCATTTACAGCGATTGCAGAATCGGACATTTTCAGATTCAGAGCTTCGACGGTCTCTTTGTCAACAACCGGCCTTCGGCCAACCGAAACGAGCACCTTTTCGACCTCGATTGTCTGGCCGCTTTCAAGGGCCACTTTTGCCGGCCCAGCCGTTTTTTCGACCGAATCGACTTTCGTGCTGGTCAGGGCGTCGATGCCGAGCTTCTTGAATTCGCGCTCAATTAGCCGGCCGACCCATTCGTCCTCCATGGGAATCAATTGCGAAAGCGCTTCTACGATAGTTACTTTTGTTCCTGCGGCGGCATACACACAGGCCAATTCACAGCCGATTACTCCGCCGCCTACGATTACCATCGAGCTGGGTATTTGCGGTAGTTCCAGGGCCTCTTTACTACTAATGATGGTCTGGCCATCAAACGGCACGGCTGAAAGCTCGATTGGCTCTGAGCCGGTGGCGAGGATTATCTTGTCGGCCTGAATCTGGATCGGTGAATTATCTGTCTCAATTTTGACTTTATTCGGTGCGGTGACGATAGCCACTCCCTGCAGGATTTTTGCCTTGTGGCCCTGTATCAGTCCTGTCAGGCCTTTGCGAAAGCCGGCTACTATGGCGTCTTTTCTGGCTTGCATTTTGGGCCAGTTAGCAGTAGCTGAGGTGACGTCAACCCCCATCATCGCTGCGTGCTTTACGGAGAGCAGGGTGTGGGCCGATGCAAGCAATGCCTTCGATGGGATACATCCACAATTCAAGCAGGTTCCGCCAATAAAGCCTTTTTCTACGACGGCTACCAAAGCACCTCTTTGTGCACATCTGATAGCAGCGGCGTAACCGCCGGGACCGCTGCCGATTACTACAACATCAAATTTTTCTGCCATAATTTAAGGTCCTTTTTGTCACTTCTTCGGTGCGAAAAGCTGAAACTCCCAGATGGTTGGGCCTTCAGAGGCCTTCAGGATGTTCAGCCGAATGTACCGAGCGGTTACGGGCGAGAATCTTAGTTTCAGTTTCTGGCCGATTTTCGTGCCCTCAGCGAACGTCCGCCATTGCTGGCCGTCCTTATATTGTAGTTCGAATTGCTGCACTCGGTCGAAATCCTCACTAATAATCGCGCGGTCGAATGTCATCGGCTTGCCCAGGTCCACTTCCAGCCAGGCTTGCTTCGTACCTGAGTCGGTGGCCCAACGGGTGGATGGGTCATCATCAACGGCCTTGTCCGGAGCGTATTGAGGTGTGTTCTGGAAGGAGTTGGAAGCCGTGACCTTCTTTGCCATTGCCAGTGAACCAGAGAATAAAGCGCGCGGGGCGATTTCGTTCGCTGGACCGTCCAGTTGCAGCTTGATGATGGTGTCGAGCTCCTGCTGATGGGCCTTCGGGACGGAAATCTCGATGGCTTCTTTGGTCTGTTTCACGGTTGCAGCACCGCCGGTCAGCACCGAGCTGGCGATGATTTTTTTGGGTATTGCCGGCAGTGTGAGGGTGTCACCGGGCCAATTCAAGATGTGGATGTAAATGGTTTTGCCCTTGTGCGTGCTGGCTCCCCAGGAGCCGGTTTTGAACGGTCCGCCGCGGGTGCCATAGATACTCCGGCCATATTTTTTTAGCCACCGGCCCATTTCCCGAAGTCTCTCGACCTGGCGCGGCTCGATTCGGCCATCGGGCATTGGGCCGACGTTGAACAGCAAATTGCCGTCACCGCCGACGACCGACACGAGTGTCTGGATGCACTGCTTGAGTGACTTCATCTGGTCATTTGGTTTCCACGCCCACTGGCGACAAATCGTCATGCAGGTCTCCCAGGCGCGGTCGTGTTGGAATTTGCCGATTCTCTGCTCAGGTGTGTCATGGTCGGCGGGCAGGCCTGCCCGGTTGTTGATG
Organism: Phycisphaerae bacterium; assembly: GCA_030615025.1. Taxonomy (GTDB): domain Bacteria; phylum Planctomycetota; class Phycisphaerae; order Sedimentisphaerales; family Anaerobacaceae; genus CS2-K091. The sequence continues at coordinate 2,664 of JAUXAB010000109.1, read as the reverse complement.
ATGATGTGAGGCTGAAGCCGGCGAATCGTCCTGAAGAGGTTTTCCGAGTCCCAGTCCTTTGCCGAGCCGCCCAGGCCATCGAACCACATGATATCGAGTCTGCCATAGTTGGTGCACAGCTCGCGAATCTGGCCGTGGAGAAACTCGATGTAGCGGGAATGATTCTCCGTGCGGTAGTCCGGGTGGTACCAATCGACGGGCGAGTGATAGTAGCCGAGTTTCAATCCGGCCTTGTGGCAGGCGTCGGCCAGCTCCTTGACCACGTCGCGTTTGAACGGTGAGTTAGTGATTTTGTATTCTGTTAGTTTGCTATCGAACATCGAGAAGCCATCGTGATGTTTTGAGGTGAACACGAGGTACTTCATACCGGCGTCTTTAGCGAGCTGCACCCACTCGTCGGCGTTGAACTTAATGGGGTTGAACTGCTTGTAGAGGTTGTCATACTCTTCGGCGGGAATTGAGCCGGTGCCGGTTCGTCCTCGCCGCTCGCCGCCGCGTGACCAGCCGATTTCAGTACCTTTGAGGCTGACCGGCCCCCAGTGGATGAACAGGCCAAATTTCATTTCACGCCACCGCTGCATGTCCTGCTCGCCGGCCCGCAGATAATCTTTAGACTCTTTTAAGCTGTTGGTATGGATCTGCTCCGCAGAGCAGGCTGTGAGTAAACATAGCGCCAATCCCAAGCAAAATATAACAGGCCACCTGATCCATTCACTTCTTGACATAGTTCTCATCCTTTCCATTTACAGAATACGTGTTCATACAGAACAATAATATAGCAGAAAGTTGCAAGGAGCGAAACTCAAGGTTTGTTTTTGTGCAAAATCAGAAAGAAATCTAATGCAAATATAGCCTGTAATTATTTGAAAATGGTGGTATGTGCGGCGTCGAACATTCTAACTCCGCCGGTGTCGAGCTGGAGGATTAGGCCCTTTTCAGGGTCTATGCCAATGCAATTGCCGGTGAATTCCTGGCCGTTATAGATAAGCTTCACTCTGTGGCTTAGCTGGATGCTTAGTTTACGCCACTGGTCTGTTACTTTTTTGCTGTTTTTTTCTGCGACTTCAAGCCAGTGGTCTATTGAGGTAAGCACTCTTTTTGCCAGCGATACGCGGTCGCATATCGAGTGACTTTCGATGTCGATACTTGTTGCGATTGGCCGTAATTCAGGAGGGAAGGAGTCTTCCTTTTGGTGGCAGTTTATTCCGATGCCAATGATGTAAGCTCTACGGTCATTATGAATTCCTGCTTTCGCAGGAATGACATTGTCCACCCCGCGAAAGCGGGGGGTTGATTCGAGCAGGATACCGGCCACCTTTTTGCCGTTTAGTATTATATCGTTTGGCCATTTGATTTTTGCTTCGCAGCCCCCGGCTTTGCCAATAGCCTCAGCGACCGCTACGGCGCAGGTGAGTGAGAGCAGCTCGGGGTTTAGTTTGCTGTCATTTAAAACGATTGAACATAGAATACTATCTGCTCGGCCGCTGTGCCATTTTGTGCCGGCCCTGCCGCGGCCGGTGGTTTGCTCTTCGGCGAAAATTGCCAGGCCGTCATTTTTTCTGTTTTTTGCGTATTCGGCAGCAATGTCGTTCGTGCTTGATGTACAGCTATAGACGACTATCTTAGCGCCGACGCGTTTGGTTTTTAGATTTGCTTTTATTCTGTCAGGGTCCAGCTGATCGGTTTTCGGGCAAGCCATAGGTTACCTGTCGAGTCCAATGTCAACGGCCCTTGCCGAATGAGTGATTGCACCTACGGCGATTCTATCAATGCCGCATTGGGCGATAGCTGAAACGTTGCTCAACGTTATGTTGCCTGAGGCTTCGAGGAGTGGTTTTTTTCTTTTTCCACACATTTCGTTTCGCATATCCACAGCATGTTTTAACTGCCACTGGCCCATATTGTCGAGGAGCACAATATCGATGCCTGGAATTTTTAATACGTGGTTGAGCTGGTCATCAACGTGGTCGACCTCTACAGCGACAAATTTGGCGCGTTTTATCTTCTTAGCTTGTTCGATTATTTTTTTCAGTTTTGGGTAGAAGTTTCTGCCGAGCTGCGCCAGATGGTTATCTTTAATCAAGATGCCGTCATATAATCCCAGTCGGTGATTATGCCCGCCACCACAGCGAACGGCGTATTTTTCGAGGATTCGCCAGCCGGGCATTGTCTTTCTCGTATCGTAAATCTTCGCTTTTGTCCCCTGAATGGCACGAACAAATTTGCGTGTTGTCGTAGCTATTCCGCTAAGTCTCTGCAGGAAGTTGAGCATAACCCGTTCGGCACTTAACGTGGAGCGCAAGGGGCCTTCGATTGTAGCGATTTTGCATCCGACGTAAGCTGATCCACCGTCATTGACGTAAACCTTTAACTTAAGTCTTTTATCGTATTGCTTGAGGATTTCTCTGGCAACGTCAATTCCACATACAACTATTTCCTCGCGCGATATGATATTCGACTTGGCAATAGTATCGTCTTTAAAGAGAAGCTCACTTGTCATATCACCATGCCCGAGGTCTTCTTCAATTGCCATTCGGATTAATTGCTGCGCTTTTGCAATGTTCAGTTTTTTCATTTTAGTTTTTCCGTAGCTATTAAGTGGCTAATCAATCTGAGATTTCCTATTAATAAGGTTACAGAATATAATTTTTTCCTTAGATATCC
>JAUXAB010000080.1 GCA_030615025.1 Phycisphaerae bacterium | reverse complement strand
GCTTATACTGGCCGAACATAAAACCGATTTCACGCCCGCCGACACCAATATCACCTGCGGGCACGTCTGTATCGGGACCAATATGGCGGTAAAGCTCGTTCATAAAGCTCTGGCAAAAACGCATCACCTCGGCATCAGTCCTTCCTTTAGGGTCGAAATCGGCTCCGCCTTTTCCGCCACCCATCGTCAGGCCTGTTAGGGAATTCTTTAAGACCTGCTCGAAACCGAGAAATTTGATGATGCCCAGATACACGGTTGGATGGAAGCGAATACCACCCTTGTAAGGCCCCAGGGCACTGTTGAACTCGATGCGAAAGCCGCGGTTGATATGAATGCCGCCGTTATCATCCTGCCATGGCACCCGGAATATAATCTGCCTTTCGGGCTCGACAATCCTGTCAAGGATGTTTGCCTCGACATACTCTGGGTGTCTCTCGAGGACCGGGCCCAAGCAATCCAAAACTTCTTTTACCGCCTGGTGGAATTCCACCTCGCCGGGATTACGTTTGAGAACTTGTTCGTAAACGGCCTGGGTTACAGTGCTTGCTGCCACTTGAACTACCTCCGTTAAAATTTGGAATCTCTGTCTTCGGCGACTATTATAATAAGCTATACTAATGGCGGAACTAAATAATTGCTTTGTAACCGACAAGCAAATATAATAACATACTTTGTTGGCCGATCACAAGGGATGAAATAATAATATAATCTATCAGGACAGCTTATAATGCACTTAGAAACGCTGAAAATATTCTGTGACTTAGTGGCTCTGCAAAGCTTCTCAAAAACCGCCGAAAAACATCTTCTAAGTCAATCGGCGGTCTCCCAGCAGCTCGCACAGCTGGAGCTTACGCACAAGTGCCAGCTAATCGACCGAAAGAAAAGGCCGATTGAACTTACGAAGGAAGGCCAGTTGTTTTACAAGGCCGCCAAAGACATGCTTGATAGATATGAGCAGCTAAGGAGTGAGTTGAATGCTCTGAAATCCTCATCCGGCAGCAGAATAAATGTGGCTGCAATTTACAGTATCGGGATGCACACTCTGCCGGACTACGTTAAAAAATTTATGGTCAACTATCCAAAGGTTAACGTGCATATTGAATACTTAAGCGCGGACAAAATTTACGAGTTGGTTTTAACCGGTGATATCGACATAGGCCTTGTGGCTGTTCCGAAAAGAGATAAAAGACTCGATGTGTATGACTTTGAGGATGAGCCGCTGGTTTTGGCCTGCAGCTCAAAACATGCTTTATCGCGCGAATTGCAGGTCGATATTCATCAATTGCAGCTTGAGCGCTTCATCGGCTTTGGGAAAGATGTCCCTACGCGGATGTGGATAGACAATATTTTACAGCGTTATAATATTGTCGTGCGCCCGGTGATGGAATTCGATAACATCGAAACCATCAAACGAGCGGTAGAGATAAACTCAGGGATAAGCATATTGCCACAGACGGCCATACTTCAAGAAGTTAGTGGGGGGACAATAAAGGCAATTGGCTTTTCGAATGAAGGTTTTGTTCGGCCGACGGGCATAATCGTTCGCAAAGGTAAAATTTTGGGCCAGGCCGGACGATACTTTATCGAGCTGCTCCGCAAAAAAACGTGAGGCACGCGGCGAAATACCAGATACGCTTCACGAGATACGAGATATGTCAGTTAAAGCTGTAATATTTGACCTGGATGGCACAATAACCCAGCCTTACTTTGACTTTGACGTCATTCGTGAAGAAATGGGGCTGCATAAAAATTCCGGGCCGGTCCTGGAGTCGATGGAGAAAATGCCGCCGCAGGAGCGCCGACGTGCGGAGCAAATTCTACATTTTCACGAGAGGCGGGCTGTAACAGAATCCAGGCTTAACGCCGGTGCAAAACGGACACTTTCGGCGCTTCGTAAAGCGGGTATTCATATCGGAGTATTGACGCGTAACAAGCGAAGTAATGCCCTGGCTATCGCCCGCAAGCACAGCTTGAAATTTGACGCTATTGTTGATAGAGAAGATGGCCCGGTCAAGCCCGACGCGTTCGGCGTGTTGCGAATATGTAAGCAATTCGGCGTAAAGCCGCAGGAAACTTTGCTTGTAGGCGATTATCTTTTCGATTTGCTCTGCGCAAAAGCCGCAGGTGCCGTTGCGGTGCTGCTAACCAATCACGACAGGGCTGCCGAATTTGCCGAGCACGCGGATTTTACGATTGAAAAAATCGACCAAGTACTTCAAATTATCGAAGAAAAGAATACTTCGTACAAAGAGTGAAAGGAGAAAATGGATAAAAAGTTCATAACCAAAGTCGCATTCATCCTGTTAGGCACAGTGGGCGCTTGTTGGGCTGGATGTTGTACAAAAAATCTATGCGCTATACCTGAGGAAAAACAAGCTAATGCAGTTGAGGTGGTCTTGAAACAATTAAGCCAGAGGACCAAACAGCTTAAGTCCTACCAGGCTCAGGTTGAATATCAATTCATCCAGCCGCTCTTCGAATCAACAACACTAAGGAAAGGTGCTTTGTATTATGCAAGGTTCGGCAAAAAATCGAAGCTGCGGATAAATTTTAGGACCCTTAAACAAGATGATGAGAAAGAGCAAAAATACCGCGAGGAGTTTATCTTCGACGGTGTCTGGCTGACGCAGATCAACTATCAAATCAAACAAGTCAGGATGCATCAATTAGCCGAGCCGAACAAGCCGGTGGACGCTTTTGAGCTGGCCGGCAAGAACCTGCCGATAGTCGGCTTTGCCAAAATAGAAAATTTGAAAAAGCAGTTTGAAATAAAGCTAATTGAGCAGCCGGGGAGCGAGCAGGAGAATTTTATTCATTTGCATCTGAAAGTAAAGCCGGATTCGGTTTATAAAGATAAATATGTCTCCATCGATTTTTGGATTGACAAGAAATTGCACCTTCCGGCGAAGATAGTCGCCGTCTCTACAGAACCAGCAGACGTACCTTCTATCGAAAAGGATAGTTATCAGATAAAACTGCTGAAGCCGAAGATTAATAAAAAGATAGATGAAAGGCTCTTTGATTTTAAGACCCCCAGAGGCTTCGGCAAAGAAATAATCCCGCTGAAAAAAACGGAAAGAGGGAAGAATTAGCCGCAAAAGGCACAGGGAAACATAAAAAGAAAAATTAAAATGGGCACTTACTATATTCCGGACATTACTATTAGGCGGGAAGGAAAATGAAAAACAAAGGTAAAGAACCAGAGCTAACGAAAATCGTTTTAGCAGTAGCTTTGGCTATCTTCGGAGCAGCTTTAGCTATAGTAATACTGGGGATAAGCTTCGTTTTGGGTTGGTATGGTCTAAGACTATCTGCGATTGAGAAGAACCAAATTAAATTGCACGGTATGATTATAGAGATGCAAACCAGCACCCGGAAAATGGCTGAAAAGATAGCCGCCATGGAGAAGGAGAACGAGAGAATGTCGTCCCGTAGTTCGTTAGAGGTGATATCCGTCGAACCTCCTTCTCCAGCAGTATTAAATCCTGGAGAAAAATTGCATGTAAAGTTTCGTTACCGGTTGGGTTCATGTGAAGCAGTGCAAATCTGGGCAAGACCCTATACCAGCGGACGCAGAACTCGTGGTTACAGAGCACATGGTTCTTCCGTCTATAAAAAGGCTGTTAGAGAAAGTGGTGTTGCAGAAGGCTCGTTCTTTTTTGATGGGCCTGCCGTAGTTGATGAAGTCCGTATCAATATGCAGGACGTGGCAAGTCGGAAAGATGTACATACGATTTCCTATAAGATTGATGCGAGATGGGTCGGGACTGACGTAATCAAAAAAGGACAAACAAATCAACAGAAGCAATCTTGCCAGAGTAGTTGTTTCGTCAGAGCTCTGCCCGGCCGAGTTTTCATTGATGTTAATAATCCGGATGGAGATGCAGGCTGGAAGGATGAATATATAGTTGAACTAAAACCAACGGGCAATATCCGCAGGCAGTTTGGTGTCAATTGGTATCGGCCGCACAAAGTTGGCACAATCTCTACGGAAAAGCCGGATTCCATAAATACACTTCCGAAATTCAAACATGAAATGCAGAGGTATTTGATTCTAAGGCTTGGTGACGCCGAGAAGAATCAAATCATCGGCGTGATGGATTTTAGGAAACCGAGTATGAACCGCTTTCCCTTTGACTTGTACCTGGATAGAGACCGTGACGGCAACTTGGCCGAAGATTTTATTGAAAACAGACGACACATCGAGGGAATTTGCGCTTCTTATAAAGATGGAACGACAGAGAATTATGCACTCCATCTTTATTCGTATTCAGGCTTGGAACGTATAGCAGTAGCCTACCAAAGTCTTGCGGGGCGTTACGGAATTCTTGAGGCAGACCAGAAACGAATCCAGATTCTTGTCATCGATAATAGCGGCAATGCAATATTCAACGATGACGATGATGTGATATTGTTAGATTGGGATTTGGACGGTAAAATCGACGGCAGTCACCAGACCGACGATGACCGCCCATTATACTCATTGATTGAGCTGTCTGGCGGGTTATATCGAGTGGTGGAATTTGATGCGCCAGGACGTCGTATGGTTTTACGGCGGACCAGGGTAAATAGGAGATGATTGAATCGTTGAAAAAGATGGATTGCTTCACTTCGCTCGCAATGACAGAAAGGCGAGGTAGAAAGGAGTAAAAATGGCAAAGGGAATAGTTGTTTATTATTCGAGAACGGGTAATACGAAGGAGATGGCTCAGATTATAGCCAAGGCGATGAGTGATGCCGATTTGCCGACCGAATGCAAATCCGTCAGCGACGTAAAAGCCGATGATTTGCTCGGCTACGATGCGATAGTTGTCGGCTCACCGACCTATTACGGCCATATGGCTGGGCCGCTCAAAGAGCTGTTCGATGAGACGGTAGCCTTTCACGGTAAGCTCGACGGCAAAATAGGAGCGGCATTTTCCAGTGCGGCAAATATCGGCGGCGGCAACGAAACGACAATTATGGGCATAATAGAAGCAATGCTCATCGCCGGTTGCATCGTCCAGGGCGACCCGAAGGGCGACCACTATGGGCCGGTTTCTATCGGCAAGCCCGATGACAGGGTCAGGCAGCAGTGTCAGCGCAGAGGCCGAAGAATCGCGGAACTGACCAAAAAACTGGTGGCCTAAGGGCAAAAAAAGAGGTGGCCGCGAAGAGACGAAGTCACAAGGAAAAGACCGACCGGATAGAGCACGTAAGTGTATAAGCCATAAGGGTATAGGCCAAAAACGCTCTTGTGTTTTGTTTTTTTCCTCTGTGGCAGAAAATAAAAAATATTGGTTTTTTTTGCAAAAAAGGCATTTTTCTTTGACAAAACTTTTGCAGGCCGTTAAGTTTTGAGCGATTCTAAGCCAGTTTTAGCAATTTTAACTCACAAAGTGGAGGTTTACTTTGATGCAAGAGTATGAAGATTTGAAAGTATTGATCACTGAAATTGAGTCTGACATCAGCAAAGCCGAAGGTGGAAATAAGGCAGCGGGGACGCGAGTTCGCAAGCAGATGCAGAAAGTCAAGCAGTCTGCTCAGGTCGTTCGCAGCCGCATCCTTGAAATCAGATCCACTCAATAAACTATCACAGTATTCGTAAACGCTGTTTTCGTTGTGCGTGATGCCGCTATCTGCGCAAGGGCAAGCTTTGTTACTACTGTGCAAGCGGGAACGCAATGTGATTGCGCAGACTGTTTCTGTATCGAGGGCAGTAAATGCCGCCGCCATTACTCTTTGATTTATCACAAATAGACCTGACGGACGAACCTATCTTTGATAGGGAAGCGATTTGCAGAGTAAATCCGCAACGATTTGAGATGCAGCAGCTTGACGGCATCCTCTGGTACGATAAGGAAAAACTTCTGATTCTGGCCTACAAGGATGTGACCGAGGACGAATTCTGGGTTCGCGGGCACATTCCAGGGCGGCCATTGATGCCCGGGGTAATAATGGTCGAGGCGGCAGCTCAGCTCTCGAGCTTTTTCGTAAAGCTGGTTTATGAGTTGAAGGGCTTTATCGGCTTTGCCGGCATAGAGAAAGCGAAGTTCCGTTCTGTCGTCGAGCCGGGAAAAAGATTATATTTGCTCGGCCATCTCACAAAATTCAAGCGCAGGAAGTACACCTGCAGTGTCCAGGGCGTTGTTGACGGCACCATGGTATTTGAAACGCTCGTATCGGGTTTGAACGTTTAATCAGAGAACGGTGATTATTGACATTCGCTGCGGGATCCTGCATTCTGTTTTTTCAATAATCAATTAAATAGCCCCAAGGGGATTCGAACCCCTGTTGCCGGGTTGAAAACCCGGTGTCCTAGACCTACCTAGACGATGGGGCCAGCCGAAAACTTACTCCATACCCATTGCTTCGACAGGGCAGGCATCAACGCAAGCAGCGCATTCGATTTCGATACAGGTGTCAACGTCAATCTCCGCCTTGTCATCAACCACCTTGATCGCCTCGCTCGGGCATTCTTCTACGCAGGATTCACAGCCGTTGCATTTTCCCTCATCAATTATAGCCGGCATTTACGCAATCCTTTCAAAAAAAAACCAGAACTTGCCAGCAAAAGACGAAATGTTACAAAATTATGACGATATTACAACGAATTTTTGAAGAAAGTTCACGTGGACCTGCAGGAAAAATTGTTCGGCCAACCCTTCTTGCGGAACTGCCTCAAGGGCCGGTTTCGTAAGCACCTATGTCCGGTTTGCCGTCGCGGGTTCCGCCCCGAATGTCAGTAACGGGGGCACCTAATGCAATTGCCATATCGCGAACGAGCTTGCTTGAGTCGTATTTGGCTGTCCAGTCCAGAACCTTGCCGAAATCACTGTCCTGACGTTTGGCCAGCAGATAAATAGCCATCATACGAGCTGGCCAGTACGTGTCGTTCAAATTTTCTGCCACCGCACTTGTTAGCTCGTAGTCCAGCGGCAGCGAAAGCATTCCAGCCATAGTATGCACCTTGGCGACCCAGCCGTCACGGATGAGATTATGTATCAGCGCGGATTTTAACAGGGCCGGCATCCAGTCGGCAGACATCAATTTATAAGGCAGCTCACGCTCGGCCATCGCATGCTGCTCCATCAATAGGCCGGTAAAAAGCTTGGCGGTTTTGATTTTTTGGCCCAGCCGCCCCTTTGTGAGTGAACTAAGCCGATTTTGCAGGAATTTGCCGGTAAGTTCGATACCCGGGCGCTTTACGAGCACCTTAGCTGGTTTTACACCAGGGAGCCTGTTAGTTAGCTTGCCGTCGGCAGTGATTACAGGATCGAGATAAACCGTAAACTCTATATCCAGGGATGCCTGCGGATAAGTAAGCAGTATCCGCCCAAGTTCGCCGGTAAGCAGACGTACAGGAACAACGATACTGCGGCCAGGCTTGACAGGTGAGCCAGGGGCAATCTTGACGGATACAAGGTTTCGTATCTTTTTATTAAGGTCGCCACTAATGTTGGCATCAATTTTGATATAACCCTTAAATAAGCCGTCATCAGAGACGACAAGCGGCTCAGAAGAATTATTTCTTATTGCAACAGTTCCGCCGAGTTCGCTGCTGTAGGAAAACTTACTGCCCCGCAGGTTAAGGTGAGCTGAAATCATCTTCTCCGGACTAATAAATGTCGGAACGACCACTTGTCCGAAAGTGTTTTTCAGCACAGCCAGGGTGATACCAGGATCAACCGGCGGAATATACTCTCCGCCGTGCTGGGTGAGAATCTCTTTAGCCCGTTCTGCAGCTAATGACCCTGGGTCTCTGGTGATTGCAGACTTTAGAGTCTGAATTGCTGAATCTTTTTGTCCCTGGGCCAGTTGAATCTGTGCCAGCGTTAGATCTGCGATTTGGTTATGCTCATAGTTGCTGGTAAGCAGCTTGGCCAATTCTGTCTGCCCATTCATCACGAGTGAATATGCCAAAAGAGCGGCTGCTGTGGGTGAGTTGGGGTCAATTGAATAAGCCTTATTAGCCCAGTCAAGTGCTTTGTTCAGATCCGGCAAGGCAAAACAATAAAACCAGGCTAATTGTTCGTAGTCTATGGTTCGTGTCTTGTGATTCGATTCACGATTCGCGAGATACGAATGTGCTTTCTCTTCAGCGGCCTGCAATATCCGCCTTGCGAGGTTGGCATTGCCGGTTTTCGCCGCTACTTTGCCGGCAATGGCTTCCAGGAGTAGGTCAAAGCGACCGTCTTGTCGTAACTGCTCGGCAATCTGCAGGCATTTGTGCTGATTTCGTTGGGTATTATAGCTGCTAATCGACCAGGGAAGATAAACGGAAGCCGGCAGAGGTTGGGAAGGATGCAGAAACCTGAACAAGTCGGCGCAGTATTCATAGGCGCCTGCGGCTGTCTCGTAGAGCTGCAGCTGCTCGGCATATTGTGCAAAACCCAGCGCAGCTTCTAAGCCAACTGGATTTTCGCCTAATGCTAATCTTAGATGTTCAAGATATACTGCCGGCTCAAGCTGTTCGGGCGCAAGTTCAGCCAGCTTTGCAAATGCCAGCTTATTGTATTTATTATTGTTATAGGCCTGTATCAGGTAGGATTGTGCAGATTCTAAATCAGGCGTTTCAGCCATCAGCAGGCCAAGCGAGGTAGCCAATTCAGAATCAAGGACAGCGTTTTTACCGCCCAGGTCCTTTAACATCTCTTTGAGAAGCTTCTCTCGCTCCTCACGAGAGTTCAACTGCTCGAGCAGATACCGAATCGCTATCCGAGCCGGCTCAAGGTCGGTGGATTCACCTACATAGTTGGTCAGCAGAGAATAAACTAACTCTGAATGGTCGCGCCGTGAATATTGGCAGGCGAGCTTGATGAGTACGGGGCTGACGTATTTAGCGCTTCTGTCCAGATTCATCGTAGTAGTTAACAATATAATCGCCTGCTCAACCTGGGCGGCGGTAATGTCGGGAGAATTAGCCAGCTCATAAGCTATTTCATAGAATACTTTGCCGACAGATGATGAAGACAGCTGTTCCGAATTCAAAGGACCTTGAGCCCACCCCGTTAGAGACTTTTCCGTTTGGGCCTCTAACGGGGCCCAGGCCGGCAAACAGCAAAAAATAATGGCCGAGAAAACTAAGAAAGCCTTACTCTTGAGCATCTATGGTCTCCAGTAAACCGCTGGACCCCTGTCATTCTGAACGGAGCGCAGCAAAGTGAAGAATCTCCTCTTCATCGGCCAGATTCTTCGCTTCCGCTCAGAACGGTAAAACCGCAAAAAACGTCCGTTAACCATATTTCGGGCAATTTACCCCTTTGCTTTAGCTATTCAGGCAAAAGGCCGGCTGAAGTTATGTATTTTCGTTGGTTTAAGAGCTTATCCGAATCCCGATTTAATCGGGATGAGGACGAGTCCCGATATATTGGGAAGGCCAAGGCGGCAGGCCAAAAATGCTCGCAGGTGCGTTTTCTCCACGTTGAGAACGTTTTTTCACCGACAACGCAGGCATCGGGCTTTGCAGCCGGCCGCAATAGAGCGGGTTATTTGGATAGGCTCTAAGTGCGTTTTTAGCAGTCAGCGGTATCTATACGAACCTTTTTTTCGTGCGTGCGGCCTATTATCATCAATATGCAATTCAAATTATCTTTCCATCTTTTTATATAGCTCCCTGCACTGTAGGGGGTTTCATTCCTCCGCCGAAGCAATCTCATCATTTTTGCATTTTGCATTTTGATTTTTAATATTATTATTTCCTGCCCCTGTGCTGGGGGGATTTTTCTTCGCCTTTTCCGTTCTTTTGTGTTATTTTACTTCACTAAATGAGTGATGCGGACATCGTGAAGAGTGCAGCGAAATTAGAGATATGAAATCTTCGCCAGGAAGTCTGTGCCTGGCGTCGTAAACAAACGTATTCGGGTCATCTGCCGAGCTCTCGGACAGCGAAAACGCAGCGCCAAAGAGCATAAGCCTAAAAGAAAGGGCTGTAAGTTTTATTCTTACAGCCCAATCAACACATCCGTTTTTATTTAAATCAGCCTCTGATATTTCAGTTATTGGCCACCTTGCAGCCACTGACCGGCCATTTCGGCAAAGTCCTTAAAATCAACAAAGCGATCGCCGGTCAGGTCCGCGCTGGGACATAGAACCTTACCAAACATATACGCCGAGCCGGAATCAGTCCCATTGTCGTCATCGTACCAAGCCCCGACGATGGCGTAAGCGCCGCTGAGAGAAACCGAAATGCCAAACTGGTCGCCGCCAGCACCATCCGAGGCGACCCATTTGGCGTGCTCACTCCAGCTCGTTCCGTCGCGCTCGAATATGTACGCCGAGCCGGAATTGCTTCCCTTGTCGTCATCGGAATAAGCCCCGACGACGGCGTAATCGCCGCTGATAGAAACCGAATACCCAAAGAGGTCGATGGCAGCACCATCGGCGGCGGTCAATTTGGCCTGCTCGGACCAGCTTGTACCGTAACGTTTGAATATATACGCTGAGCCGGAATTGCCTCCGCTGTCGTCATCGCCCCAAGCGGCGACGATGGCGTAACCGCCGCTGATAGAAACCGAAAAGCCAAAGAAGTCGCCGGCAGCACCGTCCGAGGCGGTGAGCTTTGCCTGCTGGCTCCAATTAGTACCGTCTCGTTTGAATATGTACGCCGAGCCGGATTTGCTTCCGCTGTCGTCATCCCAATAAGCCCCGATGATGGCGTAATCGCCGCTTACGGAAACAGAAGAACCAAAGCGGTCGCCGGCAGCAGCATCCGAGGCGAGCAGCTTGGCCTGCTCGCTCCAGGTTGTGCCGTCGCGTTTGAATACGTATGTCGAGCCGGAGTCGGTTCCGTTGTCGTCATCGTCCCGAGCTCCGACGACGGCGTAATCGCCGCTTATCGAAACCGACCAGCCAAAGTAGTCGCCGCCAGCACCATCCGAGGCGGTCAGCTTGGCGACTTGGTCCCAGTTGTTAGGGTCAACATCATTGGGTGTGAATATGTACGCCGAGCCGGAATTGGTTCCGTTGTCGTCATCGTAAAAAGCACCGACGATGGCGTAATCACCGCTGATAGAAACCGACAAGCCGAAGTAGTCGTAGGCAGCACCATCGGCGGCGGTCAGTTTTGCAAGCTGGTCCCAATCGGCGCAGTTCACATCGTTAGGAGTAAATATGTATGCCGAGCCGGAACTGGTTCCGTTGTCGTCATCCCAATGAGCACCGACGATGGCATAATCGCCGCTGAGAGAAACCGACCAGCCAAAGTAGTCGCTGGCAGCACCATCGGAGGCGAGCAACTTGGCCTGCTCCTCTCGTTGCCACACAGATGGGTGGATTTCGGTGGGCCGGGCGTTGCCGAAGTTACAAACGGTTACAATCTCGCCCGCTTCAAGGGTAACACTGTAAGTCCCGTCTCTGCCGGGATATGCCTGCTCCCAGCAGGGCCTTACTTCCTCAGCCACCAGCCATGTGCCGGCAGGGACTGTCAGGACATAATTGCCATTGGCATCGGTGATGTCATTTGGTTCGCCTGCATCGAATTGACCATTTTCGTTTACATCTATGTAAATCCTCCAGCCTTCGATTGGCTGCTCATCAGTATCTTCGACAAAATCTCCATCTGTGTCGTGCCACTTGGTGCCGTGAATCTCGGGAAAAGACTGGTACATATACGCCGAGCCCGAATCGCAGTAAATGTCCCCTGGACAGGCGTCGTCATCCAGCGAAGCCCCGACGATGGCATAATCGCCGCTGATAGAAACCGACCAGCCAAAGTAGTCGACGGCGGAACCGTCGGCGGCTAACAATTTGGCCTGCTGGCTCCAGCTTAAACCGTCACGCTTGAAGATATACGCCGAGCCGGAATCGCTTCCGTTGTCGTCATCGTAATAAGCCCCCACGATGGCGTAATCGCTGCTGATTGAAACCGAAATGCCAAACTGGTCGACGAAGGAAGCACCATCGGCGGCTAACAATTTGGCCTGCTGGCTCCAGCTTGTACCGCTGCGTTTGAATATGTACGCGCTGCCATCGCCTACAGCCCCGACGATGGCGTAATCGCCGCTGACAGAAACCGACCAGCCAAACGCTTCGCCGGAAGCACCATCGGCGGCTAACAATTTGGCCTGCTGGCTCCAGCTTGTACCGCTGCGTCTGAATATGTAAGCCGAGCCGGAACCACCTCCGTTGTCATCATCGCCATTAACGCCGACAATGGCGTAATCGCCGCTGATAGAAACCGAACGGCCAAACAAGTCGATGGCAGCACCATCCGAGGCGGTCAATTTTGCTTGCTGGCTCCAGCTTGTACCGCTGCGCTCGAATATGTACGCCGAGCCGGAATCGGTCCCGTTATCGTCATCCCAATGAGCACCGACGATGGCATAAGCGCCGCTGAGAGAAACCGACCAGCCAAACCAGTCGAGCTCAGCACCATCGGAGGCGAGCAGCTTGGCCTGCTGGCTCCAGCTCGTACCGCTGCGTTTGAATATATACGCCGAGCCGGACATGCCCCCGTTGTCGTCATCGGCATAAGCCCCGACGACGGCGTAATCGCCGCTTATAGAAACCGAATAGCCAAAGTAATCGCCGGCAGCACCATCCGAGGCGCCCAATTTGGCCTGCTCGCTCCAGCTTGTACCGTTATAGTAAAATATGTACGCCGAGCCGGAATTACCTCCATTGTCGTCATCGGCATAAGCCCCGATGATGGCGTAATCGCCACTGACAGAAACCGACCGGCCAAAGCAGTCGACGGCAGCGCCATCGGCGGCGAGCAGCTTTTCCACCTCCGGCCAAGCGGCATGGGCCGAACCTGCCGGCAAAATAAACAGCACCATCAGCAGTACTGCCGCCCTTAAAAAATGGGGTTTGCCTGTTTTTGAAATTGTGGTAATCATTTTCGTGCCTCCTAATTAAAGTTAGTATTGTGTGTCCCTCGACCATGCTCGGGACAGGTTTCGTACTGCCTATAGCGTGATTTGCTTTTTACCACATCGGTAAGCGGGTGTCAAGAAAAAACTCCGATAATATTACGTTTTTGAGCCTGTTTCTTCTGCTAAACGGCTGTTTTTATGAACTCAGCAGAGATTTACCTCAATCCGGATCTGATGAGCGGCTGTCCTCTAAATAAATAACAAAGCCGGCGGATACCCTGCCCTCTTCTTTTTCCTTTGCAATAAGTCAAGTTTGTCCAGGAGAATTAAAGGTCTCCGCTTGCACCCTCAGGTGGTACTTTTTTGGCCTTTTTGCTAATAAAGACAGAATTATTATGGTTCTTATCCGTTAAATCCGCTTGCCCCGTGAGATAGTGAAACGTTATCTCACCGGGGTTATCTAATGGGGTGAAATCCGCTTGTGGACAATTCTACGAGTTTTATGGCAAAGAGGATATATATAGGAGTAATATGTAAATAGGATGTAGTTGTTGTGTAGATGGTGTGGAATATGGGAACAAAGAAATGTCAGTTTAAAGAAGGTGGTCTTTTTGTGAGAGGTCTTTCAGTAGTCTTTGAATTTTCGCATCCATGGTGGCCAGTCGGTAGGTTTAACGCCGCCGGCTCTGGTCCAGGGGCCTGAGGTGTTGAACTCACGATGCCACTTTAGCGCCCAAAGCTCCTTTAGACCGACCTTCCTCACATTAAGGTCCAGGAAGACGGTATTTATATAGCCATTGTGCCTGTTGATGCATACTAAGTGCATTTCGCTTGTAACAATGCCTTCAACATCAGGGGGGGCTTCTGTGTCATCACAGTAGATATCCCAGACTACACAGTCAAAAAACATCGGTATGCTGTTTGCCTTGTAGTCGTCTTGATTTCCCCAAAAGTTCGCTTCAGGTCGAGCACCGAGCCATTCATTCAAGCCATAACTGCCGTAATCTTCACCCGGCTTGCTCTCAAAGCCTGTCCAGCCTCCTCCTTGAGGTCTCCATCGCCAGGCTCCGAAGGGGACCGTGCCTCCTTCCGTATAAGGTGTTGTTGCTGACGGACACAAGGTCAATGCCCCCCGTTCCTTGTAATATGGTCGCAATTTATCGGGCCAATCTCCGGAGGCATCGTCACCACTCGGAAACATTCCTTCGTTGTCATTGAGATACATAAGCCAACAGTAGGACCATTGTTTGATGTTGGACATACAGGCAATTGCCTGTGACTGGTTCCTGGCACGCTGCAGTGCCGGCAGCAATATCGCCATCAATATCGCAATAATGCCAATCACCACCAAAAGTTCTACTAACGTAAATGCCTTTCTTCTGGACATAACGCTTTACCTTCTTTCAAGAAGGCCCAACCAACATTTACTCTTTAGATGTGAATGTTTTCCATTGCTGCAATCTTCTATGTCAATTTTACCAGTTGCTGCCGCCCTAACACAAGCCATTTGTCAATGTTTTTATAAATTCTTTATGTCAAAAGGATTAGAACAACCTCAATGGCCTTTTATAAAGATTTTTTATTACATTCTATTCTTAGAAGTTTTAGGCTTATGCCTTGCCATAGTTCATCTCCTTGGAGAATAGTTGTTCTGCACCGCCTGCCCGAATCCGAATCCCCGCCAGTCCCTGCATGCAGTAGGCAGGGATCCAGATTAGGCAGGGACCCAGAAAATACTCCTCGCCTGCCTGCATCCCGCGCATCTGCACTTCGACATTGGACATTCGGATTCGATATTCGATATTCTTTTTTCCCTTTTTTTCTTTCCCTTTTCCCTTCCCTCTTCACTTCGACATTGGACATTCGCATTCGATATTCGATATTCTCTTCCCTTTTTTCCCTTTGACTTTTACGGCCTATTACGCTATTTTATCTAACCAAATACCGAAACACCCAGGGGCGGAATACTTCTTTGAATCGTCCGTTTGTCATTCCTGCGCAGGCAGGAATCCATAAGAAAATGTCATTGCGAGGCCATCGAAGATGGCCGAAGCAATCTCATCATTTTTGCTTTTTGCATTTTGATTTTTGATATTATTATTTCCTGCCCCTGTGCTGGGGGAAAATCATCTTACGACGAGGGAGTATTTTTATCGCCGATTTACACTGATTTCGATTAGTGTGGATTCAATCTTGCGGTTTTTGACAGAGAGGGTATAATTTGAAAATCAACTGGGGAGCGGAATCAACACGAGATACGAAACTGTTTCCCGTTTTATACAGACTGGATAAGCTGGGCAAGCCGAAAAAAATCGGACACCTTTAATTCTCCAGGTGATGTTAATTTGATGGTGGAAATTTTAATATGGATATTAAAAAATGTGAAAATTGTGAACAACTAATTGGTAGACTTGAAGAATCTTTTGTTTATCAAGGCCATGTTGTTTGTACAAAGTGCAAAAATATCCTAGATAAACAAGCTACAGACGTTCCATCTTCGAAACAAAAAAGTTTAAATGACATTCCTGAAGTTATAGAAAGAAATCAAAGCCCAAAAATAAGTTACATTCGAAAACACTGGCGTGGCGAACTTTCACTGGCCGTATCATTTTGGATTAATCTTTTTTTGCTAAATATTGTTATATTGTTATTTTGGGCATTACTGGGTTACAGTGAAATTCTTGAGAATCCGGTAATTAGTGCTCGTGTAGTATTAGTTTTTTATGCCTTTGCTATTCTTATTGTTTACCCTTGGCAAATTATAGGTTTATGGCGTTCATGTAATAATCATATAAAAAAAAGTGGTAAGCGTTTTTGGCCACGTACAGCTCAAGTGCTTGTCGTTCTTGGAATTATTGGTACACTGGTCAATCTAAATTCGTACTGGCCAACATATAAAAGCCTTTTCCGTCTTGCTTTTGTAAAAGGCGAGTTTGAAAGCTACACCATTAAATTGGAGAAAAATGATACTCTCATTCACTTGCAAGGTGGGCTGGGCTTTGGGGTATCAGATGAAGTTGCCAAACTTCTAAAGAAGTATCCAGAAGTCAAAGGCATCATATTGGATAGTATTGGAGGGAGAATTTATGAAGGTCGAAAACTAGCTAAACTAATATCTGCTTATGGTCTCGACACATATTCTCTCAAAGGTTGTTATTCAGCTGCTACAATCGCTTTCATCGCGGGTGAAAAACGATTTTTGGGAATGGAGGCCAATTTGGCTTTTCATCAATACAAGATGGATTATGAAGGCCTTGATGCTTTTGCCAATACGGAAGAGGAGCAAGCTAAGGACTTACTTCTTTTCCGACAGCAAGGAGTTAAAAGCGAATTTATAGAGAGACTATTTGAGACGTCTCATGATGACCTTTGGTATCCAACAGTTGATGAAATGCTGGATGCCGGTGTCATTCATGGGATTGTCAACCCATCTGATTTATTGCCCGTAGAATACGGTTTTGATGCAGAGGATTTTGACGAAGCATTCCTCGATATTCCCATGTTTAAAACCATTCAGCAATATGAACCTGTCACATATAGAAAACTCATGGCGGAATTTGAAGAACAAATCAAAAAAGGTGCTACTCAGATTGAGTTGCAACATGCGGGGGCTAACGTTTTCAAATCGCTAGCCTTTACCGCCATGGCACGAACAAGTGATGAAGCAATAATCCAGTTTGCTCAAGCAATGGTTGGTAGGCTTAAGAAATTCAAAGAGATTGACCCAATACTTTGCATGAAAATGCTTTATCCTCAGCAATATGGGATTCTTGATTTTTCTAAATATTCTTCTGATGGTGAATACCCTATAGACGATGTAATGAATAAAATAATCATTGATGCCTATGAGAAAAATAACCCCGTTGTAAATACGGAGGCTGCCGAACTTTTAATGGAGGAGTTGGTCCTCAAACTTGGAGAATATGCCTATTATCTAGAATTAGAAGGCTTACAAAACACGGATGATTATGAAGGACATTGTGATGCCGTGATTAGGCTCTATGAACTCATTTTAGAAGAAGACAAAATTGCAGGTGGCAACATTTTGCGATATATGTTCAGCTCAGAATAGGTTTGACATGGAAAATGAACAAATTTGAAGAGATTCGAGGTAGCGATGGATAGGTGCAGAAGCTGCGGCAGGAAGATAGATGACTATGAGCGAGCGTGTGTCGTTGATGGTGAGCTTATTTGTACTGAGTGTGAGCAAAAGCTTCCAGAATCCGATTTGAGAGCAAAGAATACAAGGGGGGACAGAGATAATAGTGAAATGGTAAAAGCATGGGAAAAAGAAATAACGCCCTATGTAATAAAAGCAGCAACGGAAGATTGGGAAGAATACTCACCATCGATACAAGCTATCATTGAAGCTGAAGCAAGAAGCAGAGGTTTGTGGGAAAAGGCACTTTACTTAAGGGGCGAAAAACCAGAATTTCCTATTTCCTCTGAAGGGAATCTTGAAGGATATGTCTGCGAAGGCTGTAAGGGGACTTACTTGAATTTTGAAACTGGTAGATGTGGGAAATGTGACCTCCCGGTAAAAGATTTTGGGTATTGCAAGACGTGCGATAAGTTTTTTTGTATACCTCCAGGCCGATTATGTCCCGATGATGGGACTAAGCTGGTTCGACACAAGGCAGCTATGGCGTTGCTGAGGATAGGAAATGATATTTTTGATATGATAATTTTCAGGGTAATTGTGTTTCCTGTAGTAATCTTGATGGCAATTGTTCTTGTGTTTTTCGGACTTGTGGAACCTGAGTCTTTTGAGGAGATAAACCCACTTATTGACTGGATTTTTGGTATAAGCTTGTTTATTTTATATTATTTCATTTTTGAATCAATATGGCAGAGAACCCCTGCAAAGTTTATTACTGGAACAAAGGTTGTCACTTGTGATGGGACAAAACCGACACTTGGTACTATTATGAAAAGAACACTAATAAGAATTGTTCCTTTTGAAGCATTTTCGTTTCTAGGCGAAAGAGTTTATGGTTGGCACGACAGGTGGTCAGAAACTTACGTAATAAAAGCTAAGAGATTCGAAAAGAAAAGCATAGACCATAATCAAATTGTGACATGTCCTCAACCATCATTTGTAGTTGAAACTCCTGAAAAGTCTGTAGATATTTTATCTGTTTCAAACAGAAAAGTCGAAATTTGCGAAAACTGTGGGAGAACTATAGGCAAGCTTGAACATGCTTACGGTTTTAAGAATCATATTGTATGCCAACAATGCCATGAGAAATTGAAAAAGCAAATATAAGTTTTTTTCTTGGGGGAGAATTAAAGGTGTCTGGCCATAATTCTTTCAACTAACGACTACACAATCCCGCACTTGCCGTCAAAAACAAAATCCGTGAAATCTGCCTGCCCCGTGAGATAGCAAAGCGTTATCTCACTGGGGTCTTCCGCCGCCTGCCCGAGTCCGAATCCCTGTATGTTGTAGACAGGGACCCAGTTAGGCAGGGATCCAGCTATTTATGTGCTTATAAAGCACTTTTTTGTTCATTTTTGCTAAGAAAAACAGAATTATTATGGTTCTTATCCGTTAAACCTGTGAAAATTCGTGAGAATCCGTGGTCGCCAATTCGCCAATTCTCTAATCCTCTAATTCACTAATTCTCTGCGCCCTCCGCGTTCTCCGCGGTTAAAAATCAACCAAAAGCGCACATAGTAACCGGCCAAATCTGAAAAAAATAAAAATTTTTTAACTCCTTTGTTACCAATAATTTAATCCTGTTAATCCTGTCAAAAACAAGCCATTTTTCGTATCAAACGCGCACATCCGTGCATTTATAGAGGGACGTCTTGTTTTGCAGCCTTCATTTCGGGACTGTCCTCCCGAAGCTTTTGTTTTGAAAATTTGGAGTATTAATGGCCAAAAATCCGTTTAATCAGCGCAATCCGCGATTAATAAACGATTTACGTGCCTTC
>JAUXAB010000069.1 GCA_030615025.1 Phycisphaerae bacterium | reverse complement strand
TCGCCACGGCGGCGAGGGCCAATACGGTTCTAATTAGGTTTTTTGTAGTCACTAATTTTCTAATTCTCGTCATGGCGTCTCCTTTTAACTTTCATGATGTTGTTACAATTATACTCTATAGATTTGCTTGGTCAATGGTAGATTGCTGCGTTGCCCGCCGAGGCGCGTCCCCCTCGCAAACGCGTCTTTATCATATGAAGTCTGGCTTCACTCATCGTTCCCTTCATGCCGAGTAATGTTTATTGAGTCCAAAGAGTCCAGGACACTCGAAGGGGTTAGCAGTTAAGCGCAGAGGGATGAGTAGCGTATGCCATACATTGAGATGGAGAACATCACGTTGGCAAAATTGCCCTCATATCTCAACGGGCTCGAAGGGAATCCAAGTTTCAGTTTGCGAGTTCAGCTCATTGACTGAATAATACTGTGACTACCCATGCTTTATAGTTTTTGATAAAGGGATTATAACCGGCGTGCCGTTATGAGAAACGGCCATTGAAAACGTTGCTAAATTTTAACTTTTCCATAACCCACTACTAACACGGAGCTTATGGAATGGGCATTTTTGCGAAATTGGCAGATAATGGGTCTTCGGGTTGTAGTCCCGTTGTAGGCTATCGGCACTGAAATGGCAGGCGTTATTTGGCTTTACTTGCCCGGATATAATTCTTGGGAGGGACAGCGAGAGATTTGCAGCTGAGGAGCAAATCAACATGACACTGTCTCGAGCTGCCCAATACCCCTTTTACCTCTTGATATTTTCATACCTTGACCTTTACAAATAAGCGATGTTGAGGTCCTTGGCTGCGGCAGTTTCATTGGGACGACAGACCGGCGCAGTTCTTGGAGCGGATCTCAGTTTTTCCGGCTCACTCCCGGCCTGCTCGGCAATTTCTATCATGGCATCGATAAAAGAGTCAAGTGTCTCTTTACTCTCAGTTTCGGTAGGCTCGATCATAATTGCCTCATGAACAACCGTTGGAAAATACACGGTCGGCGGATGGAAACCTCTGTCTATAAGAGCCTTTGCAACATCTGTCGCGCGAATGCCGTTCTGGGCCATTTGATCCGAGATACTGAAAATGCACTCATGCTTGCAGGGTCTATCAAAGGCGATCCTGTAATGGCTCTTGAGTTTCTCTTTAACATAGTTTGCGTTAAGAACGGCATTTTCTGCTACTCGGCGGAGCCCTTCTTTGCCGAGCATCAGGATATAAACATAGGCCTTCAGTACAACAGCAAAGTTGCCATAAAACGGTGCGATGTAGCCTATAGACTTTGGGTGGTCGTATTCCAACGTGTACGTGCCGTCGCTCCTTTTCACTACGACTGAGACAGGCAAATACGGCACAAGCTCTTCTCTAACGCCGACCGGACCGGCGCCCGGCCCACCTCCGCCGTGTGGCGTCGCAAAGGTCTTGTGCAGATTCAAATGCACAATGTCGAAACCAAAGTCTCCGGGTCGAGCCTTGCCGACTATCGCATTCAAGTTGGCACCGTCATAGTATGCCAGCCCATCAACACTGTGGATAAGATCGCAGATCTCTTTCACATGCGGATTGAACAAGCCAAGGGTATTCGGACAGGTTAACATTAAGCCCGCAACCTCGTCGTTCAGGTGTCGTCTGACAGCTTCAATATCCATAACGCCGTTTTCATTGCTGGGAATAGACACCACGTCGTAGCCGGCTATCGCCGCACTCGCAGGATTGGTCCCGTGAGCGCTGTCGGGGATGAGGACAGTCGTTTTCTTATTGCCTTTGTCCTTATGGTAAGCCGCCATGATCATCATGCCGGTCAGTTCTCCATGCGCCCCAGCCAGAGGTTGCATTGTAAAACCTGCCATGCCGGTTATTTCGCGCAACAATAGGTCAATCTCGTACAGAACTTGTAGCGCGCCCTGCGTGAGCATTCCGCCCATCCTCAGCTGAGGCAGCAGAGGATGCAATTGGGCAAACCCGGGATAGGACGCAATATGCTCGGCAACCTTCGGGTT
Source organism: Phycisphaerae bacterium (assembly GCA_030615025.1). Classification (GTDB taxonomy): domain Bacteria; phylum Planctomycetota; class Phycisphaerae; order Sedimentisphaerales; family Anaerobacaceae; genus CS2-K091. Next base: position 19,998 of record JAUXAB010000069.1, on the reverse strand, counting down.
GTATTTCATCGTGCACGAGCCAAGCGGATAGAAATTACTGTCCACACCGAAGTTTCGACGCGATAGTTCGGTGAAATGCCGCACAACGTCAAGCTCGCTTAGTTCCGGCAGTTCTGCGGCTCGCTCCCGTAGCAGACTACTTCTGACATTCATTGTTGGCACATCGCCGGGGCCGGTTTGAACAGCTCTCCGGCCAGGCACAGTCTTTTCAAAGATAAGTTTCATAAAACACTCTCCAATGCTTCCGCTAACATCCCAATTTCATGCTTGGTTCGTTTCTCGGTGACGGAAATTAAGATTGAATTTTCCATCCCGCTGTAGTATCTGCTCAAAGGAAAGCCTGCCGCAAAACCTCTTTCGATCAGCTTTGCAATCACATCTGCCGCCTCACACGGCAAATCCAGCACAAATTCATTGAAGAACCATCTACCTCGAAAATGCGGCTGCACGCCGGGTATCGCCGTCAGCCGCTTGTAGGCATAGCTTGCTTTATCGGCGCAGAGCTGTGCTGTTTCTTTCAAGCCCTCTTTGCCGAGCAGTGAAAGATATACAAGTGCGGTCAACGCACACAATGCTTCGTTTGAGCAGATATTTGAGGTCGCTTTGTCTCTGCGTATATGCTGTTCGCGTGCCTGGAGTGTAAGGACGTATGCCCGTTGACCGGATGCATCGGTTGTCTCACCGACGATTCGCCCCGGCATCTTCCGAACGTATTGCTTTCTCGCAGCCATTAGACCCAGATAGGGGCCGCCAAACGATAACGGTAGTCCCAGACTCTGTCCCTCACCTGTTACAATATCGGCCCCCATTGCTCCGGGCGTCTTAAGTATCCCCAACGAAATTGGATAGCATGAGACGATCAACAAGGCACCTTTGTCGTGAGCAGCGGCTGCGATATCGCTGAAGTCGTCTATACAACCGAAAAAGTTCGGATTCTGAAGTATGACCGCCGACGTTTTGTCATCGATCCTTTCAAGTATTCGGTCCCGATCCGCCAGACCATCCTTGCACTGGCTTTCTTCAAATTCGATCCTTAAATTGCGCGTGTAGGAATGAATCATCACCCGGTAAATTGGGTTAACGCTGTCGTCGATAATAATCTTGTTCCGCCCTGTAATGCGGTGCGCCATCATCATAGCCTCGTAGAGAGCGGTTCCCCCGTCGTACAGCGAAGCATTCGCCACTTCCATTTCCGTCAACCTGCAGAGCGCCGACTGGTATTCGTAGATTGCCTGCAGAATCCCCTGTGAAAGCTCCGGCTGATAAGGCGTGTATGCAGTGTAGAATTCGCTGCGGGAGATAATTGAATGAACGGCAGCAGGCGTGAAATGATCGTAGAAACCACCCCCGAGAAAACACGTCAGGTGTGTCGAATTCTTTTCAGCAAGCTCCGCCAGGCTGTCACGTACCCGCTGCTCACTCAAACCCTGGGGTAGCTTAAAATCCTCGTACAATAGTCCTGCAGGAATATCAGCGAAGAGATCTTCTTTCGTCAGACCGATCTCAGCAAGCATCTGGTCTTGCTGCTCTAATGTATTCGATATAAAAGGCATCTGTTGGACCCTCTTTCAGAGCTACAGTGCGCTTGATGTTACCGGGGCATGGCTCATTTCTGGTCAAAACCCTTGACGTATTGTTTATACTGCTCTGCGTTCAGCAAGGCTTCAAGGGATGTGTCGTCCGCGATCTCTATCTTGCAAATCCACCCGGCGTTGTAGCAATCCTTATTTATCAGTTCCGGTTCCGATTCTAGCGCTGAGTTGACGGCTGTTACTTTACCTGTCACCGGCGAAAAGATATCGCTGGCAGCCTTTGTACTCTCAACAACGGCGATCTCACTGTCCGACCGGACTTCTGTACCGACGGCGGGCAATTCTACGAAGATAATCTCACCTAACATCATCTGCGCGTAATCTGTGATTCCAATAGTCGCAATATCACCCTCGACTCTTGCCCATTCATGTTGTTTGGTATAGAACAATCCTCCTACAATCATAGCTCTTGTCTCCAATCAAAATCTTGCAAATCGACTCACTACCTTGCCTGTTAAATCCGGTTCCAGAAGTTCCCCCTTTTTAATACTCTGCTTTCTGCCCTGCCGAATTTGTCTCTCACTTCGCGCTGAATAGTAGATCCCCACAGCATTGTTTTCTTCCACATATCCTCTGTCCACATAGACCAGGGCAATTTGCTTTTCATCAATTACCGCACAGCTCAGGACCCAACCGATGATCCGGCCGTGCTTGCCCAGCACACCATCGTTTTGCCGGATCGGCCGGGTACCCCTTGTTCCAGGCAGTTGAACCCTGGCAACCTTCATATCATATTCTCTTGATATCCGTTCCATAGCCACCTTGCCGATAAAGAACTCTTTGTCCAGCTTGACGGCCCAACCGTATCCGGCCTCGAACGGCGAAATATTGAACTGGCCAGCCAGTTCATGTCCATAAAGCGGCAAACCCGCCTCAATTCTCAGACTGTCACGCGAACCAAGGCCACACGGCAGCAGCCCCCACGGTCTCCCTGCCTCCAAAATCATCTCCCACAGTTGTGATGCCTTCTCCGGATGCACAAACAATTCAAATCCGATGTTGGCCCCCGTGTAACCGGTGTGTGACACCAAGCACTCAATGCCCCGGATATCCGTCTCCGCGAACCGGAATGGCCGTAAATCGGCAATTTGCGACTCTACCTCTTTGCCCTCGATCAATGCAGAAAGCACATCCAGCGATTTTGGGCCCTGCAGAGCTATGTCAATCCTGCAATCCTCTCCACAGTCCGCAACGCGTAAATCCCGCACTTGGGGTCTGCTACAGATTTTCCTGCCGGTTTGTTCCGGATCGATGCAGACTTCGTCGTCAACCAGCGACCTGACCCAATTCTTTATCTTGACATCATTCGTCGCGTTGGCGACAAGCATAAACTCCTCGCGGCCTCTGCGATACACTATAACGTCATCAAGAACATTTCCTGATGGCTCTAAGACAAAGGAATACTGTGCACGCCTAACTTCAAGATGTGTGACGCTGTTAGTAGTCAACTGATTTAAAAAATCGGCAGCACCGGCCCCCGAAATTTCCAATATCCCCATATGGGTGCAATCAAAAATCCCAGCTGCTTCACGCACGGCCGCGTGCTCGGCGGATATGGACGAGTACCATAACGGCATAAGATATCCAGCGAACGAGGCAATGTGGGACTTGTCGGCCAGTTTGATATGCCAATCGTATAAGACAGTCCGCCTGGGTTCTTCTTCGGGTAGATGGGGTCCTGACCCGTTGTCGGTGTTGTTGTGTAACACTAGTTGGCCCTCTTTAGAACAGAAAACGGATATAGTCTGCTTTCGCAGCCATTACTATATCCCTCTGTCCGTTTACCTGAGATAATTATCCCTTCGGTACCTGCACTATCTGCAGCTTCTCCAGAGGGCCGTCCGACCAGGATCCTTGTGCCTGAGAGTTTCCCTGTTGGCATTTTAGGCAACAGGTTACACCTTCGGCGTCCCAAACTGCGGGACTCTCTCCAAGTCATCAACCGGAGTCTTCATTAGAATATGTCAATCAAAGGCCAGCTGTCAAGCAGGAAATCGCCACTTTCTTTCCATCCTATTCAGTGATGCAGGCTGAGCTAACTGGAATCGCACTGCCATTGCTTAGCGGCCGCTGCAAGGAAGACGCCCGGATGAAAGAGAAACTGAGGAAGAGGGCTATGAACTGATAGGCGGCGTCTTCTGCTGACGCCTTTGTGGTTCCCTTGGCCTGAACGGCGGACGCTGGCATGGTCTGAAAAACGGCAGACACGTCTGACTTCACACAAGGCGAATGGCACGATGCCGGGGGAATTTCGAGACTTTAGATGCCTCGAACATGCGGATGGATTTTGAGATTGGCTTGATGAGATCACTCATATCAAAAGGCTTGACCGGTTGCCAGATAAACAGAATGCCCGGACATTGAATCTGATTTTAGTGAATTATTTTTCTTAAAATGGTCTCCTTCAGCCAAAAAATAATATTTATTCGGACTCGATTTAGGCAAAATCAGCATCTGCAGTGACAAAATGGAGTCAAGAATTTTTGAAGAATCCTGACCTTTTTGTGGGCGAAAAAGGATGCTCGGACCTGCCATTACTATTGCGGCTTTGACCATTGTAGTACCGACGGCAGATCAAGCGAGGGCTCTGTATTCCCGTTCGATGGGGTCATAAGCACAACAGTCCGAGCCACCTGCCCGGGAGACAACGATAGTTCAAAGCCAATTAGGCATGTACCAGGATTGCGCGCGTCATAATCAGCTTTCGGTGCTGTTGAATAGGTCTTTAATTGTATTTTCTTATCTGTGACCACGGTCAAACGCATGGTCTTTCCGTCTTTCTTCAGCAGAGCACGATCGTGGCTTGCTATAGAAACCGTAGCTGGAGTAACCATGGCCCATCGCACCGTGGCAGCTTGATCGGTTGCTTTGAATTCATCCTGTATGACAACTTGCCCGGTGGGCAGCAGTGCTGCGCCGCGAGTTGCCTGCGCCAGTTGCCCTGCATAGAGACTCGACATATCAAACACCACATGCGGAAACGATTTCTCACCGGAGAAGCGAATGATCGACGCGTTGCCATTGACCCTCTGATGCTGACCATTAACCACCAGAGTGCTGTGAGAGAGGTTACTGTAGCGAAATATCTTCCAACGTTCAGCGCCCTGGCTTCTTCCCCAAAGACTCATGCCTCGGGACTCGATTTTGTGATAGCTCTCCGGCCCCAGATCAACAACCCAGCGAATCCCTTCAGCATCAAGCACAAACGATCCCACATCCATATGACCGTGCGAAACGCTTGGCGAGCCGCCCTTTATCGCTAAGTACACTGCACCCGGATCGGTCCAGGAACTGCGAAACATGGCAACAGGATTGCTTCCGCGTCCCCTCCAGTTGAGATCTTTCGGAGCAGCCTGATTACTGTTGCACCATAGCAGGGCCAGAGGCGCTAACCGACTCTGAACCAGTGCTGATGCATCATGGGCCATTGCATCTTTCCAAAGCTGATGTTGATGCCAGGCCAGTGACGGCTGATCGTATTTCGATGCAAACCAGAAGACTGTCGGCTGAAACCCTCCCTTTGAGCCGCTGTCCGGGTAATTGAAATACCGACCCGTCGGCCCGGCAACATGCAGGTAGTAGGCTGCGCTGCGAGAAAGACCAGGCGCTTGCGAAAGATTGAAATCCGTTCCCAATGCAGATTCCAAAGCCGCCAGCAAGACCACATTGTAGCTGGTACCATACACCCAGTAGCCAGGCCCTTCAGGGTAGGCTCCATCCGGCTCATAATGCTTCATTACGACTTGCACTCCATTGACAGCCCGGTGAACCATCTGTTGAGCCAACTGGGGTTGATCTTCCATGATGGCCAGAGCGCCTAAGGTTATTCCGCCGTTGCACACTTGATTCCAGTTGTTGGTTCCTCGCGCCCAACCCTTGTTCTTCAGAGAAGGCTGAAGCCCTTTTTCCAGAATGGCTCGGCGAATACTCAGACGACTTTCTTTAGATAGGTCATCATAGAGCCAGTCATACCCGATAGCCAGTGCCGCGGTCATTTCCGCCACATCGAGGAAATGGCTTGGATTCCAATCTGAGAAAGCGGCCGCGGCCAGCATTTCTTTTTCAGCTCTTTGAAGATAGGAGCGTTCGCGTGTGAAACGATAGGCGGCACTGAGATGGATGACTCTATCGAGGCATCGCCTCGATACACTCAGCAGGCGTCGGCCTGTTTTGACGCGTTTTACAGGCGACTGGCCCAGTATGTCATCGGCTTTGGCAAGCATTGCTTTGTAGAAGGCCTGCGTGTCCGCTTGAGATTTGAGTTCGACCCGAATGCGGGTAACCTGTTTGTCGGTCATCAAGAGTCGAGGATGGGGCGGCGTGGGCCGGTTGAACGCGGCCTGAACCTCTTCCATGGAAATGTCGCGGAATGCAGATTCTTCAGCCGCACAAGGGTCGAGACATAACACAATGAGCAAAATTGACAGATACAGATGCTTCATGGTCATCTCCTTAAGTTTATGATTCAAGGCTGCTTGTCATGGTTGACAATTCTACACCAACGGCACAGTAGAATCAATGAATATCAAACATATTCACAACGCACCAGAGACGGCGAACAGTGCAAAAAAATCCTTGTCAGGCTGGGATGAGTTTGCGCACCTTGATTTCACACGGATTATCGGTTTCATTCGTAGGTGTCCGGTTTGTGACAAGAGGCTGGTTGGGAATGTGAACTATTGCGGTGAGTGTGGGTCAGAGGTATAATTCTCTCAATAGGAAACCTTCCACATGCGAAGGCTTTCTGTTTCTTGATAAAAGGAGTCTCTATTGAACTGTGAGTTGGACATTCCGTCCCGGGTAATCATTGGAGCTGATACACGTGCCAGAGTGGCACAGGAGATCGGGTTCCTTGAATGGTCGCGTGTCTTGATAGTGTCCGATCCGTTCCATGAGAAAGCGGGGCGCATAAGTGAAATCGCACAACTGCTGAGCAAGGCTGATATAGAAGTTTCTACTTGTACTAGTGTTGATGGTGAGCCTGATACTGAAATGGTTAGGTGCGGCTTCCAACAGTTCCAAGCTGACAAATGTGATGGCATTGTTGCACTGGGTGGTGGTAGCGTAATTGATACAGCCAAGACTATTTCGGTATTAGCAAGGAATGAGGGGACTATTGAGAACCTCATGGGTATTGACAATGTTGCTCGGCAAGGCGCAGGAGTGATTGCACTACCTACAACTTCGGGTACCGGTTCAGAGGCCAGCAAAGTAGTAGTAATTACCGACTCTCAGAGCCAGGTCAAGATGACCGGACGCAGTAGAGCTTACGTCCCGAGCATTGCAATCCTCGATTACAAGTTAACGATGAGCATGCCGAAGTCTTTGACTGCTGCTGTAGGTATTGACGCGTTAACCCATGCGATAGAGGCCTATGTTTCACGGCAAGCCAGTGATTTTACTGATCTGCTTGCCTTGAGTGCAGTGAAACTTATCTGGTCTTCGATGAGACAAGCTTGGCATAACAGTACGGATGAAGATGCTCGGCAGAATATGCTGATTGGATCTTTTCGAGCGGGAATTGCTTTTTCTAACGCCTCAGTTGGCCTAGTGCATAGTATGAGTGAACCGATTGGTGCCTGCTTCCACGTTCCGCATGGCTTGAGTAATGCAATGTTGCTTCCGGCTGTTACTAAGTTTTCTGTCGACGGAACCCCATCTCGATATGCGGCGATAGCTCGTTGTATGGACCTGGCCGATGGTTCTACACCAGACGAGGAGTGTTGTAGGACACTGGTAAACGAATTACATCAGTTGGGTCGTGAACTTGAAATCCCCTCGCCAAAGTCTTTTGGTATCGATAAGACTTCGTACGAAGAACATATTGAAAAGATGGCGAACGATGCAGCAGTAGCGGGTAGTACCAGTAACAACCCTGTAATTCCTACTTTTGATCAAATCAAAGATATCTACTGTGACACCTATGACACATGATCTGCTTTCATAGGTACCTCGGTCGGGTAGGGAGTAGGAAGTTTCAAAGGAAATGTAAGATGATTAATAACACATTCGATAGCAAGCTGAAAGGAGAATCACAATGATCGTCACATTCAAAAAAGCCTCCCCCCGGTGGACGGCCGTCGCCGTCGTCTTCCTCATCCTTTTGGCCGCCGTTACGCTCACTGCGGTTGATGCCAGGCGACCGGCGATTGGGAAGGGAGATATTACAAATGAGCTACCCCCATCAGTCCAGATGCAGTTCATGAGGCCAGATCAGTTAGAAGCAGCTGCACGAAAGTTTCCTGTGGTATATGTGCCGTTTGGTCTGATAGAGTGGCATGGCAGACACCTGCCCCTCGGTAATGACGCCCTAAAAGCCCATGGCATCCTGGTCAAGACGGCCGAACATTTCGGAGGGGTAGTATATCCCCCCGTTTACTTCCACAACGGTTTTGACCAGAAGACATTTGTGCCTGTATTAACCGAGCTGTTTCAACGCCTGAAGAAGACGGGATTTCGCGTCATTATAGGGGTCTCAGGGCACAACGTTCAGGGACAGATTGACATGATAAACCAGGCCCTCAAACCAGTCACGGCCGATGGTACCGCAGCCGGCGTGGGGCTGTGGGAAATAACGTTGAGCAAGAGTCGAGAATCGGGCTCAGACCACGCGGCAAAATGGGAAACATCCAACATGATGTTTCTCTATCCCGATCTTGTGGACATGTCGATGCTGGGTACTGGTTCGTTGGCCCCTAACATGAAGGCACCTGACGGGATCGGTGGTTTGGACCCTCGCAAGCACGCATCCCCAGAGGTTGGCAGACAAAACATAGAACTGGCCGCGGAGGCTATCGGCAAGAAAGCCAGGCAGCTTCTTAAGTCACTCCAGAAGGATAAACGATCCTTTAATCTCAAAAGCATCCGCCCTGGATACTGGTGGTTGATTTGAGGCCGGCCCAACGAGTACGAAAGTCACGGAGATTTTGCTTGTTTCTGCGATGTCACCGGAGTAAAATGTGGCACATAACCTTCGGAGACAAAAATGAAAAGACGCGAATTCATTACTGCAACAGCAGCTACAGCAATCGGACTGACACTCGGCCAGAGAACATTAGCTACGGATAGCCTAAGGGGAGATAGTAGGCCCAATGTTCTTTTTATTATGACCGATCAGCAGCATGCGGGTATGATGAGTTGCACGGGCAACAAATGGCTTAAGACCCCTGCCCTGGACCGGCTTGCTGCTTCGGGCATAAGGTTTGAACGAGCCTATGCCTGCAATCCTGTTTGCGTGCCTAACCGATTCAGTTTACAGACAAGCCTTATGCCCAGCGCCATAGGAATGGGCCAGAACAATGACTCCGGACGGTCTGCCGTGACCGATATTATGCTGCGACAGTCGCTTGGCCGCATTTTTCAGAAAGCGGGCTATGAAACGGTTTACGGTGGCAAGGTGCATCTGCCCAGGAAGATGAACAATGTGCAGAAACTTGGATATCGAAATTTAACCGGGAACTCACGCCGGGGATTGGCTGATGCTTGCGCGAAATTCATCAAGGAACAACACACAAAACCATTCTTTCTGTTCGCTTCGTTCATCAATCCTCACGATATCTGCTACATGGCTATCAATGATTTTAGGCGTACTAAAGCACAAGCCCCAATAGGCAACACCGATTCCAAAACCTGCGAGGCTATACTGGATCGTGCGCGAAATAGTGGTGATATCAGCGCTTTTGTAGAGAAAAATTGCCCTCCATTGCCTGCAAATCATGAAGTGCCGGAAGCTGAGCCGGGATGCATAACACAGAAGTACGCCAATGTAAGATCTTTTCGAGCATATATCCGCAAGAAATGGACTAAGAATCAATGGCGTCTGCACCGGTGGGCGTACTGTCGGTTGACCGAAATGGTTGACAAAGAGATCGGGATAGTACTTGACGCTCTGCGAAAAGCAGGGATGGAAGATAACACCCTGATAGTGTTTACCAGCGACCACGGCGATATGGATTCTGCGCACAGAATGGAGCATAAGTCAGTGCTTTATGAGGAATCCGTACGTGTTCCATTCATAATGAGTTACAAGGAAAGGATTCACGCTGGCATGGTTGATGATATGCATCTGGTTTCCAACGGTCTCGACCTTCTCCCTACCCTGTGTGACTACGCAGGTATAGAAAGGCCTCAAGGACTACACGGCAGAAGTTTGCGACCTTTAGCGGAAGGAAAGAATACCAATCAATGGCGTGATTTCGTTGTCTCAGAGAGTCAGAACGGAAGGATGCTACAGACAGGCCGTTTCAAGTACTGTATTTACGACTCAGGTAGACATCGAGAACAACTCATAGACCTTAAGCGTGATCCAGGTGAAATGAAGAATCTTGCCAAGGTTGGCGACTACAAAGATGTCTTGCATAAGCATCGTCAGTATCTGCGAGGTTGGGTTGAAAGAACCGGAGATAGGATTGCAGCTGAGTACGTTAATACCGGATCATAGAGATTCGATGTTGCCAAGCTAATGGTGAAGGTTGACCTGTGAATCAAATGCAGGTGAGTGTTATAGAAAGAAGTACATAGTTCAATCTTTAGAAATGAATTGAGGAAAAGATGGGTATACTTTGGGAAGTTGTGCAAACAGGCTTGATGTATGGCCAAAAGCGAAAATCCGATTCAGTTGAAGATCGAGTTCAGTCTTTTGAAGATCAACTTTCATTAACACAGAACACATTGCGTGCCCTGGTTAAGAAGCTTGAGGAAATCCACGAACTTGATATCGACGGTGATGGCAGGGTCGGTTAGGCATTATCCCAACTGACGTTCTTGATATCGCATAGAGCCAACGATTGGAAAGCTACTCATATATTGATTCAAGCAGTAATAGAGATGACCATAGAACCAGTATTAAACGATAGTCAATTAGAAGTAGTTGGAAATCTTGCCTATGAGATATGGAATGGAGAAAATTATTTGATACTCCAATCCAGTTAGTCTGCATTAGGTAGGTGGCTAAGTATTCGATATGAACTATTATGAAGAGGTGTTTGCGTATGAAAATGAGAATTTTTGTTGCTGTAGCGTTTTCACTCGTGGTGTTATCAACGGTATCTGCGGAATCGCTTCCTGTCTATTTCGGGACTTACACAAGGGGAGAGAATTCCAGTAAGGGGATTTACCGTAGTGTGCTTAACCTTGAGACTGGGAAGCTGTCTGATCCGGTTCTCGCGGCCGAGGCCGGAAATCCGTCATTTCTCGAGATCCATCCTAACGGGAAGTTCATGTATGCGGTCAGTGAGGGAGGTGGAGCTGGGAGTGTCAGTGCATATACAATCGAGGCAGATACGGGAAACCTCAAGCTGCTCAACAAACAGCCATCGGGCGGTGCAGGTCCATGTCACGTCAGTATAGACCATATGGGGAAAAACCTGCTCGTTGCCAACTACGGCAGCGGCAGCGCCTCGGTAATTCCGATCAAATCGGACGGCAGACTCGGAAAACCAACTGGCTTTGTGCAGCACGCCGGTTCCAGTGTGAATCCCAGGCGACAGAAGGGACCACATGCACATTCGATCAACGTAAGCCCGGACAATCGTTTTGCTTTTGTCGCCGACCTCGGAATTGACAAGATCATGATTTATAAGCTGGACATTGAAAAGGGAACGATCGTTGCCAATAGTCCTCCGTTTGCAAAGGTCAAGCCTGGAGCCGGACCGCGACATTTTGCCTTCCATCCGAACGGGAAGTATGCTTACGTGATCAACGAACTCGATTGCACAGTGACTGCCTTTGCCTATGAGTCGGTTTCGGGTGTTCTGAAGGAGATCCAGACCATCACAACGCTGCCGAATGGGTTTAATGGGTCCAATGCATGTGCTGAGGTACGTGTGCACCCTGGTGGGAAGTTTCTCTACGCTTCAAACCGGGGGCATGACAGCATTGTGGTTTACCGAGTCGACTTGGCCGATGGGAAACTGACTTATGTCGAGCATGAGACAGCCGATATAAAAACACCACGTAACTTCAACATCGATCCAACGGGCAAGTTTTGTCTTGTCGCCAATCAAGGCAAAGATAGTGTCGTTGTTTTTCATATCAATAATGAAACTGGTGCTCTTGGGCCGACGGATCATAAGGTTTCTGTTGCAAAGCCAGTCTGTGTGCGTTTTCTTAGGAGCAAGTAAGGTTGCTTATGAGTGGGTTGGGTAGTTATAACTGCTCTTATGCATGGTCTATCGGTATTTAACAATCTATTGGAGATTTGAGCTGTAGAGAAGAGCAGCGGACATTGAATCCGGGATTTGTTAAAAATTGTCAAGAAATATTTATTTTTCGGCAGGAATCTAATGTTTGACGGCTTCATAATTCATCAGAATCGACATCTGTGGAGACAAAATGGAGTCAAGAATTTTCGAAGAATTCTGATGTTTTGAAGCTCACGAAAATGGGGCCATTTTAGGGGTGGTTCGTGCACGCACACTGGCTCTTTCAGGCTGGCAGGACTGGTCTGTCCCGTAGAATAAGTGGATGAGTTCTAAATCATATTAAACGGATCTAATTTTCGGTAGGGACAGAGGCCATTCATTTGACTGAAAAGAATGTTTTGATGGCAGTGTCTCCTGGAAAAGTATTCAAGATACGATCGATACAGCCGCGGAGAACCTGTTATTTGCCGCTTAGAAATACTCCTCATGGCCTAAGATCAATCATTTTGAGTTAGGCATACCAACTTTCAGCGAGCGTCGTGCTAACCAACGACCAATTAGTAACAAAATAATCAAGACCACAAACCATTGGGCCAGACAATTCATAACGCTCGTGGGATTAAGCGGATTGTACCATTTGCCGGGCTCGGCTTCCTTAACCAGCCACCAGACCAAAAGTGTAATCGCCCCCAGCGGAACAAATCCTACCAGAACCACATCCCACCAACGCCCAAGCTTCCAGTCGTTCTCATCCACCATCAGCTCCTCTTTACGCAACCGGCCAACTCCATAGCGCATCACCGCAAAGGCGACTAATGCGCCGGAGATGATCAGGGCGTAACCCCAGACAAAATCCTGGTTTTTCAGGACATTAAGACTGATGGCAGATGGAACCCCCAGAAGGTAAATGATTGCTGTCACGAGCACGATAGCCCGGGAACGTCTCAGGCCTGCATCAATGAGGACCCTCGTAGAAAGTTCCAAATGGGCAATAAGGGACGAAAATCCGGCAAAGGTCAAACCTAAAAAGAAGAGGATGGCTAATGGACGCCCCAAAAACATCCGTGCAAAAAGCTGGGGCATCCAGATGAAGGTCAATCCTGTAGATGCCAAACCACTGGTGCGCATAACCTCCAGCACCTCTGGTTGCGCCATCCCCAATTCCGTCCGCAGCACTGCGAAAACCGTCGCAAACACCATTAAGGCCGCCAACATTGAGACAAGATTATTCCCGATGGGAGTGATGAAGCCGTTTTTCACTACACCATACTCTCGTTTGACATACGCTGCATACGTAAGATAAAGCCCCCAGCCTGCCCCGACGTCCCATGCATTTTGCGTCAAAGCCTCCATCCAGATTCTGGGGTGGGCCAATTGTCCCCACTCCGGAGTAAAAAGATAGGTGACTCCCGCCCATGCGCCTGGAAGGGTCAATCCGCGAACGACAGAAATTAACACAATAGCCAACAACGTAGGAATCAGTATTTTATTGACCCGTTCTATAGACTTTATTCCACGCCAGATGGCAAAAGCTCCAAATCCCATAACAACAGCGTGTGTTACCAGTGGCCAGCCACTGCCTTGATATTCATTCCATCTGGTCATGGCTACTTCTGTTGACAACGGCAGGGGATTAGTCAGCATCTGAACGAAATAGTACACGCACCATCCCACCACGACCGAATAGAAGAACGTGATGGCCGCGGTCACAAAGGTCATGAACGCCCCCATCCAGGCGAATTTTTCTCCAGCGATTCGGGCAATCGTTCCAACAACCCCCATCCTGCATTTACGTCCCATCGCATATTCGGCCAAGACTAACGGAATGCTCCAGAGAAACAGAAATACGACCCAGGCGACCAAAAAGGCCCCGGCACCTTCATCCGAGCCGTTCTGAGCGACAATCCGGGGAAACCGCCAGATATTTCCCGTACCCACCGCGATCCCGATCACGCTCAATAGAAAACCCAGGCGCGATGAAAAGCGTTGATTGACGCTTGCATCAAGATTTCTTGTCATAACAATCCTCTAAAATTGATAGTTACCTGGTTGATGAGCTGATCTGCTTTAATGCCCAATCAGCAGCTTTCCTAAGAATATTTCTGTGGGATTTCATTCCCGCTGCTTTTTTTAAATATTCCGCCAAAGAACTATCTCCACATTTTCCAATCGATCTTAACGCCTCTGCCTGAGCGACATAACTATCGTCTTTTTCAAAGCACTCCACGAAAAATGCGACCAGCTCGGCTTGCCCACTATCCCCGAGGGCTTGTAAGGCTGCCGCTCTAACTCGGGAGTTTTTATCCACGCATTTTCGCTTCAGGACACTCGTATGTTCCCTACTTTTCGGCGCGCCCATGTTCTCAATTGCTGCTTTTCTAACAGACCAGAAAGGATCATTTCGGCCACTTTCCAACAACGCCGCTACTACCGGCGCATCCTTCTTGATTTTGCCCAACTCCGACGCAGCCCACATCCTCCCAATTACATCATCATTTTTTAACTGATAAATCAATTCCTTGGTTGTTTTCACAAAGGTCCATTCTTTTAACAAGAAATTCCCTTCGTCAAACCTTACCATCAAAGGTGTTTGGTTACATGCAATTTCAAATTCTTCCACCTTTTCCTTAAGCCAGACTTTTTCTGTTTTTTTTCCTTCCTTCGTTACCACAGCAATTACCACAGGTGTTTTGAAGACGGGAATCCTTCCGGAGGTATCCTGGGTTTGGACAATTTTCAGTTTCACTTTCTTATGACTGTCGTCCCAATGATAGGATACGTCAAACACCGGATGCCCCGGGCTGAAAAACCATTGTTCAAAAAACCATTCCAAATTCCGCCCGGTCATCTCTTTAACCGCAATTACAAAATCATGGGTATCGGCCGAGTCATAGGCATGTTTGTGTAAGAAATGTGAGATGGTTTTGCGAAAAGGCTTATCTCCCAATATCCAGCGCATCATGTTAATAATCACCGCCCCCTTGGGATAGGTATGGCTGTCAAAGTTTTGCTGTGGTTTTTCCCATCGGTGAAAAACAATCGGGCGCATGTACCGATTATGAGCCTCGCGTAGATAAGCGTTTTTTTTGTGCAACAGATCGACGGCCCCTTCATCCTCACCGAGGGAATGTTTAATATAAAGATAGTCACTGTACGTGCCGAAACTTTCATTAATCCATGTATGTCCCCAGTCACGCAGTGTAACCAGATCGCCCCACCACTGGTGGGCCGCCTCATGGGCAATCAGTTTGTGACTGGGGAAATCTTCATCCGCCCTTTCATCATGTATCACCCCCTGCCCGAGCAGGGTCGCCGAGGTACATTCGGCCCCACCGCCAATGCCGGGAATAGTAACCTGGTCATACTTGTCCCAGGGATATTCGTACCCAAATTCACGGTTGAAAAACGCAATTATCTCCGGCGTTTTGGAAAACGAGAACCTGGCATTCTCCACATCCTGGGGATAAACCCAGTAATTGATGGGAAGATCCCCCAGTGAATCTTCGATCACATGATATGGCCCCGCCGCTAATACGGTCAAATAAGTACTATGGGACCGATCCTGCATCCAATGAAATGTTTTGGTCTTGTTCCGGGTGTCTTTGGTAACACTTACGAGCTTTCCATTCGACAATGCCTTATAATCCTCATTAACGGTTGCGATCACTTCAATAGTTGCCTTATCATTCGGATGGTCGTAACACGGAAACCAATGGCGCGCCCCGTTGGGAAAAGACAGGGCCTGGATGAGCCGGGGATGCGCTTCTGTTGCTTCCACAAACGAGATACCCAGGGGGAAATTCCTCGAAGCACCGCAATCTTTGGCGAAATAAAATACGGTAACAGACAACTCATCACCATAATCGTAAGTTTGCCCCAGAGAGACGACAATTTTCCCATTGCCTTGATGAAATTCCAGCGGCTGACCGCTCTGGTCCTTCACCGAAGAAACAATAAATTTTTCCGCATCAAAAAAACATTTCTCGAAACCATCGCTTAACGGACGAAGTGTAATCCTGGTTTCACCCCAAAACATTTTTTTGTCCTCATCAAATCTGAGTTTGATACGATAGTGAATGGCGTCAAATTCCCGGCTCCGTTCAGTCTGTAGAGTCCGGCTATAAACGTCAATGTTTCGGCCATAGAGTTTATCGCCGCTATTAGCAAAGATCTGTGCCAGGAGAATAAATGAGAAGCACAACTTTTTCATAGCCATACCTTAGAAATGGTTTGGATTAGCAGCAAACTTTTTTAATAGCATATTTTAATTTGAAGGGTAGCAGTTACGGTTTCTTCTTTATAGTAAAAACCGGTGAATACTTCTGTAGCATACCTTCTTCTTTCATCAGTTTTTCGATATCGTCGAGTTCCCAGGGAGCAGTGTCTGTCAGAATGTCCACACCGTCATCGGTGACAACTACCGTATCCTCGATACGTATATAGAGTTTTTCCTCCGGTACCCGCATTTGCGGGTCAACGGCAAACACCATACCTGGCTTCAGAGGACCCCGGGAACTGCCTACGTCATGCACTTCCATCCCCACCGCATGAGACATGTGCCCGAACGTGCTCCGGGCGGCCTTCTCGTATATTGGTTTGGAAAATTTAGTGTTTTTGAGCACCTCCTCCATTTCCGTCCGGGCTTCCTCCATGATCTCATTTGCTGTTACCCCCGGCCGAATTCGCTTGATCACCGCCTTATGATATTTCAACATAAACCCGTATAGTTCCCGCTGCCAGGGCGCATATTTTCCGTTCACCGGCCAAATCCTCCCGATGTCACTGGTGTAATAACCATAATCCGGGGCATGGTCCATCAGGACGATGTCCCCGTCATTCAGAACACAATCCTTGCGCGAATAATGACCATACCACATATTGGCACCAACAGCTATGATGGAAGTGTAGCCCTCTCCGCGGGCGCCGTTAACAAAAAATATGTATTTCGACACCGCATCGAGCTGGTACTCCATAACACCAACTTCTGTCGATCGCATGGCTTCGGTTACTGATAAAGCAGATAATTGCCCCGCACGTCGTAAAAGTTTAATCTCCGCAGGGCTCTTGATGACACGAAGGGAATCGATTATCGGGGAGAGATTTTTGATTGCTAATTTGGGGAAACAATTCTGAATCAAATTAACAAAGCGTCCCTCCCCCAACGGGTCACGACTCAAAAGGTCAGCTGCCTCACTACGGTCAATCACTGTCATCTCGCGCCGGGGTGCACGGTTTGCTCTTCGTGAACCCAAAAGTGCGTATAACTGGGAAACGTTCTCCAAATGCCCCAGAAGTGATTCTATCCCATACACCGCGTCAATACCGGTTTGCTTCTTCACCGATAACGCATATTCGGCTGCGGTCGGCCCTGATCTTGATCTCCTGGAAAGTGAAGGTAGATAAACAGCCGTCTTGCCGCTTCTGCCATCAAGAAGAAGATACACTTGAGGCACTTCAATTCCACAAAGATAAAAGAACTCGTTATTCTGGCGGATGACACCAAAACCACGAACCGTTGGCGCTCCCTGTAAAAGGGCCACTGCCTCAGTGCCTATCTTCTCAAATACCTTTCCCCGACGTTGGGCGAATTCCTCCGGGGGAAAATCACGCTGATACCAAAAGTCATCCTGGGCAAAGGTTAGTGCCGGCATCAACAGCCAAATCACGGCCAAGCGTTTGCTTAACTTCTTCACAGATTATCTCCCTAAGCATATACTTATCCAATTAACCTTCGTTCCACTGTCAAGCTGAACCTTGCTCAAATGATATATCATTCCATCCCCAGTGACAAGTCTAATGGCTGGGCTGTCTCTCGGTCGCCACGCGCACCTGGTCGAAGCACTTCTGGATCGGATAGCGTGCCTTTGCACGCAGCGCCCGGTCCAGGAAACCCCAGGTTGCCACCCCATCGATGCTCTCCGGTTCAAGAAGATGAAAAATAAGAATTCCCAGAGGTTGCGCCGTTCTCACCAAGTAGCTGCCCTTCGGGATTTCTGTCTGTGCCGATTCGAAGCGACCTTTAAGTTCTTTGAGAATGTGTCCTTGAAAGGGTCGGTCAACCGAGACAATCTCATCGATGATAAACACTTCGGTCGTCCCCTTCCAGTCGGCCCGCAGCCTTTCCACGACAATTCCATGACGTCTTAGCAGTTCCACGGTCTCGCGCAAGGTTGCCGGGATCAAATAAGCCGCTGGGAAACGAGCGGTCCTTGTTGTTTCGAAACGATCGTAGACTGGCATCCGCACGGGGATGATGTCCTGGGGGGTTGTTATGCGTTTTGGTTTTTTTGACGAGTTGCCCGCAGATGCCGATTTCTCCAAAAGGATCTCTTCCTTGCCACGTGAAATGATCTGGTAGCGAACTGTCAGAGCTGGCGCCGTCTCCGGTTGCAGACCCCACCCGATAACACGGGCATCCGCCTCACGCGTAAGGCTCAGAACGCGCTGCCTCTGGCGACCGATCTCCTCCAGCACAGTTGACACGAAATGATATGTCGCCGCCACACGTTCGCGAAACGGCAGATAGCAGGTCGCTTCGGAAAGAACACTAAGGCGGTTGCGCAGCCCCACATAGTTTGTGATACGCCTGGGGTCCGGCGCACTTTGGTACCAACCCTGTGACTTTCGGTTACGAGGCAGGTTGCCATACACAAACGTCTCTATGCCAAAGGCCCGGTGCATGCGCCGGCGCACAGCGGGAAGCAATTCATCTCGATTAAAATGCAGAAGAGCGCTTTCAGTATCGGGATGAAGCGGCGGAGAATAGGTCAATTGAAAGCCATGGCGTGTCCCATTGGTGGCATGCAAGTCCACAACTACTTCCGGATCCCACGTTGTGTAAATAGACCTCAACGCCGCACGCATCTCAGGCGACTCCGCCTTCATACCATCACGGTTGAGGTCTAGTCCCTGGCCGTTGGCACGTACTCCCACCACCTCAGGATCATTTTGATTACGGCGATTTCTTTGCCAGGGAGCCCACGCCTCGTTGCCATCAATGTTATAAATAGGAATTGTTAAAAGCACAATCTTATCTAACAGCCCGCCTTTCGGTTTCCGGGCCAGTTCCCGAAGCAACATCAGGACGGCCTCTTTACCTTCCACCTCTCCGCCGTGAATGTTAGCCTGGACGTACACGACAGGCTTACTGATTCGACTGGCGTCGACAGGTGCCGCTACTGGTGGGCGAGCAGCAATCACCAACGGAATCTTACGTCCCTGCGTGCTGACACCGATAAACTGTACTGATATCGGTGCACCCTTAGCCTGCAGATCCTCAAGGAACCGTAGAACATCCTCATAGTGGGATGTTTCACGGTAATCGGTCTGCTCCGCGCGCGTTTGAGGCCACCCGTCATCATTACTTGGCTTTTGACCTTGTGGATGCGCCTCCTGACAGGTATTAGCCATGCTCGATAGTAGAATCAGACCTAAGAAAGCTATCAATCGGGTATGTAAACTCTCCATAATTTGGCATCTTTCTCATTGCTGTGCTATTTGTTCAGCACGGAAATCTACCTTCCAATTAGTCTTTTCTTTATTGAAGCTGCATCTTGGCAGATTTCACTTTTTACAGCAGTTGGCGAGAAGATCATAATGACTGTACATCGCCAGCAAAAATGAAACGATCTAAATAAAAGAAAACAGTGATTCAACTTCTCTATCGGCCTTTGTGTTATTTGACAGAAACTATGCAACCGGAGCCACCTAAGTTGGCGAAAAGCATAGTCATTTTACTATAACCACAATAACGTTTACAACAGAATGCTCTCATGGACGAGTATATTAGATTCGATATAGATAGCAAGAAAACAGTAACGTATATTATTCAAAAGGGTAAAACAGGCAGAGAATGTAACGAACATGAACAGCGGACACCTATTCAGAACTCAAAGTCAAATACTAAAAATCCCTATTGCCACAAATTTTTTTTGAGGCTTCCATGGTAAGATTTAGCACCGGCCATTGAATCCGGCGTCGAAAAACCTGTGTTTTTTCGCTAAAAACCGAGGTGGGCAAATCCAGACAATAGCTATTCTTTAGACTTAGACACCTTGTGCTTGTGCAAGTCTTACTGTCGATTCACTCTATCGTATGCTTCTGCCATTCTTTCGGTTGATGGCTGTCCTTACCGTAAATTCCATCCGGGCATGAAGATCAGTCATGAGCACTGTGTCTTGGCCACAAGCACGCAGTAGTTCAGGAGGAAATTGCCGACTTGGGGTTCCATCGCAGCCTTTTTGCGCCACAGGAATGGCTGATTT
>JAUXAB010000036.1 GCA_030615025.1 Phycisphaerae bacterium | reverse complement strand
CAGAACGGGTATTTACGAACTGTTGGTTATTGATGACAGGTTCAGTGGTATGATTAATAGAGACTCTTCGGTCAGTAATATGCGCCGCGTTTTTCGCCAGAGCGGTCAGCCGGGTTTGTTCGATGACGGGATGAAAAAGGTAGAGCAGGGCTTGACGACCATAGAAGAAGTGCTGCGTGTCACTGAGGTCTACAGCGACGCATCCGAAGCAGTCTCAGACAGAAACTTGAAACCCGTTCAGCATAAGGAACACGAGAGCAAACCGTAGATTTAGATTTGCGATTATGTTTAAGAAATATGTTATCCCTGGTTTAGTACTATTAGTTACCGGCGCCGCTGTGCTTGGATGGCTCCTCACCCAAAAAAGAAAAGAACAGCAGAAGGTTGCTTCCTATAAGTTGAAGTATGGTTCAGGGCCGGGTGAGTATCTCGAGCAATACAATGAATCGTTGCAATTAGCTCTGGACAAATATGGTAAAACCAAAACAGAAGCTCAGCTAAAGCAGCAACAGCAGGAAAGACTCAAAGCTGACCTGAACAAATTGGCCGCAAGTAACAAAGATACTTATCCCTTTGCCGACATTCTTTACGGCGAGAACTGGCAAAAAGAATTAAGCAAATACAAAAAGCGAAAGGAGCTGAGGGAGTTAATTTTTACCGGCTCTATTGTGTGTACGTTTACAGGGGGGGCGATTTTAACCTGGTGCCTATTACTATGGATAGGTCTGCCCGTTATTAAAGCCTCCTCTCATCTGAGAGAATTTGTCGCCGATTTTTTCAGAAGCCGGAGTGGAAACAAAGATAAAGAGCTGGCGCAAGCCAATGCAAAAGCGAAAATAAAACCTAAGACTCAAGCTGAAGAAAAAGTCGGAGTTGAAAGTGATGCAATGGAAGATGGAATAAGTTTTGGGCAGCAGGAGAAACGACAGGGACCGCGAGGCCAAATTAAGAAACTTTCGAATGTACTCAGAAATTCAGGCTGTCAGAGTTTTGAAGCGAATTCTGCCGGCCAGGGTGAGCAAGCTCTGCCACAAACACTTTGTTCGATGAAAAGCGGACCCGGCGTTGAAAACTCAGCTAAAAATGCTGAGGAAATTGCCGTGTTACTTTCAGATAAAAAATCCACCGAACATGTGGAGTCGTTAAAAGCCGTAGCAGAAAGTGTGAACGTAAGTCCCAAACCTGAAGATTCGCTCAAAGCCCAAACAGAAAATCTGGAAAAACAGATGGCGGAATTCAGGCAGATGGCTCAAGGTGTTCAGCAAACCGCACTTGAGCAGTCAAAACCGCTCAACAGCACCCTCAGCGAGCTCACTCAACAGGTGTCAGCCATTCGTGAATACGCCGCATCCCAACAGGACAGACTGAACAAACTTCAGGACGGGTATGACTGGAACATAATGCGAACTTTTTGCCTGCGCGTTATTCGCTGTATTGACAATCTTGAAGGTCGTATTAGTCGGCTGACAGAACAGGATATCGAAGTAGCAGACCTTGAGGAAGTAAGGGATGAGCTGCTCTTTGCTCTGGAGTCTAGTGGTGTTGAACAATTTGAGCCCGAAATAAACAGCGATTATCACGGGCAGGAAAAGTATGCAGAGGCTGTCAAAGAGAAGGAATGCTGCGATGAGCCAAACAGAGAAGGCAAAATTGCAAATGTAATCAGACCAGGTTATCAATACTTTATTGACGAGGAGAATTTCAAGGTAGTACGTCCAGCTCAGGTCAAGCTGTTTGGTTAGGTTTATTAAAGAGCCTCATTTTGCAATAAGTCGCAAAATGAGAACCCAAATGAGATACAAAGGGTCTAAAATGGCTAACAAGGTATCTAAAATGGCTAACATAGTAGGTATAGATCTCGGAACCACATTCTCAGCCTTAGCGATTCTTAATGCTATCGGTAAGCCGGAGATAATCCCGAACGCTGATGGAGAGAGGCTCACGCCGTCCACGATTTTCTTCGACGAAGAGAACTCTGATGTAGTCCGGGTAGGTGTTGAAGCGATAAATTCACGGCATCTAAATGCTGAAAGGTCCGTCCGTTGGATAAAGCGGCATATGGGAGATGCGAGTTATTGCAAGAATATTGATGGAAAGGACTGGACGCCTGTGGAATTATCAAGTTTGATCCTGAAAAAGCTCAAACAGGACTGCTCAACCGAACACGGTGAAATCCGTGATGCCGTTATTTCGGTTCCTGCTCACTTTGACGAAGTTCGAAGAAAAGCGACCATGGACGCAGGTATTGCAGCCGGGCTGAACGTGATTGGAATTGTCAACGAGCCAGTGGCGGCTGCATTATATTATACTACCACACGCGACGTTTCGGGAAAGGTCCTCGTATATGACCTTGGAGGAGGCACCTTCGATGTAACCATAATGGACGTCAAGGGACATCAAATGGACATTATTTGTTCACAGGGTGACCATGCGCTCGGCGGCGCTGACTTCGACCAGAAAGTATTAGAGATGCTGGAGCAGAACTACAGGGACAAGTTTGGTGCCGAGCTGATTAACTCTGATGAGGACAGGGCAAAGTATGAAGATGAAGCCGAGGATATTAAAAAGACATTGTCACGGCGTGCTTCTGCGAAGAAGATGCTCTACGGCCCGGCAGGTAACACGAGAGTAGAAATCATAAGAGAGATGTTCGAGGAAGCTATTTCTTCGTTGATAGCTCGTACTGATATCATGGTGGAAGTGGCCCTCGAGGAGGCAGGTGTTGAACCTTCCGGTATCGATAAGGTACTGTTGGTGGGCGGCAGCACTCGGATTCCATTAGTCCGGAAACGCCTGGAAAAAACGTTCGGATTTGCCCCTGAAATTACAGTTAATGTGGACGAATGTGTCGCACTCGGCGCTGCTTTACACGCCGGATTGACATTGCTTAGAGAAAAGCCAGAGGTGGTGCCGGCAGGAATTTCCAGCGGGCTCAAAGATATTAACCTCACGGATGTTTGTAATCACAGTTATGGCACTATTTGTGCTCCCATTGACAAGGAAACCGGCCGACGCACAATTCAGAATCGTATCATCCTGAAGAAAAACACACCGCTGCCTTGCGAAACTTCAAAGATGTTCTACACGATGTCTAAGGGACAAACAGAGGTTGAGATAACCATAACCCAGGGAGAAGATATGGCTCCTGAGTATGTAAATAAGGTTGCAAAGCACAAGCTTAAGCTTCCTCCGAACAGACCGGCAGAACGTCCGGTTAAAGTTACTTACAGCTATGATGTAAACCAGAGAATGCACTGTAAGTTTGAGGACATCGAGTCGGGCGGAGCTTTTGAGGTCGATCTCTGCTTAGACGAAGACGGCAAGATGTCCGAGAGCGACACAAAGCAAAAGGGCAATCAATTGAAGCATGTGAAAGTCGAATAGCAATCTCAGCAGATATGCAAATGGGCGAACTTGCGATCATAACTCTGATTTTAGTGCTAACAGCTGCAGTAATGATTTTTTTTGTTTTGACCGGTCAAATCCGCGCACCAAGGTTGATTAGTCATTGCACCTTTCAGGGATTGATTAGTTGCCTCAGATTTCCGACTTTAAGCAAAGTAGGTTCTATCCAGATTACTGAGTCTTCAGCACTGCCCGACTTGAGAGTCCTTAATTGTCGGGTACAACCAACAAGACAGATGGAGGATAACAGCGTTTTTGATGCTTTTACTGTGCAAATTGCCGGCGCAATTCGCGCTCCCGGCGATATGCACTATACAACTTTGCAAATTTCAATCACAGATGTGACAGATGGAGCTCACGACGCCAAACCGGTACATAGCGCCGTGAAACAGTGGCAGTTGCAGGACTCGCCGGTCTTTTGCTACAGTACTGACCTCGGTAAAACCCCTAAGCAGGTCACCACCCTATTAGATTGGACCACCGTTGCCCAATTGCAGCTTGACTGGCTGCTGTTCCCTCACAAAGGAAAGAGAAACTTGCAGTTCAGCACGTCAATACTATCTCGCCGGAACGGTGAACAGCTTGCTTGTGCCACATGCACTTTTAGTTATGACAATCCTGAGTTTGGCTATATGGAATTACAGGAAAAGAACCAGCGGGTCAAAACCTTGGCAGTGGCACTGGCATTTGCTGTCAGCGCTGCGGACGGTAAACTCTATGACTGCGAGGTTGAACTCATAAAAGGCTGGGCAAGAGACAACTTTGATTCTACTCAAGTGTCTTATAAAGCCCGCCGCAAATTAGAGAGGGCATTGAATAAAACCATTGCCTTTTTCCGTGACGGCAATCAACTCGACACTTATACAATTTGTAAGGAAATCGTTGAAATTGCGCCACTCGTGGAACGCTATGACATTTTAGACCTTTGCCTGCATGTAGCACAGGCCAACGGTCTCGCTGCTGCTGAAGAAATAGATCTTTTGAAAAACCTGGCAGCCTGGCTCGAAGTTGACACGAATAGGTTTCGTGACATGGTGGAAAGAATCCTGCCGGTCGGCATGCATGAAGTTAAGGATGAGGAAGTTATACTTGGGGTCAGTTCGGATATGAGCAAAGAAAAAACTCGACATCAGCTGAATAAAGAGTACAACAAATGGAATTCGAGAGTGACAAATTCCGACCCCGAAGTTCAAAACCAAGCTGATCAGATGCTCAACCTCATTGCAAAGGCAAGGAGAGAATACATAGGCTAAGATACCCTCGATGAATATCCCCGGCGGTGAGGACTTTTTAACAGTAGTTATGAAGATAAACGATTTCCATAACACTTACATCGCACATCAGGAAAAAGAGTTAAAAGATGTGGGCTTAGCTCAACGGCAGCTTTCTGAATGGACTGAAGGTTTAAGGGTGATCAGCTCACAATAACGTTATTCTACACTTCATCTTCCCTATAACTGGCAGCGGAAAGATAGCAGAGAGGATTT
Organism: Phycisphaerae bacterium; assembly: GCA_030615025.1. GTDB lineage: Bacteria > Planctomycetota > Phycisphaerae > Sedimentisphaerales > Anaerobacaceae > CS2-K091. The sequence continues at coordinate 29,924 of JAUXAB010000036.1, read as the reverse complement.
CAGTTAATTTTGAAAAATCCAATATAATTCCCAAAAACCTCTTCAGAACACATACACAGTCAAAATCTTTTCCAAAAAGCCAAAAAAATCTCAAACACTGAAATCCGTATAAGGGTGTGCCCACTCCCACTAATAGAGGGCAAAAGATGCTGAACCAATCAGCAAAGAATTGGTGAGGTGTAACAATGCAGGCAGAAAACAAAACCAGAAATGAGCCTAACGGGTCTAATTGCCTGGAACTATTCCCCTACATCAAAACTCTGCCCGAAGCCGCCCCGTTTCTGCATTTAGACCAAACAGCACACCTCCTATCTGACCTAATGTATCTAACTGATTTATTTTCAATATGGTAAATAATAAAAGTCTGACTGGAGGATATCACAATGCAGAAACCAGAAAAGAAATTTAATTGTGGCCTGATCTCAGCAAGCATTTGGACAAACACCAAGACAGTGAATGGTAGAACGGTCAAACTCTATTCTGTAACAATCAATAAGGCCTATAAAGAAGATGAGGATTGGAAGCACACGGACAGTTTTAATATCGAAGACCTTCCTAAAGTCGCGTTGGTAGCAAATGAGGCTTATAAGTACATAAAGCTAAAATCGACGGATTCAGATGAGTAAAATGTTAGACAATTCAGACAATCTAATAAACTCAGATGACAGACCTGGTTCAAAGCGAAAGGACGTACACCTGTCTGCACCGCTGAAAATTGGTGATAAAGGCTTTGAGTTGATGACCGAATCTGAAGTTATCCGGTTTCTCAGGATACCTGAGATCAGCAATTCAAAGGACTATCATAATGTTATCGAACACCTAAAGAGAGTCTGAAGCTTACCCAGAATTCATATATGTCGTAAAGCATTGTACCCCAAAAAAGCTGTACTACAATGGGTTGAAAAACAATTAGATACTGGAAAATAATGCTTGCGCTTTGGTTCGTGTTCTTGTATAATTCTACTCGAATCGTGTGAGCTGAACCGGCATCAGAAAGGAGGTAATATGAAACAGCTGGTGAAGCTCAACAAACGGCCATCACGGGATGGTCGGAAATTTATTTATTTCCTGCGTTATGATGGTGAAGACGGGAAACGAAAATGCGAAACCCTTGGTCATACAAACCAGCGAAAGGCCGAAAGGCAAGTGGACCCTTATAGATGCCTCCATGAAGGTGGTAAACAACTTAAGGCGGCAGTTCAATAAGATTCTCAGAAAAGCGGGTGTCAAAAAGGGCACTTTCCAGGATATCCGGAGGACAGCCATAACTATGTGGTTTGCCAATGGTATGAGTGAGCATGATGTGATGGTCCTTGCAGGGCATTCAAGTTTTGCCACAACCCACGAATTTTACCTTGCTGTAGCTGACGATTTAATCAGCCGTGCAAGGGCTGCAACTACCCAGGGTCTGCGTCAAAAAATGGTGCGTTTTGGTGCACACCCCTTTTGAGGCGAAAAAAGGGTTGACAGCATACGCAGGAAGTTGTTATGTTACAAGAACTTAGAATTTTTGGCGGCGTAGCTCAGCTGGTTAGAGCATGGGATTCATAAGCCCAGGGTCGTTGGTTCGAATCCAACCGCCGCTATTCGCGGTTTGCAGGAAAATGCAAACCGGGGAAATACGAAGCACGAAATCCTAAATACGAAACAATATCGAAATTATAATTTTCAAATTTTCAAAACGTACTGTTTGGGTAATTTGAATTTTGGTCATTCGGATTTGTTTCGGATTTCGAATTTAGAATTTCGGATTTGAATATTTTGCCCCCATCGTCTAGTGGCCTAGGATATCAGGTTCTCATCCTGGAGACAGGGGTTCGACTCCCCTTGGGGGTATTTCTAATTTATTATTTGCTATTTATTATTTTCTACTTCCCCCGTTTATAGTTGAGTGATGCCTAATACCAAAGAAGACCAGCGGTATATGCGAGCGGCTATTGGGGCCGCCAAGATCGCCGAGGACAACGGCGACATTCCCATCGGAGCGGTCATCGTTTATAAAGGCCAAATAATCGGCAAGGCATATAACCAGAGAGAGCAGCTTGCCGACCCAACGGCCCACGCTGAAATAATCGCTTTGACGCAGGCGGCGGCATTTGTGCAAAGCTGGCGATTGAATGGCTGTACGATGTATGTTACATTGGAGCCGTGCCCTATGTGTGCCGGCGCACTGGTGCTGAGCAGAATGGACAGGTTAGTTTACGGCTGCAGCGACCCAAAAAGCGGGGCCTGCGGCAGTCTGTATAATATCGTCCAGGACAAGAGGCTAAATCACAGATTGGAAGTTACCTCTGGCATATTGGCCGAAGATTGCAGGCAGCAGTTGCAAAATTTCTTTGAGCAACGCCGCAAGAAATTGACTATTGACAATTGAAAAATCCACTATTGAAAGGGAAAGACAAAAATTCTAAATTCCAAGCCAATAGTAAATAGAAAATAATCAATAGTAAATGACATTGGAGAGGTGTCGGAGTGGCTTATCGAGCAGCCTTGGAAAGGCTGTGTAGGGCTTGTCCCTACCGCGGGTTCGAATCCCGCCCTCTCCGTTAAATTTTTCCTGTTTTTTTGAGATGCTGTCTGACGTCGATTATTTTTCCCCTCCGGCAAGAATAATTGTCGCTGGTCATAAGTTCTTTTCCCACTTCAAGAGGCACCTTATTCTCTGTAGCCACATTTAAGTATCCGGTAAGATTCAATAATCCTGCTACTACTAATTATAGTCCTTGTCTTTATATTTCGTAAAGCCTTAGATTTTTCTCCAGAGTAACATATATTGTCATGCGGTAATCATCTCTCATTATACACATACGGACTTGATCACCGGCTTGACAGCCGGCAAGGTCAGACAAAAACTCCCTTAAAGTCCTTGTCTTTCGCGAATTAAAAGACATTATAACATCACCTTCCTGCAGACCAGCTTTTTCTGCCGGCGAGTTGGCCAAAACCATCTCAACCAAGACACCACCGGCCTTACCCGCTTCTTCGAGCTTTTCGGCCTCATCACTGCCAAAGGTAACTTCAGCGACTTCAATCCCAAGCCGAGGGAAAGCGTTAGTTGCAGGCATTAGATACGATGGTCTTTCCTCGGGCACTGCGTACACCGTAAGCCTGTAATCATCTTTTGCTACACACATATAAACTTCGCTGCCTACCTCGCTTCCTGACAGGTCGCTTTGGAACTGTTTAGCGGTTCTTATCTTTCTGCCGTTAAAAGAAAGTATTACATCTGTCGGGGCAATGTCTGCCTTCTGAGCGGGAGAACCGGTTGCAACAGTTTTTACGTATGCTCCTTCGGCTCTGTCAAGGGCCTTTCTTGCCGCTACTTCCGGGGTAACATCAGTAACCTCTAAACCAAGCCATGCGTTACCCCACTGGCTCTTGAAATTTTTATAATCCAAGGGCTCGGCCTTAATAAGATTCTTCTCATGTCTGTCGAGTGTTGTTTTTGAATCTTGATAAAGGAAAAATGCCGCAACAACGTTTAGAGTCAGCGATATAATTGTCACAACGATTAACCAGTTTTTTCTTAGTAAAAACACCATTTCTGATTTTGTCACAATGTTTTCGATTCTACCGGGCAGATTGCTGCGCAGGTGTTACACATAAAACACTCACTGCCATCTATGCCTGGTCTCTTTAATTTTTCATCGTAGCTAATAGCATTTATCTGGCATCTTTTTTGAGCCAACCTGCAACCTTTACAGTTGTCCTGCGGCAAATTAACCCTTATACACCTTAGTCTTAAGAAAGAAAAAAGTCCACTTAATAATGCGAAAAACGCACCCAACGGGCAGAAATATCTGCAGTAAAACCTTGAAACAAAAGCCGAAGAAACCAGCATCAATATAAGCCACATCCAGGATATTAAATCGCCGTGCAGATTAAAAAATGTGGCAAATGGTTCTATGATGCCGGCTAAATAAATTGCAAGTATGTTGTTTGCAAACAAAAGGCCGATTAGAAGTAAAATCCCAAGATTGACATATTTTACAACTTTCAAGTACCTGTCAGCCTCTCCAGTAATCTTCCATTCTATTGGCACCAGACGGAATAGCACCTCGGTAATGGCACCGAAAGGACAAAGCCAGCCGCAATAGAACCTCCCGGCGAAAACTGCCAAACCTATTGCGATAACAACAAGACTGTACCAGTACAGGTTGTTCAGGAACACAGGGCTGTGAAGGGATAAGAGCCTTAGAATATCATTTATGGAAAACCCGCCTCCCATGAAAATGCCCAAATAGGCAAAGCTCAGCCCCAATATAAAATAACGTAAGGACTCATTCTTTTTGAAAAATGACCAGAACGCCAGGCCAACCATCACCCACAGAAATATAAAATCTATCTGCCAGAGCAGGTGTTGGAAAAACAAGTGTTTGACCGGATTGTCTTTATCTACATGTTGGTGTAAAACCTGTTCTGTAATCAACTCCAGGCCTGCTTTTATTGAGCGGGTAACTGTGCTTGAAGTTATCGTAGCTCCTGTTATAGCATCTACATCTGATTCGAGGATAAAGTTGTCACCTGCATCCTTTTCTTCGAATTGACTCAAAAACCAGCTTCCATCGGCCAGAAATCCTTTTATATATCTTGGACTCTCAAATTCGCTCAGCACCTTAACGCCGGTAATTTTTCCCTTTGCATCTACGCCAACCAGGGTTGCTATCTGGTCCCGGTAGCCCCAGCTCTCTTCAGGTACAACCTCCGTTGTCAGAAAAACCACCCCCATAAGATATCCGCCGTCAGTAGTGTAGCCGAGGAAATGCTCGAAGGGCTCTGTTTTCCTGGCAAACGCATTGGCAGCCGGCAAAACATCTGCTAAGTCTCTTTTTGTTACCGACTCAGCAAAGCACTCAGGCGTTAAATTCAAAAAGACCAAAACAGACAATATAATAAATATAGCTGCTTTTGGCTGCTTTCTCGCACCGGACATAATTTGCTTCTATAATTGAATCGAGAGGGAAATAGCTGCTAATACTACTGATATTAAGACACTAATAATTACAGGCTTAAAATGTCGCTTGGTTGCTGCGCTAAGAATTTCCCTGGTTTCTATAATCAACTTGACCCCCATCCCAACCAATATACTGCCAACAACAACGGCAGCTAATTCGTCCATGAAAACAAAGCCTGATATCGATGCTGTCAATCCAATTACAACTACGCTTCCGGAAAACAAATTCATCTTATTCTGCCAATGTGTATTTCTACTGGTAAGCACACAATTTTCTACAGCTTTATTATCACTATTTCCTAAATGTTTATATAGCCCTGCATAGACAGCTAATGCGATAAAAGCAACCGCAACGCTTATAGAATCCGGTTTTTCTACTCTATCAAGCACAAGAATCATAAAATTGTGAAAACAAATAGCCAAGCCAATCGTGAAAAGAAAAATCCCCATGTAATATGTTGCCCGTGTCTCGGTATCAGCGATTCTTTGGCGGTTTTTTTTACTGGTTCTGTTCCTGTCTATCCTGCCATACATCTGGCAATCTTTGCAGGCACGATAATTTATAAAAAAAGCGATGACATCAGTCGCCGAATGTACGGCGTCAGCTACGAGGGCATTACTGTTTGCCAATATGCCGGCAATACCTTTGCCTATCACAAGTAAAATATTGCAGATAAGTGAAATAAAAATCGAATTATTCCTTTCTTTCGCTGGCATAATGTCGTCCCCAAAATATCGCTTCATCACGATATCCGGAACTTCGTTTGCCAAAGAGGGTGTGATCCTATTGGCGGGTCGCACATCATGCCAGGATGAGATTTAATAAACCATTTTATCCTTATCCGTATCTTCTTTGACAAGCTTCTCAGATAGGGGATTCTGATTTATTGTTATCTGCCCCGTTTTCTATGTCTGAATCTGCCCCACTGGTTACCTTTTCCGCCTGGTTGGGCGAGTGCCTCTTTCCCCGCAGCTTGCAGATGTTCGGGGTTTTGCCACACACAGATGTTGGCAACTATCTCTTCATCCATCGCGATATTACTACCCTCGCACTCAACCACGTAGGCAGGATATCTTTGGTGTAACGTAACAACTGCTCCCGGTCTTATACAAAGACTGTCTATCTTATGAAGCTGTTGGTCGCTTTTGCAATTAATATAGGCAACCCGCGCGGACTGACCTACCTCTAATTCGACTAACGGTATAACAGAGCTCTGCGCTGTTCTGGAAGAACGCTTGCAGCATTCACCTTCCGGTATGGGCATTCCGTGGGGACATGCCCTGGGATGACCAAGTAAAATACAGATGCTATCCACCAGCTCGTGGGTAACCGTATGCTCAAACTCACAGGCGCCCGATTCATAATCTCCGCCGAGTACATCGTAAAGTAACCTTTCGGCAAGCCTGTGGGCACGGATTAATTGCCTCGCATAATCCTCACCTTTTTTTGTGAGGGCGATCTTATTATTCTCTTCGCTTAGTTCCACCAAATCTTCAGATAATAACTCATCAGTTATATCTGTGTCATAACTTGCGTTCAGGGCACTCTTTAGAGCATCTATGGAGTCTTCCCCCCCCTCTTTCATGTACCACAACTGCTCGATATGTTCATCTCTTTCTCTTTTTTTGTTCATAGGACCCATCTCCCAATAGTGAATATTAATATCCAATTCAAAATGCCCGCCAGAATAAATGAAGACATATTTATAGCCACAGCCATGGCTACGCCGGTCTTTACTCCCATCTGCTTACACATTGCTACTACATTGGCAAAACAGGGAACAAACATCGTGGTGATAACCACAGTTACTATACACTGCACATAATTAAGCTCTCCCGCATCTACCATTCTTAACGTCAAGCCTGCAGCCGCCTCATGTCTGGCAGCTGCAAGGAGAAGCACATCCACGATATCACGAGGCAAACCAAGCCAGCCTTCCACAATCGGGCTCATTAACGTTTTTGTCAAATCGAGGATACCTGTCTTATCAAATAAAAACAACGCTGCTGCCGCAATGATAAAAATAGGAATGGCTTCCTTCAAAAACCAATATAGCCGGTAGTAGGTTTTGGTAACTATGGCTTTTGGTCTCGGAAAACGAATGGCAGGCAGTTCTTGCATAAAATCGCTTCTCTCTTCTTCCTTTATAATCTTATTAAGGGCCAACCCGGCGCATAACTCAATAAGGGCCAGAGCTCCGTAACCAATCATAAAGGCCTTAATCCCAATCCTCCCGAATATCGCCATGTCAATGCCCATTTGGGCAGAGCACGGGATAGCAAAAGCGATTAAATAGACGGCTATAAACTTCTCTTTTCTGGATCGCAAACCGCTTGTCGTAAGTGTGGCCATAGTCTTACATCCAAAACCCAAAACAAGCGGCATAACGGATTTTCCGGTCAAACCTATCCTGCTAAAAACCCTTTTGGTTAGAACACAGAGATTCGGTATATAACCTATGTCTTCGAGAAAACCGAACATGAGAAAGAATACAGAAAGTATGGGAAGAATAGTAACTATAGCGTTAAATAAACCCAGGGTCAAAATCCCGTAATGGCCTACAAGAAAGTCGTACCAAAACTGTGATCGTATACTTCCATCTTCTGCCCCGAACAATCTTTCAACAAACTCTATCGTTGGGTCAAGTAATAAAGCGCTGAGTTTTACATCCAAATAGCCGGCAACATGGGTCACAAGTAAATATGTCGTTACCAGGAAGAAAGCTAATATGGGAAGCCCGAATACCGGATGTCGGCTCAACCGGCCAAAGGTCTTGGAGAACTCTCCCGACGTTATCTTCTGCTTTCTGGTTGTATTTTCAGCGATATCATCCACCCAGCGGCTGCGCTTGTTGTTTAAGACACGGCCGACGTTTCCTCTGAATTGCCGCCTGACTCTATTTACTTCCTTCTTTAACTGAGCAACTTTTTCCTCACCGTATTCGGCTCTTAAGTAATCTGCCAGGAACGGATCATCGAGCAAGAGCAGAACCGCTATCTTTCGCTTGAAACTTGCATCCGCCGGCAGCTCCGACTCAATAGCCGATATCCCGTTACCTATGATTTTGCCATACCGCAGAGACCACTTGCCTCTGCGCGCCTTGCTTATGGCGCCTTTGAGCTCTCTCGTGCCCAAGCCGTTTACGGTTATTGACTCCACGACAGGAACGCCTAAAAGACGAGACAATCCGTCGGAATCGATCCATACCCCCTTTCTTGCGGTCTCATCTATCGCATTGAGCGATATTACCATGGGTATGCCCAATTCCAAAAGATCCGCAGTAAGGGTTAGTGATTGTTTCAATTGGTTGGCATCAATACACTGGATGATTATATCCGGCAACTCTTTGAATATCATATCCCTGACTATTAATTCCTCTTCGGAGTGAATATAAAGACAATGAAGGCCGGGAGTATCAATGACCTCGTATGGTTCGCCGCCAATCTCACATCTGGTTCTTTTCATCTCTACAGTAGTGAGTGGATAGTTGGCAACTAACGTATACTCGCCCGTCAGATTGTTGAATACCTGGCTCTTGCCGGTATTCGGCAGCCCGACGATAGCGATTTTCTTAACCTTAGTGGTATTGCTTGGGCTATCGCTATTGTCCTTCTTTTTTCGGATCAATCTGCCAGTCATGTTCTAACTCTTCTTAGAACGTTATTTGCGCTCTCAGGCCAAAAATAACCGCATCTTTAGCGGCATTGCTGCCACCGGGATTAGCTGCATATTGAAGGCTCGGACTCAAATTGAACCACGGCGTGACCTGAGCGTTGTAGTAAACTTCCAGAGCACTCTCATAATCCGCCGGATAGGTCGAAGATGCTGTATCACTGAAGAAACCCTGGGCGAAACCTACGCCCAAAACGTCATCATCCCGGCCATCAAGCAAGCCTTGATACTGAAAACCAAGGCTCCAGAAATTAGTAATATCGTTTTTCTTGCTGGGTGCATAGCCGTATCTAAAGAATCCACCAAGACCTTGGCTGTCTTCAGGATCAGAATTTTCCTTAGCTAACATCTGGTCAAAGCTTAGATAAAAGCCAATGTCATCACGGTAACTTTTGCCGGCATCGGCATAGTCCGTATTGGCCTTCGGCTGCGAATCATTCCACAGGCCTATCCGGTATGTGCCCGGCATCTCACCATTGGCTGAATTAAGCTTCAGTGTAATACCCGTCTCAAGGGCATAGAAGAAATAATCTTCATCATGAAAGGTGGTGCTAAAGCCGGTTTCTCTACCGTCAGCCTGAGCATCAGCTACGCCACCCATCAGGTACCATGAATCGGTTATATCCCAGTTGAGCACTGCGCCCAGACTGTAATCAGGAAATGGAATGGTAGGGTCGTCGACAAATGCTGCATTTAGAAATTGAGTGCATTCGTCGTCTGCATAAGCAGTTGCATCAAATACGCCGGTAAAGTCTATCTTACCAATCATCAAAGTAAGCCTGTCGTTGAATACTGGCCCGTGGTAGTAAAGCTCTTTGACCACTGTTCCCTGATTTCCAATTGCATCGGCATTTACGCCGAATGCACTGCCTACCGAGGCCGCATCAATACCTTCAGCGTCCGGCCAGCCGCCTTCGACAAGCATGTAGATACTTCCGCTTTCGAGGCCAAGCAATTTCCGAAGGTCTGCCGATAGTTCCAAATCATAGCTGCCTGAATGTCTGCCTCTACGAGCATGGGTGCTGGTCCCGCCCTTGACATTGGCCTGGTAGATACTGGTAATACCAAAACCTAACTCTATTCCCTTATCTGCCAACTGGTCATTTAATCCCCAAAAACCCCCTGTGAGCGTCTTACGCCCCCAGATACTGTCGTTTTCAGCCTGACAAATCCCTGCTGAGCTCAGCAAAATCACAACACTTAATACAATCCCTACCTTCTTTATTCTTGTCTCCTTTCAAAAATTCACATATTGATATTGATTATAAGTCTCAAACTCATCTTAAGGTATTTTACAGCAGCCTCGAATCCTGGTCAACCATTTTTTTCAGTTTTTTTGAAAAAAATTTGAGGCTGGATTCACTCAAAGCCCATCCCTCATGTATGCCTATATAAAGAGCAGTTGGCAATCTTCTATAAGCCCTTATTACACAAAGAGTTACATTATGTTGAAACGTAACACCCTAATGGAGTCAATATCGTCAAGCCTGCATAAAAATTGTTGACATGGATTTTGGGTTATTGTAGAATTTCCCAGAATGAGATTGAGAATTATGGTCAATTGTTGTCGGAGGATATATGAAATCAGCTAAGACTGTTCTCAGGCAGTATCTGAAGAACAATGGGTTGCTGGCCAGCAAGCAGCGGGAGCAAGTCCTAAATGTATTCCTGAAGACGGAGAAGCATCTGACGGTTGATGACCTTTACGAGCTTGTCAGAAAGAAAAATCCAAGGATTGGTCTTGCTACTGTGTACCGGGCGATGAGGGTAATATGCGACGCCGGCCTGGCAAGAGAGGCCGATTTTGGAGACGGCAGCAAGCGTTTTGAGCATAAATACAAACATCAGCACCATCACCATTTGGTTTGTCTTAAATGCGGCAGAGTTATCGAAGTGATGAGTCCAGAGATTGAAAAACTCCAGCAAAAGTTGACCAAGAAACATAATTTTACCCCAGTCAGGGACACGATGAAGATATTCGGCACTTGCAGAAAGTGTAAACGTAAGGGGGAATAGGATTTATACCGGCAAATATTGGGACACTCTGCAAAGAGCTTGCTATCTTATCCAGAAGAACCATCTACACGCGGTCATGACTGTGTCTTCTTTTATTTGTAGGCTTCTTCCTCCAGTTTACTAATACGCTTGACCTGTTTGCGAAGCTTTGTCATGATCACAACTACTGCAACTATCAAACTCAATAAAATTAACGCTGCAAGCATTGAGCATCTCCTTCTATTTTTTTTGATGTTCCTTCACGAAGGCAGTTCCATATGTGCGTCTCTTTTTCAAAAAATCTTCTAAGTTCCGCGGGACAATTGCGCCCCCATTGTCATAGCCCCCCATTTTTTGCTGAGGCCAAGACAGGTAATTGGCAGCGATTCTTGCTGCTATTCACCTTCAACCGTTTCCACTGTCTCAACGGAATACACAATTTATTCACCCCCGGCAACCTTTGCCAAGCATTTTTTGCCGAAATTTTTCAAAAATTTTTACGGTCTAAGGAAGAAAGTTGTGGAGAGGACCATGTTTCATACCACCCCCAGAATCACGCGGATAAAGGTCGAGCATTTCTGAAGAACTGTGACCAAGCCATGCAACGGCCTTGCGATACGCTACGCGATGATTTGCACAAAAGCTGGCAAAATGATGACGGAACGTAGACATGAATAAACATTTGTGCCTCAGCCCCCCCTACATTTACTCACGTTTTCAAGCCGGTCAGGTTGACTTCGAGTCCTTTGTTTTCTCGGATCACCTCGTCCCAGGTGAGCTTGGTGTTTCTTTTCGCGGCTTCACGCCCAAGGATGGTCGTCAGCGTAGCGTTCACACTTGGTTCGATAGTCGGGTTGTTGTAGATGCCGTTTAAAACACATTTGTGGAAGGTATCGATATTCCGCTCGGCGCCGCGGGGATAGAGATTTACAACGTCGCCGCCCCTGTATCCACCTTTAATGCCGAGAATCCGAACGCGACTTGTATAACCTGTCTCCAGGTATCCATTTTGTCCCTGTGCAAAACAGTCGCAGCGAAACTCGAATCGGTTTCTCAGATGCTCGCCCCGATGGTTCAGGATAAGCCCGTTGGCAAATTCATAAGTGACTGAAAAAACGTCATGGGAGTCCCCGTGCGGATTTTGCCGGGCGATGCGGGAACAGCCCATGGCACTGACCGGCCTGCCGCCGGCAATCCACAAGGCGACATCGACGGCGTGAATACCTGCGTTCACCAGATAACTGCCGCCCAGTTCCTCGTCATTTACCCAAACCAGATTTTGCAGTCGGCTTTCGATGGTTGCGGTCTTCGGTGGGTCAGAAAAGCTTTCGTCATTGTATTCCGAGCTCAACATTGCGATTTTGCCAATCGCACCCTGTTGCACCCGCTTCACGCCTTCGATATAGAACGGGTCGGTGCGGGTTTGAAAGTCTACCAGAAAGACCTTCTTGTCCGCCGTAGCCTTTTGGCCCATTTTGGCGATTCGCAAACACCCGGGCACAGCGCATCCTAACGGCTTGGCAATATACACATGACAGCCCGCTTCCACGGCGGCCTCAACATGCTCAGGAAAACAATAAGGCGGTGTTTCTAAAAACACCGCATCCACTTTACTGGCGATCAGTTTTTTATGGCCGGACAGTCCGGAAAACCGCCTTGATTTGGCAATTTTGAATTGTTCCCCGGCGGCTTTGGCCATGTTAGCAAAATAATCTGCCACGGCGGTGATTTGATACCCTCCGTGCCGTTCTAACATGCCGGCAATCATTCTTCCCCGGCCGCCCAGGCCGATACAACCGGCCTCGATTCGGGTATTCGCCATTGTCCCCCTTACCAGGGAGGATTTCATAATCGTAAAGGATAGAACGGCCGCACCTGCACCGGACATAAAACCACGACGTGTTATACTCTTAGTTCGTGTATTCTTTACCTTACCCATACTATGCTCTCTTTCATCGACTACGATTTCTCCTTTACCGCGCTTAACCACACGGCCAAGCGTTTGAACTTTCATACTAAACCCACCAGACAAGCTACCTGAAGCAACTTGTGGCATAAACTATTGGCTCAAATTTTGTCAAATCTTTTATCGGAACGGTCCCCCAGGTGGTATTTAAATGTCCGAGCATTCGGCTGTTTTCAAAACTCCGGGAATATTCGACCAGTGCCTTGGTGGCTTCTAATTTACGCCAACCGGCCGGCCACACCCGAAAGCCTTTTTCCAGAAACATGGGTATCGATTTGTAAGCGTCACGTTTTTCATAATGCCAATCGCAGATTATTATGTCTTTGCGTATCAGGTCAATCGCTCCAGCGGTATCATTAGCGCTTGCTTCCCACTTACCATAGTTAATTTTACCGGCATCTATCAGACGGTCGCCCCACATGAGCATTTCAATCTTATGTTTTTTGGCCAGGTGCTTGTAATAGTCATTAACAGCCTTAGCGAAAAGCCCGGCCTTGTTTTTGCCCCTGCAGCGTGGACAGACGTCTTCACCTATCAGAAAAACTTCATCCATTCCTACGTGTAAGGCATCGGCTTTAAAAACAAAAATCAACTCGTCCATAAGGTCAAATACTATCCGGTTAACCTCCGGATGAAGGGGACACCAGCTTCGACAATAAATCTTTTCGTTTTCGGCGTATTGGCCGAGAGTTTCATCAAATTGAGGATACTTGACCAATAAGGGAGAAGTGTGTTTGCTCCACGACTGATGGCCTAAGCATTGGAATTGTGGGATAAGGCGAATATGATGTTTCCTGCATTCAGCAACCAGCTTTTTGATTTGCTCTTTCTTGTTGGGATTGCCTGCTCGTAACTCAGGATGAGACTGATATTCGTAGCCGTAATTGATCTCTGCTATGATTACATTAATACCAAGACCTGTCAGCTCGCCTACGACTTCAGTCAGCTGCTCAGTTTTGTCTTGAGTTGTCATTAGGACGTGTACACCTCGCCAGGGCTGAGATTGTTTTGCACCTGTGGCAGAGCCAGGAAGCGCGCATGATGCGCATAGAATCGAGAGGATGCATATTAGAAGTATAGAGAATAAAAGTCTTGTCATCGTGAAATCTCCTGAATCATAAAAGCTATTTTTTCTAATCAGATAACAGGTTGGAATTTGGCAACTGATCTGATTATTATCAGAATTATGGGAAATAAGAAACAGAATTATTTTTTTGTTTGCCTTGCAAATGAAAATAGAAGTCCATCGGAGCACGAAAGGTACAGTTTGCCGTGATGACCATTCGAGCGGCGAGCGTACAGGCTGCGGCGGCACCGGCAAAAGGCTTTTCAACTGCCTTGGTTTGTAGTATTATTACAGCCATGTTAATGGGCAGCAGCTTTACAAACCGGACACACGAGGGGCATTAATAAAGGAAGACCATGAATGTTTCTTGGCAAGGTCGGTGGAGAAAAGCAGCTTCTTGCGTAATCGTCTTTATTTTGCTTACCTTTGGCAGGTCTGTCACTTCTCAAGCAAGGGTGACTTGCATCCGAGTTAACAGCGAACACACAGCTGATACCACAGACCTGAAACGCTTCCGACAGTTCTCAGCGTGGAAAGACAAGAGCGGCAATGATCTGGCACTTGCAATATGGAAGTATTTGTGCGGCTGCGAAACAGGCCTATACCATTTCAATGAGATCCTTGAAGGGGGGGACCCTTTCGATGAATACGCCACTGTGCGTGACCCCCTTAAAATCCTAAATGTGTATAATATGGCTTATTGCGGAATCTTTGGTCCTATCCTGGATGGCATCTTTCAAGGCGTTGGCTTTGAACAGGGCCGTTCATTTGGCGTGGAATTATGGAACCACTGTGCTACGGAAGTCTGGTACGGAAACGGCTGGCACTACTTTGACCTTGATGTGAGAGGTGTTCTGCTTGACGCGAACGGAACCGCAGCAAGTCTGAACGAAGCCAGGCGAAGTCGAGACCTATGGGTGGACCCACCAATGAGGATAGAACCTTTCTTCCCTAAGGACCATGATAAGAACAAGGTCTTCAAAATTTATCGTGACAGCAAGATACATTACTATTACCGCTGGTTTGAGGGCTGCCATACGATGGATTTTTATCTTCGGCAAGGTGAGACATTTACTCGCTGGTGGACCCCTCAAGGTGGGCGTTGGCACCATTTACCTCGCTATAACAAGACCAAATGGATTAAAGAGCTTATTCAAACCAAACCGGTGGGCATGAAACCAAATCATCGTGATTTTAGCTGCTGGAACCATGGGAACGGCCTTTTTCACTATGCGCCCAATTTGTCCGACAAGTCCACAGATTTCGAAGACGGGGTTTATGCCGTAAAGAATCTCATCCCCGGAAAACAGGGGTTAAATATAATCCAGGATGGTCGCGCAGAAGTCATCTTTGAAGTTTTCACACCTTATATAATTGTGGCTAAAGTCAATGACTTGAAGAATATGAGTGATGATGCTGAAGCTTCCGTTGTGACACTAAATGCAGGTTTACCCGTTGACCTTTTCGTGTCTTTAGACCATGGGCTCACCTGGCGAGCTGCAGGCCATGCCAAACCCAGCGAGATGACATCTATAGATCTAACCAGCATGGTTAAAGGAACGTATGGTTATCTCTTGAAACTCAACACGTCCGGCGTGAAAAAGGAACCGGCTATCAAATCTCTGGCCATTGATACCTGGGTCCAGGTCGCACCGATTAGCCTGCCTAAACTCAAGAAGGGTACAAATCATCTTAAATATGAAACAGGCGATTCTTATGGCTTGGCAACAGTTCCGATGTTGGTGCAGCCGAACACTGCTGACCCGAGGGATTTGGGGAAATATCTGGTTGGTATGCCGAAAGATTACGACCCGAAGCGCAATACCTGCCGTATCCGCGGTGACGCCATTTTACGCTTAGCTGCTCCCGCTGGCACGAAAATCGCATGGCTCAGCGTCGGTGCAACGTTTCGCACTTATCAAGGAGAGCAGGCAAAGAGAACCGACAACCGAATCGCTTATGCTGTCGGCGAACCAAAAGGCTTCAAAGAAGTATATAAGTCATCAGTTCCGACATGGGTAAATCACTGGCGATATAACTGGGACACTGACATTTTGCTGGATAGGCCGGCAGAGGTGGTATATGTAAAATACACAGGAAACCCCGGCTTAAATGTAATCCGTGCCTGTTTGCGTTTGATTGCGAACCGCCCGACACAAACTCGTATCCGGGTCGTGCATGGTCATGTAATTGACGGGTTGCTTCACCGCAAGGCAATAGAGCTGAGCCGGCCGGCGAGTTACACAGTTAAGTGTGACGGTGAGCCGCAGGACGTTTTCATAGAGATTAGTGTCCCCTCGAATTAGCGGCCTCCCCTTGTTATAGCTGGGAGGCTGCCGATGACTTGACGCGTGAACTGCTCCCTCTTTGCTTGTGCGAACCTGCTTTTGTTGAGAACGTGTCAAAGAACAACTTTTTCTGGGCACGGCATGTTTTTTTAAAGCCTTCAAATTCGCAAATAGAGCCATTCTGAGTGAAAATTATTGCCATCCTGGACTTTGATGTATGGAAAAACAAAATCTGTGGTCATGATGCCTCCACCAATTTTACTATTGCAAATTTATATGATTCCTTATATAGTTATTGCCAGAAGAATGATGATTATCAATGGTGGTGGCGTGAAAAGTGCTATAAGGTAAGCATTAAAGCCCGGTCAATTCAAGAAAAGAGGAAGGAGTGTCAGAAATGAAAAAGACGAGAAAAACTAAAAAATGGATGAAATACCTCGGTCAGGTTTGTTTATTATTGGTAGTGATTGCCTGCCTGGCGCAATCCGAAGCCCGCGGGGAAAAGGGGCTGAATCAACCTCCCAATGGGTTTGTGGCCCTGTTTAACGGCAGGGATTTGACCGGCTGGAAAGGACTGCTATCCAGCCCCTATGACAATCCCATTAAGCGGGCCAAATTAAGTCCGGAGGCCCTGGCCAGAGAGCAGGCCAAGGCGGACAAGTCAATGCGCCAGCATTGGAATGTCGAAGACGGTATCCTAAAATTCGACGGCACAGGATTCAGCCTGGCCACGTTACGGGATTATGAAGACTTTGAATTATTGGTCGATTGGAAGATTGTCAACCCCAAGGGTGACAGCGGTATCTATCTGCGCGGTACACCCCAGGTGCAGATTTGGGACACTGACCAGCATAAGGTCGGTTCCGGCGGCCTCTATAACAATAAGAAAAATCCCAGCAAGCCTGCCATGATAGCGGACAATCCCATCGGCCAATGGAACACATTTCGTATCAAGATGATCAGCAAGAGGGTTACGATACGTCTTAATGGAAAGCTCATTGTTAATAAGGTTGTGTTGGAGAATTACTGGGACCGTTCCCGTTCCATTTTTCTTTCCGGCCAGATAGAATTGCAATGTCACGGTGACCCCATCCATTTTCGCAATATCTATATTCGTGAAATTCCACGCGATGAAGGCCCGCGACCTCTGACTGAAGAGGAAAAAGCAGCGGGTTTTGTTTCCCTGTTCAATGGCGAGGACCTTACGGGTTGGATCGGGGATACCGACGGTTATGTCCCCAAAGACGGCAGGATTATCTGCCAAAAGGGCGGTAATGTTTATATCAAAGATGAATACAGTGACTTTATTTTCCGGTTTGAATTTAAGCTGACGCCGGGAGCCAATAACGGTCTGGGCATTCGCACGCCTTTAAATGTCAATGCCGCCTATCAGGGAATGGAAATCCAGATACTCGATGACACTGCTGACCAATACAAGAACCTGCGGCCGTATCAATATCACGGCTCAATTTACGGTGTGGTTCCGGTAAAACGAGGTTGTCAAAAACCGGTGGGGCAGTGGAATTGCCAGGAAGTCATGGCCAGGGGAGGACGCATCAGGGTCAAGCTCAATGGCGGCGTTATTGTCGATGCCGACATAAGCCAAATCACCAAGACCGTGGATGGCAGGCCTCATCCGGGACTCCATAGGGAAAAGGGATATATCGGTTTTCTTGGCCATGGCTCCCAGCTTGAGTTTCGCAATATTCGCATTAAAGAATTAAAGTAAAAAATATATAGGAGAAGGACTTATGAAAGATAAAATAATCAAACGTCGCAGCTTCTTGAAGTTGACCGCCGCAGCCGCTGTTGCACCGAGCATGCTGACTGCAAGTATCCCCTCTGCAAGGGCGCAAGAGGAAAAGAAATTATATAAGGCCCTGGTTATTGGTATGTTACCCAGAGCTCTATCAGATGCGGAAAAATTTCGCCTGGCTAAGAAGTGTGGCTTTGACGGGATTGAAGCCGGCCCTATGAAAGACCATAAGGCAGCCGCTGAACAGGCCAAAATAGCAAGAGAAGAAGGGACACCGATTCATAGTCTGCTGTATGGCTGGTGGCCGCCTTTTACAAATCGGGACCCTAAAGTTGTCGGCAAAAGCATTGAAGCAATGGAAAATGCCCTGCGCTGCGCCCGAGTTATGGGCGCCGACGCTGTATTATTGGTTCCCACACGCGTCACTGAGGATTTCAGTTATCAGGATGCATACAAATGGTCTCAGGAATATATTCATAAATTGGTCCCCACGGCCGAACAGACCCGTGTAATCGTTGCGATTGAAAATGTGTGGAACAAGTTCCTGTTGAGTCCAATCGAATTTGCACGTTATGTAGACGAGTTAAAGAGTCGCTGGGTCAAGGCGTATTTCGATGTAGGCAACGTTATTATTTACGGCCATGCCCACCATTGGATTCGGACGCTCGGCAAAAGGCTCGTGAAAATTCACCTGAAAGATTTCAAACGCAGCGGATATCAATGGAAAAATCTACTGGACGGCGATGTCAATTGGCCCCAGGTACGCAAGGCCCTGGATGAGGTCGGCTATAGCGGCTGGATGACTGCGGAGCTGGGGGGCGGAGACGAAGCCTACCTGACGGACGTGGCCAAAAGAATCGACCGTATTATTGCCATGAAATGATTCTGCATTTCGCGCAAATGTCGGGATGCAATTTTGTCGATAAGTTCTTGATGTCTGTGCGGATTTACGCTATGATTTCGGATGCAGAGCAAGGTCAATGGCCATGTTTGTCTAAGTACAAAACCTTATTCCTATGTAGTTGAGAGGAGGAAAACATGCGATACTTACGCTTTTTGTTATTTCTGTTAGTATGTATTACACTCACAACCTCTGCCGGTTTCAGTCAGAGTCGAAGTCACCCTTTTTCCGTTCACGATTTACTTGCTATGGAGCGAATATTCGACCCCCAGGTTTCTCCTGACGGCAAACGCATCGTTTTTGTGCTGGCCAAAACCGACCTCGAAGAAAACCGTTCCCGGACCGACCTGTGGATGGTTCGGACCGATGGAAAGGACCTTCGCCAGTTAACGTCACATCCGGAAAGGGATTCGAGTCCCCGATGGGACCCGGACGGCAAGACCATCTGGTTTCTGTCGTCACGGTCGGATTCTTCGCAGGTATGGCGTATTCGAATTGACGGCGGGGAGGCCCTGCAGGTCACCGATGAGCCGCTGGATGTCGGCAACCTTGTCGTGGCGCCCGATGGAAAACACATAGCTTTTACAATGGAAGTGTTCCCGGATTGTAATGGCCCGGCTGAGACAAAGAAAAAACTTGATGAGAAAGAGGAGAAAAAAGCGACCGGCCGGATGTACGACAAACTGTTTATCCGCCACTGGAGCAGCTGGAAGGACGGCCGACGTTCGCACTTATTCGTAACACCTGCTGTGGGAGGCGAAGCAATAGACGTAATGTCCGGAATGGATGTTGATTGTCCCTCCAAGCCTTTTGGCGGGCCCGGAGAGATTACATTTACGCCGGATGGTGAAGGGCTCATCTTTGCTGCACGTGATGCCGGGAAATCAGAGCCGTGGTCGACCGACTTTGACCTCTACCACGTATCCGTTGACGCCTTTGACCCGCCGAAGTGTATAACGAGGGAAAACAAGGCCTGGGACACGGCGCCGGTGTTCTCGCCGGACGGCAAGATGCTGGCATACCTTGCGATGACCAGACCGGGTTATGAATCGGACCGGGTTCGAATCATCCTGCGCCCCTGGCCCGATGGCAAGGAAACAGTACTGACGGAAAAATGGGATTGTTCGATGCCGTTATGGTTCGGCAGCGGCGCGTTGCGCTTTTCGCAGGACGGCAAGACGATTTATACGACAGCGCTGAACGTGGGACAAAATTCGTTATTTGCCGTCGATGTGCAAACAGGTAATGTTAAAACAATAGTCAAAGAGGGTTTCTCGAGATCACCCGCTGTGGCCGGTAAGCGAATCGTTTTTTGTCTGCATAATTTCAAATCTCCCGCCGACTTGTATTCCGTCAATCCCGATGGCAGTGAGCTTCGCGCAATCACCGAGGTCAATAAAGACAGAGTTGCCCAGGCGCGAATGGGTGACTACGAACAGTTCAGCTTCGAAGGCTTCAACAAAGAGAAGGTGTACTGCAATGTGGTCAAGCCGGTTGATTTCGACCCGGACAAAAAATACCCGGTTGTCTATCTTATCCACGGCGGACCGCAGGCATCTTCGGTCAACCGATTCAGCGGCGTCCAGACGTTTGCCGGCGCCGGCTATGCTGTTGTTATGGTGGATTTTCACGGTTCTGCCGGTTACGGCCAGGCCTTTACCGATTCCATCCGGGCCGACTGGGGCGGAAAGCCATTGGAGGATCTGCGCAAAGGGTTAGCTGCGGCATTAGAGCGTTATCCCTGGATGGACGCGCAGCGGGTCGGTGCGATGGGCGGTTCGTACGGCGGCTATATGGTTAACTGGATTGCCGGCAACTGGCCCGAACGATTCCGCTGCCTGGTCAATATCTGCGGGCTATTTGATGTACGGGCGATGTACTATTCCACAGAGGAGCTCTGGTTTCCCGAGTGGGACCTCAAAGGCACGCCCTGGGAAAATCCACAGAGCTTTGAAAAGCACAATCCCGCCAATTTTGTCAGCAACTGGAAAACACCCATGCTTGTCGTCCATGGCGGGCGCGATTTTAGAGTCCCCGATACACAGGGAATCTCTACGTTCACCGCTTTACAGCGGCGTGGTATTGAAAGCAAACTGCTTTACTATCCAGACGAAGGCCACGGTGTAGGTAAGCCGCATAACAGGATTCAGTACAACGAGACAGTGATTGCCTGGTTTGATAAGTGGCTCAAGAACTGACCCTTATCTGCCAAAACGTCCTGTCGACCATATTCGAGGAATGAAATATCTTCGCAGAGTGTCACTACATTCGTTGCCGGGAAGATACTCTCATTGTCAATTATTGCCGGCTGGAAGCTCAACGTTGATAGATATTCGGAATGATTCGTCGTCGATGCGGACTGGAATTGAGTCTCTGATTCTGGTATTATGTAACTCGAAATCACAGTTGGGTGTTTGGGTAAAAGCTAATTGTGAAGTGCCGGATTAAAAGGGGCCTCTATTGACTTGTGAAGCCGACAAAATCAGCTATCGAAACATTTTTGCCTGCCTGTGTTTGGCGATAGCGCTTGTCACTATTCTGTTGAGCTCGGTATCAGCCGAAAACTGGCCTGGGTGGAGAGGACCTCGCGGCGACGGCACCAGCCTGGAAAAGAACGTACCCGTCAGATGGAGCCGGACACAGAACATTGTATGGAAAGTTCCTGTCCCGGGGAAAGGACATGCGTCGCCGATTGTCTGGGGTTCTCGTATCTTTGTCGTCACTGCGCTCCAAGAGCAAAAGCAGCGCCTCCTGTTGTGTCTGGACCGTATAAGCGGAAAAGTACTTTGGCAACGCGTGGCTCTTGAGGCACCACTTGAAAGAATCAATTCGCTGAACAGCTATGCATCATCGACACCTGTGACAGATGGCCAGAACGTGTATGTCAGCTTTCTCGATCGTGATAAGATGTTCGTTGCGGCTTATGACTTCGACGGCAACAAGGTGTGGGAAGTCCGTCCGGGGGTGTTTTCAAGTATTCACGGCTACTGCTCGAGTCCCGTCCTCTGGAAAGATAAGGTCATTGTCAACGGGGACCACGATGGCCCGGCATACATAGTCGCGCTGGACCGCACCACCGGCGAGACCATCTGGAAAACTCCTCGCCCAAACAGGACCCGCAGCTACTGCGCGCCGATTATCCGTCATATCGACGGGCGAAACCAGATGATACTTTCGGGAAGCAAGTGTGTAGCCAGTTACGACCCGGACACCGGCAGGCAGCACTGGATAGTAGACGGTCCTACCGAGCAGTTCGTTGCATCGTTAGTGTACAATGGCGAGCTGCTGTTTATGACATGTGGTTTTCCGAAGCTTTTTATGCAGGCGATCCGCCCGGACGGACGAGGCAACGTGACCACGACACACGTCCTTTGGCAGAAAGAGAGGGACTGTGCATACGTGCCCAGTCCGATTGTGTCTGGGCCGTACTTTCTGGTTGTATCTGACAGCGGGGCGGCAACATGCCTGAAGGCAAAGACCGGGGAAAGTCTCTGGCGGCAGCGCCTCGGAGTAAGGCACAGCGCTTCATTGGTGACAGCTAATGGATTAGTGTACTTCCTATCGGACAGGGGCGTTATGACAATCGTCAAGCCGGGACCGCAATTCGAAATCGTCGCTCGTAATGAGTTAGGTGAAGATACCCGTGCCTCGCCGGCTATCAGTAATGGGCAGATGTTTCTGCGGGGAGTCAAACACCTGTATTGCATTGGCACCGGTTCAAGGTAAGCTGGCCCCGTTAGAAACCCGAAGGAAAAAGTTTCTAACGGGGCGGGCACAAGATGCCTCTGTCGATCATCACAGTATGAGGCCTTTTATTATGCGTTCTTCTAACTGCTGAAGAAGCTGCTGTACCCTCCGATTTGGGACCCCGCCTTGCGGGAACCCTCAGTATCCTTACCGGTGTCATCGGCCAGCAGTTCTCGATGATTTTCAACGACCTTCTTGTAGGCATTGGCGTGTTCTTCAATTATCTGGGGCCGATAGTGCTTAAACCACGGAACTTCAAAAACACGGTGGTTAATACCTTCGGCAACCGGCAGTGCTTCAATGTACTGCTCAATCTTTACGGATTCATCAAGGTAAGCAATCCGCGTTGGCCTGCCGTGTCCATAAACATCCATTGTTGTAAAAAGTGGATGCAAATGCAGGGGCGAATTAGCGCCGGGATTGCAAATAGAACCTTCGGCACAAACTGCTTCGCTGAATCTCGACAATGAAAGACCTCCAAGCTCCTGCGTGACATACTTGAAATGTGGATAGTACCATCCCCCTTTGGTCGTATTCGTGCCTTTTGGAGGTCTTATCGGCCTGATTCCCGCAGTTCTATGGACTCCTTCCGGAGTATCATCGAGCAGGTCGCAGAAATAGTTCATCGCTTTATCGATTTCCGACATTGCCTCCGGATATAGTTCCAGCTGCACCAGTCCCAAAGCGGAGCTTAACTGGTGCATACGATGTTTGAATCCGCCACAGGGCAATCCTGCAAAAGGTTTAAGTTCTTTGAGTGTAATCTCATCATGACGTATATAGTGGCCAAACAAAAGGGCGCGTTCATAGACCTTTCGGTCGTCGGTAAATAATATCCCTCCCTCACCAACGGCCAGAGATTTGCCGGTCATCAGGGAAAAAGCTGCGGCATCACCGAATGTGCCAATTTCTTTGCCCTTGTATAGGGCGCCGTGAGCATGGGAGCAGTCTTCGAGGATTTTGAGATTGTATTTGGCAGCGATTTTCATAATGGCATCCATATCGGCCGGCATACCTGCATAATGCACCACTACAATGGCCTTCGTTCGGGCAGTGATTCGGTGCTCAATATCTTTCGGGTCAATGCAGATAGTATCGGGGTCGACATCGGCGAAAACGGGTGTGGCGCCGAGCGTATAAGCTTGCACGATCGAGGCCCAATAAGTAAGACTCGGTGCGATGACCTCGTGACCAACGCCAATACCCAGGCCGTACATAGCTCCCAGGATGGCAGCGGTCCCATTGTGATACGCCAGGCCGTATTTTCTACCGAGCGCCCGGGCATACTTTTTCTCAAATTCCTTCGTTACTTCAAAGCCGGACATCTGCCCGGCCCGCAACACTTTCAAGACCGCCTGCTCATGCTGGTCGGTAACAATAGGCCATGTGAACATGTCCCCTTGTTCCGACTTCACCGCCTTTTCACCACCCAACAGCGCCAACTTGTTTTTGGGACCCCGCCTTGCGGGAACCCTCGTCTGTCCTTCCGAGACCATATTGACCAATTCTCCTTTCGCTATAAAAACAGAAGTCAGAAGTCAGAAGTCCGAAGGCAGAAGTCAGAATCTGTCCTCTTTCCTTTCACTGTTGCGCCAGCTGCAGCGCCCTGGTGGTAATATAATATTTCGCTATCATATTCGGGACCTCCCACTCCGGCAGCTCTTCGCCTGCGAGGTACTGCAGGTACTTTTCGGTAACCTTTCGGAAGTGGGCTTCGTGCCCGATTCGATGCTCATCAGGTATCAGCATCTGCCAGCAGTTTGCCTGTCGTTTCAATACTAACCCAGGGTACTTACTTTGCAGCCCGGCGAGAGCTTTTTTCAGAGAAGCTGCCAGCTCCTCGGCACTGGCGCCTGGGGCCGGCTCAACGTAAAGCTCCGGTCGATAGTTCTGTTCTTTGCCCTGGCGGATGATAACATTGGCTTTGCTGCCCCTGAACAAGGAATGATGCGTATCTCCACTGCCTTGCGGGGCCTGGAAATTCCAGGTAACCGCCAACCTCACATGCACGCCTTTCATTGTGTAAATCATTTCTCCATTGGCGTAATAGGGTAGAACTCCCTCGTTATTTAGCTTGCCTTTCAGAAAATCCGGGAAATCCGGTGCTCTTGTCACTTTCTCGTATTGCTGTCGTGTGAGCATTGTTGGCCAGCGCTTGGCTTTTTTCATCACGATGTCCTTCTGGTAATCGATTGGCTTCTCCGCCAAGCACGTCCACATTACCAGGTCTATCAGGTGTGTCGTAACATCCACCAGCCCTTCGCCCTGCTGGGCGGTATCAAAATACCATGTTGGTCGCTTGATAGGTATGCCGGAAACGTATTTGAAGAAATGGTGGACATTTTCCTTAACGACCGCCGGCTCATCCACGGAGCCCTTTTCCAGCTCTCCGAACACGTCTTTATTGAGCACTAACATTTTCTGTAAGATGCAGAGGATATTGAAACGTTCGGTCATAATATCGTAAAGCAATACGCCGTTTGTCTCTGCTGTGGCAAAGGCCTGCTCCAAAAGCTTGAAACCCTCCCCATCAATACACATCGGCTTGTCACAAAAAACATTAAGGCCGGCATCGACGGCGGATTTGATGTATTCAGTTTTTTTCTGGTTGTTACCAGATATAACAACGACATTGCCGCTCCTTTCAGCGAGCATCTTTTCGAGGTAGTCATCCCCGGTATACACTTTTTCCTGCCAATTGGTAGGGTTCTCCGGGCGGGTGTTGAAACTCTGAATACGCTTTAGATATTCCTGCACCTCAGGGCCGGCCGGGGCATAGACGTGGACAATGGGAGCAACCTTCTCGTACATACTTTTCTGGACCAGTGCTGCATGATAGTGTCCCGGATTGAGAACCGTAAATTTAACTTTGCCGTCAGCAGCGGCGCCTTTCTGAATCGTAAACGTTTTGGCCTTGTATTTCCCGTCCGGCAAGACAGTCGGGAATTTATAATTCGGGTCGGTAAACAGTGCGTAAGCAGCCGGGTCGCCCTCCTGCACTTTCTTTCTCGTATTCAATCTCCATTCTCTTTGGATTTGCTCAAGACGGCCGGGGTAATCCTGCGCTCCCAGTATGGATGTAAGAAACCAGTAAATATATTCTGAATTCTGGCAATCATAATCACATGTTGTGTCATCATACGTAAACCAGGCATCTTCGGGATAGTGCTCCGGAACCTCCATGAAGCGGCCTCCTCTGGCTCTATCCAACGCATTTGAAATCTCGGTTCCCGGCACTCTTCCGAACACTTCCGGGTATGCTCCTGCCCATCCCACGTCTGATACCATGTGCAGGATTTCTTCCAGTGAACCGTCGAATCTACCCCGTGCTCTTGCATTAGGGATTGTTTCCTCGTCATATAGACCTTGGCCTCTCGGACGCGGACCCGTGGTTCTCTCTCCTTCAGTCTTTCTCATGACGATGGCACCTTTTCCCTCTAACAGGGCCTTCATGATCTTCGGGTTGTCGGGTATGCCGTCTTCGTCGTTATCAATATATTCAGCCAATATGTTGGCGGCATGGAGTAATTTGTCGTCGCCGGTAGTGTTTGTTGCATAAATATGAAGACCAAATACCTCTACTTTTTTGGTAAATCTTGCAGTATCTGAGTCGCCGCCTTTCATTTTCCCTTCCTCTTTCTCAGCACAGGAAAACAATACAGTCGACAGGCAAAGGGCCAATACAAACAAAACGGCATTTCGCACCATAACCAAACTCCTTAACTGGTAACTCGTAACTGGTAACTGGTAAATAGTAACTGGTATATTCGAATCACCAATCACCAATAACCAATAACCAATAACCAATAACCAATCACCAATAACCAATTAACCGATTATCCAGTAAACCGCGCCAATCAACAGACCCACGCCTACCCAGGCGGCGAGAAAGCCAACGATACCAACAATGCTGGGCCTCGGTATTTCAAAATCAGGGTGGTCTATGAGGACTTTTCGTGGAGCTGGTTCCACACCTGGCGGGAGCGTAAACGGCTCGGTCTCCGGTTCATCGGGGCCGATAGGCGTCCGCAGACAGGTATAAAGCCGATCCAGATTTTCCGTTGGAACTCTTTTTGTAAACAAGCTGACCACAACCAGAACTACAAAGCCGGCACTCAAATAAATAATCATCTGCCAGGGCAGGTAGAGCTTGTCCTCCCACAGCATAAAGGCCGGCAGCTTCTCGGCTAAGTGTGCGTTGAAGTCCCAGACAACATAGTCGCCAAAGGCGATTCTACTGGTGAGAAGAAGTGCACCGAAACTGGTCAGGGTTCCAGACCAGGCACCGGCTACCGTGACTCGGCGCCAGAAAAGTCCTACCCAGAAGGCAATTCCCATCATGGCAGATACCATCCAGAAGATTTCCAGGCCATGAACGACGCTTTCCAGGCTGAAGGCGAAAAAGATCCCACAGATAACGATCATGACCGATACGATGCGGCCGATGAGGGTATAATGTCTGTCGGCTTTGCCAGGCACCCAAAACTTTTTGTAGATGTTTTTAGTAAACAGGGCCGAGGCGACCACCATCAGCGAATCACACGTGCTCATAACCGAAGCAAGCATGGAGGCGATAAACAGCCCAATCAGGCCGGGGGCAATGCCGGGCAGCAGCTCACGCGCCATCCGCCCATAAACCAGGTCAACATCCTCAACACTGGCATACATAGCCACAGCGCACAGCCCCGTCAACATCCAGGCAACGGTGCATATCCGTTTGCCGAATATCCCCACAGTGACACCGCATCTTCCCTCCATTTCTGTTTTTCCTGCCGCACAGTTTGCCATGGTTTCAGGCATAGTTACCCATCCGACAAGAGCATTAAAGGCAATAACGGCGATGAAAAAGAAGGTAATCTCGCCCGGAGCCACGAGGGAAAGCATGGCAGGGTCAGTGATGGACTCCCGCAGACCGCTCATGCCGCCGACCTTCGCCAGTGCAAACGGCAGGATCAGGAAAGACAAAACAATAGTCAGCAATCCCTGGACGAAGTTGGTCGTGATAGCAGCGATAAGTCCACCGGCAACGCCGTAAATGACAAACATAACAGTCATCGTTATAATGGCCAGATTCGCACTTATGGCGCCGCCGGAGACGGCCTCGACCATGGCCCCGGAGCCTTTGAGCATGACCCCGATGGCGACCAGCATTTGCAGTATCCCCATCACGGCATAGAGACCACTGACACCGCGCCCGTAACGGACCTCAAAGTAATCCCCGGTCGTCACAGCCCGCATCCGGCGGAAAAACGGGGCTATCAGCCAAAAAAACGGCGTTACAAAAAGCCATAGCCACTGGTACCAGATACCGGAAACACCGGCACGATAGGTCTTAGCAGCGAC
The DNA here is from genome assembly GCA_030615025.1 of Phycisphaerae bacterium. GTDB lineage: Bacteria > Planctomycetota > Phycisphaerae > Sedimentisphaerales > Anaerobacaceae > CS2-K091. The sequence goes on along the minus strand of JAUXAB010000036.1, from coordinate 2,235 downwards.
GGTAACTGCCTGGTCGGAATGGGTCCCGGTTCCGAACATCAGGAACGCCATCATCAATTTGCCAAACTTGCGGTCGCCGATGAAGAAGCTCGTGGAGCTGCGGACCTTTTTTACCGCCCAGAGGCCGATGAAGGTAATACCTACCAGGTAAACGATAATGACCATCCAGTCAATAAGTCTAACACCTAACATATATGCAGCTCCTGCATTGCGCTCAAATGAGAGCTATTTTTGTACACCGGTTGGTTCTTGTAAAGTTCGTGCACAGAGCTATAATAACTCCTATCGAAGAGAATAAGATTCTTCTGCCGTTATTATAGCGGCCGGAAGGAAGGCCCACAAGAGCGCAAATGCCTCTGAACACGATGCGACGAGAGAATCCGTTAGTTCTGGCAGCTTACGTTGAACCAACTAACATAATGTGAGGAGTAACAAGATGAATCGACAAACCATCAACGTTCCGCAATGGAAACCGGCGACGCTAAATGTGACGCTGCTGCTGTGCCTGGTTGCTGTGGCCGGTTTGATGTGCCTGGAGACAACTCATTTACCTTGTGCCAGAGCAAATGAGCAGCAGGAAAAATGGAAAGCAGGGGTCGCCTCGACCGTCATTACGCCGGACCGTTCGATGTGGATGGCCGGATACGCGGCGCGAACGAAACCCTCGGAGGGAAAGGTCCATGACCTGCACGCCAAAGCGCTGGCACTGGAAGAGGCTCAAGGCACAAAACTGATAATCGTCACGGTCGATTTGCTCGGTATTCCGCGTCCAATGCGAGATTGGCTGGAAAAGGAAGTCAATCGATGCTACAAAATACCCCCTGAGCTCCTGCTGCTAAACGCATCCCACACGCATTGTGGTCCAGTCGTAAAGGAAAGAAAAGATTCTATCTATGGTAATAACTTTTATGGTCTATCACCGCAGCAAATTCAACAGAGCCGGCAATATGTGGAAACTTTACAACAAAAACTTCTGCAGCTTATTGGTCAAGCAATAGAGAAACTCGCTCCGGCACGATTGGCATACACACACGCCCGGGCGGGCTTTGCGATGAACCGGCGATTAAAAACAGAGCGGGGCTTCCAAATCCGCCCCAATCCTGATGGTCCTGTAGATCAAGATGTCCCTGTTTTACGTATTGACAGTCCGGACGGCAAATTGCGAGTGGTGATGTTCGGATACGCGTGCCATAATACCACGCTCAGTTTCTACAAGTTCTGCGGCGATTACTCCGGTTTCGCCCAACAGTATCTGGAGGAAGCGCATCCTGGAGCAATGTCCTTCTTCATAACCGGCTGCGGCGGCGACCAAAATCCGTATCCGCGGGGCAATCTTGAATATTGTATGCAGCATGGCCGTTCACTTGCTAATGCAGTCGAAGCAGCGCTGCTCCCACGAGCGCGGTCGGTTCGGGGACCTATTCGGGCTGCCCTGGAAACGGTTACGCTGGAGTTTGCTGAACCGCCCAGCCGTGAACAACTCGAAAAGGAAGCGAAATCTACTAATAAATATGAACGCCGACATGCAGAGGTACTGTTGAAGGAGCTGGAGCAAACAGGCAAGATTCGCACAACGTATCCGTATTTGGTGCAAGTTGTCCAATTCGGCAGCGACCTGACTCTTGTTGCGCTGGCCGGCGAAGTCGTTGTTGATTATTCGCTTCGTTTAAAAGCTGAACTGCCCGGTCCACGGGTTTGGGTGGCCGGCTACTGCAATGATGTTTTTGGTTACATACCCTCGCTGCGCGTCCTGCAGGAAGGCGGGTATGAAGGCGGCGGCGCGATGCGATACACCCCTCTGCCGGGGCCATTTGCACCGTCGGTCGAGAAGCGGGTCATAGACAAGGTGCACGAATTGGCCAACAAAGTGCGGGCACCGAAGAGCAACTGAAATTAAGGAGATTTTAGTTGCATACCGACCGTTATACGTTATAATGAAAATGATTTAAGAATGTGCAGGGTAAATGCCTTCCATTCTTGTTGCAATTATTCACAACAAAATCAATTGAGTAACAACCAAGTCGAAGGATAAAACAGTGAAACAATGGTTGTGAGCCGCTATTTTGTTGAGATTTATGTGTTTTGCGGAAGACTCTTAGAGCTTATCCGAATAACCGGGTCGTTATGAGGCCGAGCGAAAAGTTCGAGGCCAAGGCGGCAGGCCAAAAATGCTCGCCAGAAGTGGTTTTCTCCACGTTGAGAACGTTTTTGGCCGACAACGCAGGCATCGGGCTT